>JBEVEP010000402.1:0-7055 GCA_040512755.1 Mesorhizobium sp.
TTTCACTTCCCCGTTCCTGCTGCGGATTGCCGGGTCGGGAATGAAGCGGGCGGGCAGCGTGATCTTTCCGGTCCAGCTATCCGACAGCGAGGCCCAGATGCCGTCGTTGATGTAGAGGCGCCTGCCCTTTCGCAGAAGCACGCGTACGATCAGCGAAAACGCCTTCGCAACGATCACCCTGCCCGGCTCCGCCACCAGCGGCACATCGTCGAACTGGTACTCGCTGATGTCGCTGCGAAGCCGCGACATGATCTGTCCGATGGAGGGCATTTCCGCCTTTTTCCGGTTCGGGTCATGTCCATACTCGGCCGGGAACCCGCCTCCGACATCGAGCCCGGCCAGCGGCGGCTCCATCCGGTTACGGATCCAGTCGGCGGAAGCCAGCGCCCGCTCATACGTGTCGGGATCCTCAATCTGGCTGCCGACGTGAAAAGCAATACCCACCTTGTAGCCGGTGCGATGCAGCCGGTCGGCCAGTTCCACCGCATAAGCCGGACCAGCGCCGAATTTTTTCGACAGCTCGTAGGCCGCCGATCCCTTGGTTTGAATGCGAACAAAGACCGTGATCGCTCCGGGATCGATATCGAGTGCGCGCACCACGCGCGTCAGTTTCGTCACTTCGTCTTCGTGATCGATGGCGATGACGCGGATGCCGTATTTTTCCAGAGCAAGCCGGATATCGGACTGTGCCTTTATCGGGTGCATGTAGAGCATCTCGGCATCCGGCGCGACCGCTCGCACTGCCTCGAACTCGGCCGGCGATGCTACGTCGAAGGCCGTCACGCCCGCTTCCGACAACGTTTTGAGTACCAGCCTTTCGCCGTTCGTCTTTACCGCATAGGCCGTCTTGCCGGGAAACATGCCCATGAATTGCCGGCAGTCTGCTTTCAGCACTTCTGGCCGGAAGCAATAGATCGGATCGTCAGGGCGAAGCGCAAGGGCTGCCTCGTGCGCGGTATCGAATCGTTGCATGAGCCCTCCAGACACAGAGTCGCCGAGGTGAAGCGATTCGGCGGCCGATCATGCGCTGACCTTAAAGCGCAATCCAGCGCAAGACCGACCGGCCTGTTCGTATCGCGGCCCGAGCGCGCGAAACCTAGCGCATCGGCCCGAAAATCGGAATCGATTTCGGAAAGCACGATGCGTAGATTTCAAGAAGAGCTACAGCGTCCTTGCGCGTCCGACATGACGCGCGGCGCTGTAGCGTATGACCACCAAAAGTGGAACCACTTTGGGAAGGGGTTGGGCTGAAATTCGCGGCCCTCGACGTACACAGTCCTTGCCGCTTCGTGTGCATGCTGCTGCAGCAGTCTCCGCATCGTGGTCCAAGCCAATCCGGCGTGGGCATCGTATGGACGCTGCTCAGGAAACAGGTGGCGCAGAAGCCCTGCCCCGCCTATCCCTGCGTTCCTTCAACAGGACACAGCGATGACGACCGACACTATCAAGCCCGTTCAACTGACAATGAGCGCGAAGCAGTGGCTCATGCTCCTGTGCCTCGGCGCGATCTGGGGCGGCTCGTTCTTTTTCGCCCGTATTGCCGTCGCCGAGATTCCACCGCTCGCGCTCGTCTTGTTCCGGGTCTCGATCGCCGCGCTGGCGTTGCACCTCTATCTTGCAATGCGCGGCCCTTCGCTGCGGCTAGCGATCCCCCATGCGGCAAGCTTCGTCGCGCTCGCCTGCCTCAACAACATCATTCCGTTCTCGTTGATCTTCCTCGGCCAGACCGAACTCGGCGCCGGCCTCGCTTCGGTGCTGAATGCCACAACACCCTTCTGGACCGTGCTGATCGCCAACGCCTTCACACGCGACGAAAAACTCTCCTGGAACAAGATCGCAGGCATTGTGCTCGGCATTGCCGGGACCGCAATCATGATCGGCCCTGGTCTGCTTGCCGGCATCGGCGGCCCCGCCTGGGCAAAGTTCGCCCTCATAGGAGCCTCGGTTTCCTATGGCTGCGCAAGCGTGTATGCAAAGCGCTTCCGGTTTCTTCCGCCGACAATCATCGCGACCGGACAGCTGACGGCGTCCACCGTGATCATGCTTCCTGTGGTGCTGACACTTTACGGCAGCGCCGAACTGCTCACCGCAAGTGCGCCGGTGTGGGCCTCGGTTCTCGCACTCGCACTGCTGTCCACGGCCTTCGCCTATATCCTGTACTTCAGGTTGATCGCCTCAGCCGGCGCGATCAACGCGTCGCTGGTTACGCTCATCGTGCCGGTCAGCGCCATCCTTCTTGGAGCGCTGTTCCTCGGCGAAAGGTTGGAACCGTTCGAATTTGCCGGCATGGCCTTGATCGGGTTCGGCCTTGTTACAATCGACGGACGACTGCTGCGTCGCTAAATGTATTGGAAGGGTGGTGCACACTTCACTGATCAAAAACCACCACCGTTTGGACAGGTCGCCAGACTGGAAATCCACAATCCGGATACCCGCCTTTTGGTCAGTGAAAACAAGGGTTAACGGCCACAAAAAGGTCGAAATTTTCACAATCTTGTCGCATTGCAGCACATTTTCTTCTTGCCTGTTGCAGAAATGTTTCTAGATTCAGCCTCCGTTGATACAAAGAGGAGGCTATGCCATGGGACTGACACGGCCTATCAACGCTCTGATGATGTGTGCTGCGTTCGCCTTTATCGGCGCCCTCATTATGGGAGTTCTCCCATAAGCCGATAGCGGTGATATCCCCCTCAATCTTCCGAAAGGCCGGGTCCTAGTCCCGGCCTTTTGCTTGTGTAGAGTTTTCGTTTTGACGCAATTCCGGACGGAAAACCGGTTTCCACTTTTCCTGGAATTGCTCAGGCCGCCGCTGAAGCAGCGCCCGCAGCCGGTTCACATGCGTCGGCCCGAATGCCGATCATGTGGCATACTGCGAAGACGAGGTCCGAGCGGTTCATCGTGTAGAAATGGAAGTCAGCCACGCCGCGCTCGACCAGGTCATGGACCTGTTCGGCCGCGACCGCCGCCGCGACCAGTGCATGAGTTTGCGGGTCCTTCTCCAAGCCATCGAAGCGCTCGGCCAGCCATGACGGCACATGCGCCCCGCAGCGTGAGGAGAAGTTGGTAACCTGCGCGAAATTGTGCACCGGCAGGATGCCGGGCACGATGGGAATGTAAATGCCCGCGCGCCGCGCGCGCTCGACATATTGCTCGTAGAGGTCGTTGTCGAAGAAGAACTGGGTAATGGCGCGGGTCGCCCCGTTGTCGACCTTCCGCTTCAGCATGTCGATGTCTGTCGCGAAATCCGGGCTTTCGGGATGCTTTTCCGGATAGGCGGCGACGGAAATATCGAAATCGCCCAAGCTTCTCAGCGCTCCGACCAGTTCCGCACCATTGGCGTATCCGCCCGGGTGAGGACGATAGTGCGCGCCGACGCCCTCGGCCGGATCGCCACGAAGGGCGACGAAATGCGTCACCCCCATTTCAACGAAATCGGCGATCACCTTGTCGACGGCTTCACGGGTCGCGTCGACGCACGTCAGATGCGCGGCGGGCGTCAGCCCGGTTTCGTTGCGTATGCGGCTGACTGTCCGCGCGGTGCGTTCGCGCGTCGAACCGCCTGCGCCGTACGTCACTGAAACGAACCGCGGCCGCAGCCGCTCGAGACGAGTCACCGTGTCCCAAAGCCGCCCCTCCATCTCGTCGGTCTTGGGCGGGAAGAACTCGAACGACACGCGAACCTTGTCGCCTATGTCCGGCCGGCGGGAAAAGCGGAACTGGGACATCAGGCTATTTCCTTCTGGGTTGCGGCGGTCACGAATGGATCGGCAATCAGCATGCGGCGGTCGCGGCCAAGCCAAAGCTTCACCGTAAGCTTTGCGTTGTTGGCGCCACGCGGTTCGAACGTTTCCGTTTCCTTGAGGTCGAGCCCGGCCTCCGCAAACCACTCCGCAATCTGCCGATCGGCGAAGCCCAAGCGGGCATGGGCGTGCTCGTCCCGCAGAAATTCCAGCGAATGCGGCGCGAAATCGACGATCAGCAGGCGTCCGGCAGGCCGCAGCAGCCGGGCCGCCTCCTTGATCGCAAGCTGCGGATCATCGAGGTAATGCAACACCTGATGGATGGTGACGAGATCGTAGGCATCGCGTTCTACGGGCGGCGCATAGACATCGCCCTGCCGCACTTGCGCATTCGAGATCCCTGCCCTGTCGAGGTTGGCCCGCGCGACCGTGAGCATCTCGCGCGAGAGGTCGATGCCGACGCCACGCCGGTAGAGCGGCGCAAACAGTTCGAGCAGCCGCCCGGTGCCCGTTCCAAGGTCGAGCATGGCCTGGAACGGTCGTTTCCCGACAATTCGCTTCAGCGCCGCTTCCACCGACTCGTCCGGCACGTGCAGCGAGCGGATATGGTCCCAACTCGCGGCGTTCTCGCTGAAATAGCTCGCGGCCCGCTCCTGTCGCTTGCGCTTCACCGAGTTGAGGCGCTCCAGATCGCGCTCGAGCTGCGGGTCGCTGAGATGCACGCGGGACACGAGCCCTTGCACGAAATCGCGCTCGGTGTCGGAATCGGAGAGCCGGAAATAGGCCCAGGACCCTTCCTGGTAGCGCCCGATCAGCCCGGCCTCGAGCAGGAGCTTCAGATGCCGCGAAACACGGGGCTGCGACTGATTGAGGATTTCGGTAAGATCGGAAACGGTGAGATCACCGCGCGACAGCAATGCAAGAATGCGCAACCGGCTGGATTCAGCGGCCGCCTTCAATGTATCAACCATCATATCCAGCGTCGCATGCGGTCGGAAGGACATTCCAATCTCCAACAGATATAAACATATCTTTATGTGATGTCGGACTGACATGCAACCCGACATGTCGTGATTAAACAAGAAAATGGCGCGATGGTGCTCTGCATGGATGAATTCGACAAACGCGACGGCGAAAAGGAACTGCCCTTCGACCCGGCCAGGATGGCTGGAGACAGCCATGTCGTCTTCATCGGCCGCGTTCATTCGCCGTGGCTGACGCGTGAAGACTGCCCGAAAAACATGAATGCCGCGTGTGAGCGTGGCCAAGGCGCATCCATCGAAATCGATCCGCTTTACCGGGCCGGGCTCGAAGGCCTCGACCGCTACAGTCATGTCGCGATCCTCACATGGCTCGACCGCGCGCCGCGCAACATCATTGTGCAAAGACCCCGCCATGCCCTTGTTAGCAAAGGCGTTTTCGCCTTGCGCTCGCCAGCGCGACCAAACCCGGTCGGCATGCATATTGCGCGCATCGTTTCCTGCGACGCGGCGGCCGGCAGAATTACGCTCGACGCGATTGACGCGCTCGACGAAACCCCCGTCATCGATCTCAAACCCTATTTCGCTTCAACCGACGCCATTCCCGAAGCGACCGGAAACCGCGGCGAATGAGCGGGACGACTGGCCGTCAGCGCGCGATCGCCAAGGCCCTCACGGTCTTGCTCCCGCTCGCGCCATATGCCGACACGGAGAAGATCCGCGCCGGCGCCAATGCCAAACATCTGAAAACGCTGCCGCCCTCGATTGCCGTCTGGCTGGCGACGGTTGCCCATGTCAGGCACGAGCACACTGCCTATGAGCGGCTGCTTGCGGAGGGTTACGATCGCGAGTCGGCGCGCTTCTTCGTCATTGATGAGGTGAACGGCACCCTGACCAACTGGCGCGCGACGCGGCTACTCGAGGCGGAAGATGAGGATGAATGAGCGAGAGAAGCGTCGGGACTGACGAAGATCAGCTCGCGACAATAATTCACGTAGCTGCAATCATTTTGCCTAGCGCGGTGTTTTTCCAACAAGATCGTGTTTCAGCTGTAAATCCATTGCTCCGGTATTCGCACTGAAACCTCCTCGCCAGGATCGATGACGCCCGGTTTCTCGACCCACGCCACCAGTCCGCGCAACCGCTTGGCGACCGTGGGGAAGAGGAGCGAGCCTGCTTCGTGATCCGGCATGCCCGCATGTTCGGCGATGGAGCGGCCGGAGAACCGGCACGGACCGTTCTGCTTGTCCACCTTCAGTGTCACGCCACCTTTGAAAAACAGCATGGTCCCCGAGGGCAGCATCGAGAGGTGCGGGACGCCTTCAAGAAGCAGATTGGCGCCGATCCATTCCGGTTTCAGTTCCGCAATGGCCAAGCGTTCCGCGATCAGGGCGAGCTCGTCGGGCGCCACGATCGAGAGCTGGCGCTCATTGCGCATTTCGGTGCCGCGCGGATACCAGGGCTCACGGCCGCCGGAACGCCGCGTATAACCGGCATGGAAGTCGCCCTCGATGCCTTCGAAACCCAGCCGAAGCTCTTCGGTCGCGCGGGTTACGAAATGATCGAACGGCGCCACGAACGTTCCGGCCACCCTCGCCGCCAGCTTTCGGGCCGGCAGGATTTCCGTTTCACCGAGGTGGTCCGCAGCATCAAGCATTCGTTTTCCTTTCCGAAAGCGCGGAAAATGCAGTCAAAGGCGGCGAAAATCCAGCCAATTCGGCTGATGGAACGATCAGCGGCGCTTACCTCCATTGAGCCCACAAGGGGAATGGCCGGCAGGCCAGAGGGAGGCGACATGGAGCATCCACAGTCCTTGTTTATGGAAGAGCCGTAGGGAAGGTGTTCGCGATCCTTTCCGCCGGAGAATGGCCGGGAAGAATGGCAAGAACAGCACTCCTTCGCGCCCCCTCTGTCCTGCCGGAGATCTCCCCCTTATTACCGTGTGGGAGAAAGTGGTCGAGCCGCGGCGCCTATCTGGAGCACCCCTCATCCGCCTTCGCTGCGCTCAGGCACCTTCTCCCACAGGGGAGAAGGGGGAACCGCTTCAGCGCCACGCCAATCACCACCGTTCGAGATTGACTGAAGCGCTGAATATCGCGCCTCTCCTTCTCCCCCTTGTGGGAGAAGGTGGCCGAGCCGGAGCGAAGCGCAGGCGAGGTCGGATGAGGGGTGCTGGACGGAGCGCTGCGCGCCAAGCTGGAACACCCCCTCATCCGTTGCGGCTCCCAGCACTGGGATGAAGAAAACGAAATTTCTTTATCCACCCCCTTTCCGCCTCTCACATAATCCCGGCATCGCCTTCACGGGAACCTGGTGCGCACCGGGTATCAGGGAG
>JBEVEP010000420.1:0-6956 GCA_040512755.1 Mesorhizobium sp.
GTCGCCGTGGTGGTGCCGTCGCCGGCAAGATCGTTGGTCTTCGAGGCCACCTCGCGCACCATCTGCGCGCCCATGTTCTCGAACTTGTCCTCAAGCTCGATCTCCTTGGCGACGGTGACGCCGTCCTTGGTGATACGCGGTGCGCCATAGGCTTTGTCGAGGATGACATTGCGGCCCTTGGGGCCAAGCGTCACTTTGACCGCATTGTTGAGAATCTCTACGCCGCGCAGCATGCTGTCGCGCGCATCGGTGGAAAATTTGATTTCCTTGGCAGACATGATTTTTTCTTCCAGTTCGGTCTTGATCTCGGGGCAAAATCGCCGGTCAGGCAGCTTTCTTTTCGGCGGCGGGCTTCTCAATGATACCCATGATGTCGGCCTCCTTCACGATGAGGAGTTCCTCGCCGTCGATCGTGACTTCGGTGCCTGACCATTTGCCGAACAGGACGGCGTCGCCGGCCTTGACATCGAGCGGGGTCAGCTTGCCGCTTTCGTCCCGGGAACCCGGTCCGACGGCGATCACTTCGCCCTCCTGCGGCTTTTCCTTCGCGGTGTCGGGAATGATGATCCCGCCCTTGGATTTCACATCGGCTTCCACGCGTCGGATGACGACGCGGTCGTGAAGTGGCCGGAATTTCATTGGGGGTTCTTTCTGGGGCGGCGCTTAGGGCGGCCACGCCACATCTGTACGCCCTTTGGCACTCGAATGATAGGAGTGCCAAAAAATATTTCTCTCCGGCGAAAAAAATATTCGAAAGTATGATAGTGTTCGATCGCGATCACAATCCTGATCGAATATTGAAGACGCTCAAAAATTAACGGTCACGTTGCAAGTCAAACTGCGACTTTTTTTCCAGTTTATTTTTCGTCGAAATGGCAAGGAGCAAATTTCATGGCCGAAAGCAGACAAAATATTATGGAAAAGGCCGAGACGCGATTTCTGGAAACGCAGAAGAAAACCGCGGATCGGGCCAAGGCGACGGTTGAGTACCAGACCGAGGCGAAACTGAGAGCCACGAAGACGGCCAGGCTGCGGGAACTGCGGCTTGCCAAGGACGAGGCCGAACGCGCCGCCGAGGCGTTGAAGCCTGCCGCACCAAAGAAGAAACGGGCGTCGCACCGGTAGCGGCAACAGCCTTGGTTAATCGGCTGCCAGAAGCCCCGATCCTGCGCAGGGCGACGTGACTATCGACAACCGGACAAACGTACAAGCCAAATCCCGGCGCGGCGTAACTGCCTGAGTCCGGACTATGCGCATGGCCCCGTTGATTGCGGATTATCCGTGACTTCGTAGGTCCGGACGCGGAATGATTCAGAGCATGTGGCCCAAATGAATTGATCAGCGGTATGTCTGCGGCGTCGCGCCCGCGCGCGACCACAATGCGGCCGATAAATGTCCCTTTCGCGCCAGTGGCAGTCATTCCGGTCAAATCTTCGGAACTGCAGTCAGGTATTCCCGGACGTTCAGTTCTCAAGCTCTCTCATGCTGCGCCATGGACCGCGCTCGGTCACTACCGCACGGTCCGACACAGTGCTACTCATCTTGCACGCGGATGAAGGAGGAAACTGTGGGCGGGGAACGCGTCGACCGCAGGCTTGCCGCGATACTGGCAGCCGATATCGCGGGCTACAGCCGACTGATGGGCGCTGACGAAGAGGGCACCCTTCAGAAGCTCAAAGCCCACCGAAAGGAGCTGGTCGATCCGAAAATCGTCGAACACCGAGGTCGCATCGTCAAGACCACAGGCGATGGGATGCTCGTTGAATTCGTCAGTGTTGTCGATGCCGTGCGGTGCGCCGTCGACATTCAACGCGGCATGATCGCCCGCAATGCCGAGGTGCCGGTCGAAAGCCGCATCGAATTTCGCGTCGGGATCAATGTGGGTGACATTATCAGCGATGGGGGCGACATCTTTGGCGATGGTGTCAATCTCGCTGCCCGGCTTGAGGCGCTTGCCGAGGCCGGCGGAATCTATGTCTCGCGCGTTGTTTACGAACAGGTCCGCGACAAGCTGAGCTTCGGCTTCGATGATCTCGGCGAACAGACGGTCAAGAACCTCGCACACCCCGTAGGTGTGCATCGCGTTCGTCTGGCGGAAAATGCATCCAGCGACGGTGCGGCTATGCCGGATGCGGCGGTCAATCAGTCGACCTTTGATCGGCCATCGATTGCAGTTCTCCCGTTTGAAAACATGAGCGGGGATCCCGAGCAGGAATATTTCGCCGATGGTATCACCGAAGATATCATCACCGGCGTGTCCAAGCTGCGCTGGTTTTTTGTGATCGCCCGAAATTCATCGTTCGCGTATAGGGGCAAGGCGGTCGACGTCAAACGCATTGCTCGCGAGCTTGGCGTCCGTTACGTGCTCGAAGGAAGTGTGCGAAAGGGCGGCAGTCGCGTGCGGCTTACCGCCCAGCTCATCGACGCCTCGACCGGCAATCATATCTGGGCTGACCACTACGACGGCGAACTCATCGATCTCTTCGACCTTCAGGACGAGATAACGATGAAAGTGGTGGCTGCGATTGAGCCCAGGCTGCTGGAGGCGGAGGGCTTACGATCACAACGCCGGTCGGCACAAGATCTCGATGCCTGGGACATGGTCATGCAGGCAAACTCCTTATTCTGGCGAGTCAGCAAGCCCGAGGGAGAAACCGCAATCAAGATTCTCAAGCTGGCGGTCAAGCGTTACCCTGGATATGCACCGGGGCACAGCATGCTCGCCTTTGCGCTGTTGATGGCTGGGCAGTTTGGCTGGAACTTGAGTGAGCCCCAAGTGAAAGAGGCAGCGGCCCTCGCTAATCGCGCGGTGGAACTCGACGACAGTGACCCATGGGCTCACCTTGCGCTCGGCTATGTGGCATATACATCTCGGCGTACCGACGACGCGCTGGAGCAATTTGGCCGCGTCCTCGACCTTAACCCGAACTTTGCAGCCGCACATGGCTATCTTGGACAGGCACTTACACATGCCGGCCGATCCGACGAAGCAATCCCTCACCTGGAGCGCGCAATGCGCTTGAGCCCGCACGACCCACAGAATGCAGTATTCAATGTGGCGCTCGGCGCCGCTCATTACCTAGCGGGTCGATACGAAGAAGGGATCTCGTTCAGCCGCAAGGCCTGGCAACAACGCTACGGATTGACGGCAGCTCATCGCGTTTACTGCGTGAGCCTGGCGCAAGCAGGCAGGATCGAGGAGGCTCGGGCGGCGCTGGCTCGGCTGAAGGAATTGCATCCTGAGCTGTCGATCGCGTGGATCAAGAAATACGTCTCCTACACGCCCGGACCCATGGAGAAATTCCTTGATGGTATGCGCAAAGCAGGGCTGGAGTAGTGTGACACGTCGTTGAACTATATCCGCTTTTTTGGCGGAGTAGTTCGTTGATCGCTCCCGGTCAATCAGAACCTGCCATTGGCGATGGTGTGCCTGCACGTCCGTTCCGCCCCAGTAGCGGTCATCATCGTAGGTGCCTTTCGGCGAAGCAGGTTCTTCCTTGCAAGAACAGCTCAGCTCTCAATGCGGGAGACTTCTAAGAGACATTGTCGATCTCAAGATTTGGGAGCATCATAACCCCTTCTGATCGAGAACTAGCTGACACGTCAAAGACCGCGCGACTGCCGGGACAATACGGTTGCGTACCGGTCGTGTTGTTTGACGGAAGGTCGAAGTGAGACGTGATTATTAAGTGAGTAAGGTCCATGAATTGAGGAGGTTCCCAAGCGCATGTCCTTGGTTTCGATGATTTGCGGAACTGCTTTTGTTTGGTCGACCGCCGCGATTGGCCATGAGGTACAGGGAGAGTTTGCGTCTCCGAAAACCGATGAGGAGATGATCGCCAACGCTGAGTCGGGAGCCCCGGAATCGATCGGAAAAAATGCAACGGTGATCGCCTTCGATGCGAGTGGAAAGGTACGGACACTTCGGAAAGGCACGAACAACTTCACCTGCCTTCCAGACGATCCGGCCAATCCGGCCAACGATCCGATGTGCGTCGACGCAAACGGCCTGGAGTGGACTATGGCGTGGGTGAATAAGACTGAGCCGCCGAAGGGCAAGGTGGGCTTCGCCTACATGCTCCAGGGCGGCACTACGGCCAGCAACCTGGACCCTTATGCTCCGAAGCCAGTGGGGGGAAAATGGATGCAGGAGCCGCCGCACGTGATGGTAATGAATTATGGCGGTGAAGAAACAACCAAGGACTACCCAAGAACTGGCGAGATGGCGGATGCGGACATGACACAGCCCTGGGTAATGTGGCCAGGGACCCCTTACGAGCACCTCATGATACCGGTCGGTGCCCACTAGATTTCACGACCGCCCTTATTGAAGAGCATGCCCTAGACATGCTGAGCAGCAATTTTAGCAGAGCTTCTGCCATTGTTCTGGCAGGCTTTGTTGTGAGTGCAGCCATCGCCCATGAGGGAGCGCACGGCATCATTGCCGTGCGCATGAAGGCGATGAAAACCATGCAGCAGGAGTTAAAGGCCATCGGCGAGATGCTCACTGACAAACAGCCTTTTGATTCAGCTTCAATCCGACGCCATGCCGAAATTCTGCACGAGAATTGCCACGAGATGGGGAGCATGTTCCCGCCGGGAAGCATCGACCATCACAGTCGCGCCAATCCCACCATCTGGAAGCAGCCTGATGTTTTCCAAGACGACGTTGAGAAGCTGCATCAAGCGAGCGAAGATTTCGTGACTAAGGCCACTGCCGGGGATAGCAAGCAGAGGCTTCGCCAATCTTTCGAGGCCGTCGAGCGTGCTTGCAAGAGTTGCCATGAGGTTTTTCGCAGGCCCGATGAGTAGGTCTTCCCGGCTGGAGAAGGCACACAGGCTTCCCCGCCTTCACCGCGCGGCTACGAAGATCCGGGTTGCGCCATGAGCCGACATTCATCCTTGGCACGCTAGTTTGTAACGCAGTTCTCTTGGCCGGCTTAGGATAGAAGTTCTGAAGGCCTTAGATCACGGTTTCGATCAGCCGTGGCCCCGGCTCACGCATGGCCTGCGCGAAAGCACTTTGGAAAGCGGCGCCTGGGCGCTTCACGGGCACGCAGGGCCGCGGCCGGCACGGGCAAGGTCTGGCCTGTCAGGACGCCATAGACCCGAACGGGCTCGGATATGTTCTTCACCTTCTGTTCGCCCAGGAACTCGTAGCCCACGTCGAGGTGGTTGGTGACCTGGTCGTAGGCGGTACCGGAAATCACGACGCCGCCCGGACGCGCCAGCGCCTGCAGGCGGTCGGCGATGTTTACGCCGTTACCGTGGATGTCGTCGCCCTCGACGATCACGTCGCCACGGTCGACCAACAGTGAGAACGTCTGTCATGGAGATTCTGAGCGGCGAACACTGCCTTCGACGATGTAGCGAACACCAAGTTCCTCGGCGATCGCTCGAATGTCGATCGAACGACCTTTGTAAGCGAAACTTGAATGGCGCGCGATCACCACAACGCCCGGAACTATTGAGAGATCGGTGATCAGGTCCTCGGCCAGGCCATCGGCGAAGAACTCCTGCTCCGGGTCGCTGCTCACGTTGGCGAAAAACTCGACTTCGAGAGTTGCGAGAGCCATTGATCCTAGTTTCCAAATATTCAACGAAATCCGCTAGCCTGGGTTTCGAATGGGAGTCTATTTTGCTGCCCTTTGCCGCAACAGAGTGGCGCGCTTTGAAATTGACTGAAAATCGTTTTACAAAACAAATTCAACGCTCCGTGCAACGATCCGCAAGGGTTTGTGGCTACATGAACCAATTCCCAGCCTGTCCGAAAATCCGCGTGTCGGTGGTTCGATTCCGCCCCTGGGGCACCACGCAACCTACAGCCTGTAATTCCAGATCCAGCGCGATGCCGCGGATAGCGTCGGCCTGAAGCATCGAGAGGTGGCTGATGTCGCGAATTTTCCTATTCACGATGCTTGCGGTTTTGGGCACGGTTGCCGGTTGTCAATCCCAACCTCCTCCCTACTACAACGGTCCATGCAACTTGAGGGCACAAGACGCGGGATTCTGTCCTCTGCAAGGAACTGCGGGCTACGCCGGCTATTTTCCGGCCAGGTAAGACACCTGCAACGCTTCAGAATCTGCGGCGACCCGCTGCCGCCAGGAGGGAAGACTGTGACTCTGTATCAGCCAGCGCAGCGCTACATAGCGCGTGGCAAGGGATACGCCCTTCGTAGGGCCACTACTTCTCAAGGCTGATAGCACCCTTAAGTCGAGGTAAGATACTCTTGCCCGAGGCAAGAAGGATGCAGAAAAATGCAAATCTTCAAGTTAGGGCAACTCGTATTTGCAGCGGCGCTGTTCGCGGCTCTTCTCGCATTTTCGGCGTCAGCGCAGAACCAGGACGATCAAGGCGAAAACCAGAACAGCCAAGGCGAGAACGATCAAGGCAAGTACAAACAGCCCGGGGGCAAGAGCAAAGGGTCA
The DNA here is from genome assembly GCA_040512755.1 of Mesorhizobium sp. Lineage (GTDB taxonomy): Bacteria > Pseudomonadota > Alphaproteobacteria > Rhizobiales > Rhizobiaceae > JBEVEP01. The sequence continues at coordinate 6,430 of JBEVEP010000420.1, forward strand.
CTGGGAGCCCCGGCGCCGATTGCCGGAGGCGGTATTATCAGCCTCGGTGCTGCAGGCGTTGTGTACTGGGTCATCCGGCGTCGGCGCCAACGTAGCGGAAACGTCACCGAATGACCGCAAGCGAGTAGATCGGCGAACTGGATGCTGGGCGTTCATGCCGCCCCGGCAGTAAGGTCACGCAGGGTCGCCACACAGACCAAGCTGCAGAGCGGTTCAGGGTCTACTGAATCGCTGAGCCGCTCTGACCTTTGTTTCAACGCAGTTCCGGACGGAAACCGGTAACTGCTTTTCCTGGAATTGCTTGGGACGAAGAGTGAGTATGGCAGCAAGCTTGGCCTGCCGCCCTTACGTTAACCGAATACAGTGCGCGCCCTATCCGAATGCAATCTGGCCCGCATCGACCGAGACGGTCGTTCCCTTCTCGCCCTTGACGGCCGCGATGATATCCGGCAGGGCGCAGATGACGGCGCTATGCCCCGTTGTGCGCGCGAAATCCTGTGCGGCCTCGACCTTCGGACCCATTGACC
>JBEVEP010000421.1:0-13652 GCA_040512755.1 Mesorhizobium sp.
CCACAAGCGGGGGGGGTTCATCGCGCCCCCAAACCCCCACCCCCCCCCCCCCAGGCCCCCCCGCGGGGGGGGGGGGGGCGCCGGGAAGCGGGCGGGGGGGGGGGGGGGTTTGCGCCCCCCCCCCCCCGCCGGACCCCCGAGCCTGTCTTGTCTTGTTGTGAGCTTTTGACCGCCTCAGTCGGCGCGGGAAATCCGTACGATTGCGCCCGGATTTTCGTCTGTCAGCAGCCAGATCGAGCCGTCAGGCGCGACGTTGACGTCCCGGATGCGGCCGAATTCGCCCTTGAACAGGCGCTCCTCCCCGGTGATGGCTCCGGACCCGCTGCGGTCGAGCCGCACGAGAAGCTCGAATTTCAGCGCGCCGACGAGCACGTCGCCGTTCCATTCCGGGAACATGCGGCCCTGATAGACCGCCAGTCCCGACGGCGCGATGGAGGGGTCCCAATAGTAGAGGGGCTGCTCATAGCCGGGAGCGCTGGAACCGGCCCCGATCTTCCCGCCCGAATAATGGACACCGTAGGAAACCTGCGGCCAGCCGTAGTTCTTGCCGGCTTCCGGATGGTTCAACTCGTCGCCGCCCCGTGCGCCATGCTCCGCAGTGAGCAGAGCTTTGGAAACAGGATCGAAGGCGGCGCCCTGCGGGTTGCGATGACCCTTTGACCAGATCTCGGGCAGGTGCCGCGAGCCGTCCGGCGAGGGGTTGTCGGCCGGGATCGAGCCATCCCGGTTGATGCGCAGGACTGCGCCGGCATGGTCTCTCGGGTCTTGGGCGCGCGCGCCCTTTCCGCGGTCGCCGATCGTGAAAAAGAGCGTGCCGTCGGGCCGAGGGACGATCCGGGAGCCGAAGTGCTGCCCGGCGCGCGTCTTGTTCGCCATCGAGAAAATGATCTTCACATCCTCCAGCCGGGGCGGGCTGCCGTCGCGGACGAGCTTTGCGCGCGCAATTGCCGTGCCTGCGCCGCCGCGACCCGGCTCCGAGAAGCTGAAGAAGATCAGGTTGGAACGCGCGAAATCCGGAGAGGCGGCTACGTCGAGCAGTCCGCCCTGACCGACCTCGGCCACCTTTGGGACGCCCGCAACCGGCTTTGAAAGCCGGCCCTGCGAGAGCACCCGTATCCGCCCCGCACGTTCGGTGACGATCACATCGCCGTCGGGCAGGAAATCGAGACCCCACGGATGCTCCAACTCATCCGTGACAATGTCCGTCTGAACGCGAACGGCTTTCGTGTCGAAAATCCGGCTCTCTGCACCGGCGGATCCGAGGCCGGCCGACACAGCGATGGCGACAAGGCCCGCATGGGCCAGATAACGGAGCGTGGTCATCCAGATGAGGTAGGCGAGCTTGCCGGACGCGCAAGGCGAAAGCCGGAAAAGCTCGCACAAATGAAGAGCTCCGGCTTCACGATCAGGTGAGGATTTCCTCGCGTTGGCTGGACCCCTTAGCCGGTTTTGCCATGCCCGTGACCGTTTTTTTGACGTGAAAATCGTGCGGGAGTTGCTATATTCAGGGAAATTCAGGTGAAACGGTTCCGTTAGCCCGAGGCTGCCGGGCCGTTTTCTTTTTGTGTCTCACTGCTGAAATTGCATGAAAGGACCGCGGAAGTCGCGGCAGGAAGGAAGAGAAAATGAACAAGGTCCCGATGACCGCCGGTGGTTTCCAGTCGCTCAAGGAAGAGCTGCGCTGGCGCCAGCAAGAAGAGCGTCCACGCATCATCGAGGCCATATCCGAAGCCCGTTCGCATGGAGATCTTTCGGAGAACGCGGAATACCACGCCGCCAAGGAAGCTCAGAGCCACAACGAGGGGCGCATCAATGAGGTCGAGGACCTGGTTGCGCGTGCGGAAGTGATCGACGTTTCCAAGCTGAGCGGGGAAAAAGTGAAGTTCGGCGCGACTGTCGTGGTCGTCGATGAGGACACCGACGAAGAGCGGACGTATCAGATCGTCGGGGATCAGGAAGCCGACGTGAAATCCGGGCGCATTTCCATTTCCTCGCCGATCGCCCGCGCGCTGATCGGCAAGGAGGTCGGCGAATCGATCGAAGTCAACGCGCCCGGCGGCGCACGCGGCTATGAGATCGTGCGGGTGCAATTCATCTAAAGCCCGTCGCGCCGAAACGGATTCATGCGACGGGCTTTAAGCTGTTGTAGTTGTGCATGTCGTTATCCCAAAACCGCTGCGCACTTTTGGGCGACATGCATAGGGCCTGTTGTTATTCACGCCATGACGGCCTGTAAATGGCGGTTTTTGCGCTTCCGTTGCTCACGTACCAGAGCGTACGCTCCGCTACGGTTCTCGAAATCCACGATTTTGGGCTCGTCATGACATGAATCTCAACAGACCCAAGCGGAACGTGACGGCCGCCGGCCCGATGGACAGGACCGAACCGCCGGCGGCGTCCAATACGACGCGGGTCGACATCGGCGCAGTCGAGGTGATTGCGCCGAACTTCAAGCGGCGTCTCTCCGGCGTCACGAGCACAATCGTCCAGCTTGTGCCGCTGCAGATGCGGTCGCTGGGCATCGCCACGCTGGGCCCCGGTCTGCCGGATACCCTGCCGAGACTGAAGTTCTGGCAGCTTCCGGGCCTGCTGAGGCGACCGGCGGCGCGCCCATTCCGCATCTGGCATGCAAGGCGCAACGTGGAAATGCTCGCAGGGATTCTGCTGCGTGACGTCTTTCGCGCGCCGCTCCGACTGCTCTTCACGTCCGCAGCGCAGCGACATCACAAGGGCTACACGAAGTGGCTCATCCGGCAGATGGATGCGGTGATAGCAACCAGCGAGCGCTCCGGCAGCTTCCTTGAGGTGCCGCATACGGTCGTGATGCACGGCATCGATCTGCAGGAATTCCATCCGCCGCGCACGGAAGAGGACCGTTTTTCGGCGTCCGGCCTGCCGGGTCGCTATGCCGTCGGGTGCTTTGGCCGCGTCAGGCATCAAAAAGGCACCGACCTCTTCGTCGATGCCATGGTCGCGCTGTTGCCCGATTTTCCGGAATGGACGGCGGTGATCACCGGCCGCGTCACGACCGAACACAAGGCTTTTGCCGATGAGCTGAAGAGGAAGATCGATGCAGCGGGACTGACAGAGCGCATCGTGCTCCTGGGCGAGGTGCCGGACATCAAGCTTTGGTACCGGCGCGTCTCGCTGTATGTCGCGCCTTCCCGCAACGAGGGCTTTGGGCTGACGCCGCTCGAGGCCATGGCATCGCAAACGGCAGTGGTCGCGAGTGATGCGGGCGCCTATGCCGAACAGGTCGTGCCCGGCAGCACCGGCGCGGTGGTGCCGGCAGGCGACGGCGGGGCGCTCCGCGAGGCGATCAGGACCTATCTCGCCGATCCACGTCTGGCGATGGAGCATGGAAAGGCTGGCCTCGCAGAAGTGGTCGCGCGCTTTCCGCTGGAGCGGGAAGCACAGGCGATCGGTGAGGTTTACGACCGGATGTGGTCCGAGCGGGCCGCTTGACTACGGAAAAGCCGATAGCTCGCACGCGGCCGAGCCAGTAGCTGCGCCGGCTCATGCCTACACATTCGAGGTCGATCGAAGCACCGGATCCGCCTCGGTCGAGCCTGCAGCAATCGCGTCTCTCGGTCTCTCCTGCGATGCGGGAATCGTCCACATCAGGAAGCCCATATACACGCCAAATTGCATGCTGCTGACGGCGCGGGAGAAGAAAGCTTCGAACACGCCGAATATTGCGTAGGAGCCCGCAATCCAAAGCAGCATAAGCCCTCGTTCGCGTGTTTCAGCCTGGGCGACCATGCGGATTCCGCCGACGACGGCGGTAGCCAGCAGCGCAAGAAACAGGCCGAGCCCGACCACACCGGTGTCTAGCAGCAAATTCAGGTACTGATTGTGAGCCTGGTTGAAGATGTATAGGACAGAGTCGGCGGGCAACTCCAATTGCGTCAGCGCGGACGGATACGCTCCCAGGCCGTAGCCGAAGAGCCATTGATCCTTGGCGAGTTCCAGCACGGCAAGCCAGATCTGTCCCCGCACTTCTGCCCATTCTTTCACCTCGTGCAGTGACACACCCTTCTCGGGAAGGTGCGCAAGGCACTCAAGGCATGGCAGGTTTCGCCCGCCGATACCGAGGGCAAGACTGAGCACGACGATCAGCGGCAGAAGCAGCAGTAAAGCAATCGTCCATGGGCTCTTCGTCCGCCCATTTGCAAAAGCGAGAACCGCCAGCAGGACGACGGCCAGCATTGTCCCGCGCGTCCCGGTCAGGGCGGCCCCGAGAATGCCGATGCCGACCAGGACAAGCAGGGCGATGCCTCTGCGCATCGCGTTACCCTCGTGCAGCCTGCCCGCCCCATAGATCGTAACGATCCCGAGCGACGCCATCAGCAATTGAGAAAATGGAATTGGGTTCGTTACGCCACCTGTCCGAACACCGGATAGGGCGAATGTGGAGAAATCGACGCCCTGCCAAAGCGACACGGCCACCGCGATCGCTGAATGGACAGCCGCCAGGAGAACCAGAAAGGAGACAAGGGATTGGCGTTCATGCCGAAAGAAGGCCAGAAAAAACGCGCTATTCATAAAACCCAGACCAACCCGGGAGATGTTGTCCAAATTATCAATATCGCGACCCAGAGCAATAATATGGATGCAGTAGAGGATGATAATTAGTACATATATGAAAATGTAATTCCGTGCTGTATCGCTTATACTTAGGTTCCGCCATGAGATCTGGTTTAGCAGCGGCAACGAAAAAGCAATGGAGAGAGCATAGAAAACGCCGCTGAGTCGCGATGCGCCGGCCAAACCAATCCCCAGGATAAAACAGGCCGCACACAGATAGGCGCAACTGAGACGCCATTTGGCGTCATCCTGGCCAAAAATGGTAGACTGACTCATTCTGCTTGCTGAAATCATTTGTATTCTTGCGGACTGTGTTGGTTCTGGAATCGCCTTAGCGTCAGCGAATGTCGCGATGCAAAAGCAATAGGGCGGGAAGGTGGCTGCGCCAGTGCATCGAAAGCCGGCCGCGTTACTTTTCGTCCGGCGCCTCCTGGCCAAGCGAGAGCCTGTAGAGTTTGGCCTCCGTCAGGAAGGAGTATTGCGCAAACATGGCGGAATAGATGAAACCGGGAATCCCGCACAGGAAATAGCGCTGCCCGACATAGCTCTTCAGGAAGCGGCCGATTGGCTTGAACATCAATTTGAACAGATTTGTTCGCCGTCCCCGCGCGAACTGGTCGCGCGCCTTCAGACCCGCATAGAGGGCTCCTTTCTCAACTTCCCTGTAGATCGAAATATTTCGGAAATGGAGAAGGGCGCCGGGGTGGATGGTGGCCACCCGGCCTTCTCCTGCCAGAGACTCGTGCACCAGCACTGTCTCATCGAACTGCGCAGTCCCCTTTCGCACGAGGCGCACGACTGGTTTGGCGTGAACCGCAGTTGGGGGGTAACCGTAGCCCGGAAGATACTCGCGAAGCAGAAATGCGCAGCGCGGGGCGGTGTCTTCGTCCAACCGCATCGTGGACAGCATTCCCCTGAGTTGGGAATCGAGCCGCTCGTCCGAATCCAGGCTGAGACACCAGGGCTGCGTGCATTGCTCAAGCGCGAACTGCTTCTGTTTGGCGTAGCCCGGCCATTCCCGCTCGATCAGACGGATCGGAAAGCCGCGCTGCCGGTAGTCTTCGATGAGAGCCAGACTTCCGTCAGTGGAGCCTGAGTCGACGATCACGATCTCCCGGCAGAAATCGAGGCTGTCGAGACATTCACCCAGGACTGCGACCTCGTTCTTGCAGACGATGAATGCGGAGATGGGCTGATGGAACCTGTTCATTCAAAGGCTTTCAAACGTCGTCAGTAATAGCGACCACCCCGTCATCCTTGACCTGACGGATGGTCAGAGCCGTGCGAACGGTGTCCACGTTCGGCGTTGAGGTCAGTTCCTCTATCACAAAGGTCTGGAAGGTGCCGAGATCGCTGGTGACGCAGTGCAAAAGAAAATCTGACTCGCCTGACACCATCCAGGCACGGCGGACAATGGGCCAGTTGCGGGTGCGATCGGCAAACGCCTTCAGCTCAACCTCGGACTGATGATGCAGGCCCACAAGACAGAAGGCGACGACATCCAGGCCGAGCGCCTTGCTGTTCAAAAGCGCGCGGTAGCCGCGAATAATGCCAGCATCTTCCAGTCTTTTAACACGGCGCAGGCAGGGGGGCGCTGAAATGCCGACCCGCTTTGACAGTTCGACATTGGTCATCCGGCCGTCGTCCTGGAGTTCCCGCAAGATTTTCCAGTCAATGGAATCAAGGTTTGCTTTCAGGGGCATAGTCAGCGCTCCGGGGATAGCGGCGTAATAATCTGTCGTCTCTGCGAAATTAAACTATCGAAAGATGCCCACTAGGCCAAGTTCCGACCCACCGCAAGCGAGATTTCCGACGGAAGGCACGCGATCCACACGCCGTGCGGACTGCTTTCCGGGGAAAGGGCCATACCCCTGCCTTGCATGTAGGGCAGGGCAACACCTAAATTGCATCAAGTGAATTTCACCCGTGCGATGCACCTTTGGTGCGGCCGGCATCAAAGGTAGCGACATGACCGTGAAACACGCACCAGTCCTCATCATCGGGTCCGGGCCTGCTGGCTATACGGCGGCGATCTATGCCGCGCGCGCCCTGCTCAAGCCGGTTCTGGTCGCCGGCCTGCAGCAGGGAGGACAGCTTACCATCACGACCGATGTCGAAAATTATCCCGGCTTTGCGGACCCCATCCAGGGCCCGTGGCTGATGGAGCAAATGCTCAAGCAGGCCGAGCATGTCGGGACCGAGGTGATCAATGATGTTATCGTGGGGGCAGACGTCAGGAGCCGGCCTTTTCGTCTGACCGGCGATTCCGGGACCGTCTATACCTGCGACGCACTGATCATAGCGACCGGCGCACAGGCCAAGTGGCTGGGCATCCCGAGCGAACAGACGTTCATGGGGTTTGGCGTTTCCGCTTGCGCGACCTGCGACGGGTTCTTCTATCGCGGCAAGGAGGTAGTGGTCATCGGCGGCGGCAACTCAGCGGTCGAGGAGGCGCTCTACCTGTCGCATCTCGCGAAGCATGTCACACTCATTCATCGCCGCGGCGAATTCCGGGCCGAGCGCATTCTGCAGGAGCGGCTTTTCAAGGCGCCGAACATCACGGTTCTCTGGGACACGATTGTCGAGGAGATTACCGGCAACCCGGGCAAGCCGCCGTTGCCGCCGTCCGTCACCGGCATCAGGGTCAAGAATGCCAAGACCGGAGACACGACGGACATTCCCGTCGATGGCGTGTTCGTGGCGATCGGACACTCGCCGGCAGTCGACTTGTTCGTGGGCCAGTTGAAGCAGAAGCCGAACGGCTATCTGTGGACTGCTCCGGACTCGACCAAGACCGATGTGCCGGGGGTTTTCGCAGCGGGCGACGTGACGGATGACGTCTATCGCCAGGCTGTGACGGCGGCCGGCCTCGGCTGCATGGCGGCTCTTGAGGCGGAGAAATATCTTGCACAGCTCGATATGCATCGCGAGGCAGCGGAATAGGCTGTCGATAGGCTCAAGTGGTTCAGTGTTTGATTGAATCACGGAACCACTCTAACTCTTTGTTTCAACGCAATTCCGGACGGAAAACCGGTTTCCACTTTTCCTGGAATTGCTCGAAGGGGTCGGCATGTCGCTGGATTGGGACAAGTTACGCGTATTTCACGCGGCTGCCGAGGCTGGGTCCTTCACCCATGCCGCGGAAACTCTACGCCTGTCGCAATCGGCGATTTCGCGCCAGGTGAGCGCGCTGGAGAACGATGTCGGCGTGCCGCTGTTTCATCGCCATGCGCGCGGCCTGGTTCTGACGGAGCAGGGCGAAATCCTCTATCGCACCGCCCATGACGTGCTCATGAAGCTGGAGAACGTCCGGACGAGGCTGACCGAAGCCAAGGATCGGCCGTCAGGGGTTTTGCGCGTGACGACCACCGTAGGCCTCGGCACCGGCTGGCTTACCGATCGCGTGCAGGAATTCACCGATCTTTATCCTGAAATCCAGCTGCAACTGGTCTTCGCCAATGAAGAGCTCGATCTCACGATGCGGCAGGCCGATTGCGCGATCAGGCTGCGCCAGCCGCAACAGCCGGACCTCATCCAGCGCCGGCTCTTTACCGTGCACCTCCATCTCTTTGCCGCGCCGTCCTATCTCGAGCGCTACGGACGGCCTGAGACCGTCAAGGATCTCGACAAGCACCGCATCATCACATTCGGCGAGCCGGTGCCGGGCTTCCTGCGGGAGCTGAATTCGCTGGAGACGATGGGCCGTCCTGAAGGCGACCGCCGCCCGGCGGCGCTCCAGATCAACGACCTGATGTCCGTGCGGCGTGTGGTCAAGCGGGGAGTAGGCATAGCCATGCTTCCGGACTACATGGCGGACAAGGATTCCGGGCTCGTGCAAATATTGCCTGAGATAGAAGTACCGTCATTCGATACGTTCTTCTGTTATCCGGAAGCGATGAAAAATCAGGCGAAGCTTAAAGCATTTCGCGATTTTGTGTTCTCGAAGGCGCGTAGCTGGTCATTTTAGCAGCGCTAACTGATTAGTTTTACTGCATAATTTTCTTAAATAGGCACACATGCAAAAATGCATAGGTGAAATGCAATGAGAAAGCTTGTTTTTTGAGCACGAGACGCTCATATCTCAATCATCTCCTGGGCGCGTTCCTCCTCCCATTAGCGCCTGGTGAGTGTTCCCCTCTGGAGGTTTCGCCTTAACAGGCACTTCCAATCAACTTGGCCGGATCGCTTTGATCCGGCTTTTTTGTTTGCGGCAACTGTCACGCTTCTTTGCGTGGTCTTACGAAAGCAAGATCCGGCATTCTGCGCTGTTGAAGGCGTTTTCCGCCAGCGTCACGCCGCCTTGATGGTCGGCACAGCGCTAACATCGACCTCGCGCGCCGCATGCCATGCGTCATGGGATGCCTGCAGGCGCAGCCAAAGACCGGGGCCGTTGCCGAACAGCTTCCCAAGGCGCGCGGCGGTCTCCGGCGTCACAGGCTTGCGTCCGGCCAGGATGGAATGAAGCTGCTGACGCGAAATGCCAAGCATCCCGGCAATCTCGCTCTTGGTCCTGCCGACGTCCTGCAGAATGTCGTCAATTACCTCTCCGGGGTGAGGCGGGCAGCGCTCGGGATCTGCATTGGCGATATGTTCGGTCATTCTTGTTTCTCCTAGTGCTATTGCTCGAAATCGACCCGGAAAGCATTGCCGCCATCGAATTCGAAGGTAATGCACCATGGGCCGTTGACGTGCACCGTGTAGCGTGTCGGGTTGAAACCGCGCAGAGCGTGGAAGTCATAGCCCGGAAGGTCGATATCTTGAAGGCTCACCGCTTCGTTGATGGTCGCCAGCCGGATCAAGATCCGCTCGTGCATGCGGCCGTCGATCTTCGAACGTCCAGTTGACCACAGGTCGGCGAGAGACTTGTTCTTGAACGTCTTGATCACAGTTGACACTGTAATCAATACATTTACAGTGTCAACTGTCTGATTACAATTTGTTAGCTGTTTTCGCATTGGCGCGCGGCGACGGCCTGTCCATTCCCGCGCGAGGCCTACCTCACTTAGAAGGCGGCCGACGTCGTGACCGCTAACGCTGACCACGACAAGGGTGCGCCGCCCATAGCGATCTCGGTCCGATGTGCAAAAACGGCGACCCTTGTCTGCTGGGCCGCCGCTTCATTCCAGGGCCGTCTTGGTTTCAGGCCGCCTTGCCGCTGGCGTTCATCGCCTCATCGGCCAGCCGCCCCGTCAACTCGGCCATATGGTCGAAACGGGAACTGTAGCTTGCCACGCCGGCCGTCGCCGACCGCAACTCGATGATCAGGTCGCCGATCGCGGATTGCGGCATGGTCGCCTCGACGACATCCCATCCGGGCCAGCCCGGCCGGGCATCGTAGCCAAGGATCTGGCCACGCCGCTGCGGGACGATGGCCGTTATCTTGGCCGTGGCGTCGTTGGGCGTATAGATCTCCACCCTCATGACCGGCTCGAGGAGCACGGGTGAGCAGGAGGCCATCCCTTCCTTCATCGCGAGTTTGGCCGCCAGCTGGAAAGCCATGTCGGAAGAGTCGACGGAATGGTACGATCCGTCCGCCAGATTGACCGCGACATCGATCACGGGAAAACCAAGCGGGCCAGATCTGAGATAGTCACGCACGCCGGCCTCCACCGACGGAATGTACTGCTTGGGAACCACACCGCCGGTAATGGTGTCGGTGAACTGGAACCCGGTGCCGCGGGGTAGCGGCTTGATGTCGAGCACGACATCGCCAAACTGGCCATGGCCTCCCGACTGCTTCTTGTGCCGCCCGCGCTGGGTCGTCGATTTCCTGATGGTTTCCCGGTAAGGCACCGCTGGCGCGTGACACTCGACCGGAATCTGGTTCCTGCCTTCGAGCCGCTCGACCGCGACCCGCAGATGCATTTCGCCATGGCCCGAAATGACCATCTCGCTGGAATCCTGGTGGTGGTCGACATGAAGCGAGGGATCTTCTTCCGAGATGCGATGGATCGCAGCGGAAAGCTTCACATCGTCCTTGCGCTCCTTGGAACGCAGCGCCAGCGCGTAGACCGGTTGCGGGACATCGAGGCCGACCAGCGCCGGAATGCCGCCCTTGACCGAACTCAGCGTACTGCCGGTCCTGGCTTCGTCCAGCTTGCCGAGTGCGACCGTGTCGCCGGTTTTTGCGGAGGCAAGCTTCGCCTGGTCCTTTCCGAGCATGCGATAGATGCCAGATACCTTCGCGCTGCCGCCACCCGAGATGAAAAGCTCCGTGCCGTCCGCGACCGAGCCCGACAGAACACGTGAGATAGAGAGCTTGCCGCCGTGCGGCGTGTGGAAGGTCTTCATGACCTGGACGACAGTGTTGTTACTGTCGGCCAGGCCGAGCCGCTTGCGTGTGGCGGTGGCGTCCGGAGCGTCGTGCCGGATGGACTTCAGCAGCCGAAGCACGCCATTTCCCTTATCCGCGGTGCCGATCAGGACAGGCGTCACCATGCCTTCCCGCAGGTCGGCAGCGAGATCGTCGAAAACGGCGTCCTTGGGCGGCTCGATCTCATCCAGAAGCTGCTCCATCAACTCGTCGTCGTGGTCCGCCAGCGTTTCGAGCATGGAGAAGCGCGCTTCGACTTCCCGCGCCTTTTCATCGCTCGGGATTTCCGCGATCTCGCTCTCGGCGTATTCGCGGTAGACGTAAGCGCGCTCGAGCGCCAGATCGATCGACCCGATCACAATGCCTTCCTTGCGAAGCGGAATCTGCCTGAGCAGGAGAGGGGCGCTGCTGGCCGGCTGGAGCAGCTTGAGCGTATCGCGCACGCCCGCGGCGCCTTTGTCGATCTTGTTGAGGAACAGGATGCGCGGCACGCCGAGATCATCGAGCTTGCGCATGATCAGCTGCAGCGCGGGTATCTTCTTTTCGTCGGCTTCGGCAACAACGACAGCGACGTCGCAGGCCGTCAGAACCGGTTCGGCCTCGAACGAGAATTCAATGGACCCCGGACAATCAATGAAGGTGAGGGTGTCGCCCATGAATTCGGTGGTAGCGACGGTTGCCTCGACGCTCATCTGGTGGGCGCGCGCCTCCGCCGAGTGGTCGCCTACCGTGCTGCCGGATGAAACTGCATTCTGACGTGGAACTGCGCCGGTGCGCGCAAGAATTGCTTCGAGAAGTGTCGTTTTTCCGCTGGCGAAGGGACCGACAATGGCGATGCATTTCGGTCCCGTAAGCCTGCCTCCAGCGCGTTTTCCCATATGACCTGACCTCCTCCTCACGCGTTGACCACTGAGGCGGCGGCCGGCCACCTCCGGCCGTCGCAGGCAGGTTGAACAAGGGTTCGTATCCGCCTGAGAGGTATCGTCACACGGCTTTTCGCCAAGGGCAAGTGCCGCGAGGCGCGCGAGATCGATCTTTGCCGGCTAGGCTCGTACGCGCCTGCGCAAGGATGAGGCAAAACCCGGCACGTAGCCGGGTCTTGCCTAGCCGGTCGCGATCAGCTCAGGCTACCGGTGAAGCGCTGGATTCGCGTGCAGGCCTCTTCAAGCAACGCTTCCGACGTTGCGTAAGAGATACGGAAGTTCGGACCGAGGCCGAAAGCCCCGCCGAATACGACTGCCACGCCTTCGGCGTCCAGAAGCTCGGAGCAGAAGGTCTCGTCATTGTCGATGACCTTGCCGGAGGCGGTCTTCTTGCCGATCAGACCCGCGCAGGACGGGTAAACGTAGAACGCGCCCTCTGGCGAGGGGCAGGAAATGCCGCGCGCCTGGTTGAGCATCGACACGACGAGATCGCGGCGGTTCTGGAAGATCGACTTGTTCTTCGCAATGAAGTCCTGCGGGCCGTTGAGCGCCTCTACGGAAGCCCATTGCGCGATGGTGCAGGCGCCGGATGTCTGTTGGCCCTGGATCATGTCCATCGCCTTGATGAGCTCGATGGGCCCTGCCGCATAGCCGATGCGCCAGCCGGTCATGGCATAGGCCTTGGAAACGCCGTTCATGGTCAGCGTGCGCGGCAGAAGCTGCGGCTCCACCTCCGCGATCGTCTTGAAGACGAAATCGCCATAGGTGAGATGCTCGTACATATCGTCGGTCAGCACCCAAACCTTCGGATGCTTGAGCAGCACATCCGCCAAAGCGCGCAGCTCCGCCTCGGTGTAGGCGGCGCCCGACGGGTTCGACGGCGAGTTCAGCACCAGCCATTTGGTGCGCGACGTGATCGCGCTTTCGAGCGCCTCGGCGGTCAGTTTGAAGCCGTTTTCGATAGTGGTCTGGGCGTAGGCCGGCTCGCCGCCGCACAGCGCCACCATTTCCGGATAACTCACCCAATAGGGCGAAGGGATCACAACCTCGTCGCCGGGGTTAAGCGTGGCCATGAAGGCGTTGAACAGGATCTGCTTGCCGCCGGTGCCGACGATGGTCTGCTCCGGCCTGTAGTCCAGATTGTTCTCGCGCTTGAATTTCTTGGCGATCGCCTCACGCAGCGGCACGATTCCGGATACTGGCGGATATTTGGTCTCGCCCCTGCGGATCGCCGCGATCGCGGCCTCCTTGATGTTGTCCGGCGTGTCGAAATCGGGTTCACCCGCGCCAAGACCGATGACGTCCCGGCCGGCATTTTTCAGTTCACGCGCTTTCTGCGTCACTGCAATCGTGGCTGAAGGCTTAACGCGGGACAGGGCATCGGCAAGAAAGGCCATCACAATTCTCCAGAGCTTGCATGCGGCGTTGCGAAAGCAGCGCGCCTTAATGTCCGAAGCTGGAGCCTTCCGCAAGGGCCGAAGACGTCGCTGCGTTTGAGGCAGCCGATTTCGTGTATATTAACGGGCGATAAAACGTTGTTTGGCTATTGTCTTGCGGGGAAAGGCGACGGGAGGCCTAAATAGGGCGTATCGTGGAACCAGGTATCGGCCTCATTCGTAGCCCGATTTCGGCATCTCGCGCCCCGGACCTTACGATCCGCGACGGCGTTGAGGGGCTTGGCGCTGGTGCGGCCGTAGCAGGCAACGCCACCTTCGTGGACGAGGTTGGCATCGAATACGGCATCTATGGCGCGTATCGCCTGAGGTCGGCATTCCAGCCGATCTTCCGGCGCGAAGGCGCGTGGCTTGTGCCGTTCGCGGTGGAAGGCC
>JBEVEP010000423.1:0-4393 GCA_040512755.1 Mesorhizobium sp.
TCGCTCACCATTCTCCGCGGTCACCACCTCGAAATCGCCCAGTAGCTCAAGCCGCATCTTGAGCATGTAGACATTGTCATCGTTGTCTTCGACATAAAGTAATTTGGTCACGATGCCGTTTCCATCTGGTTCGGGACTGCCGGCCTGCTCTGCACAAGGCGGCGGATGTGCTCGACCAAATCTTCCGGTCGGAAGTTTTCCTTGACCAGCACGGATTGTACGCCGGAATTCAGTCGCTCGCGGTCTTTCGCGTTGAGATCAAGCGAAGTGATTACGATGACCGGAATGTCCTGCCAGCCAGTGTCCTTTTGCAAGGCGGCGACGACCTCAAAGCCGTCCATCTCAGGCATCATAAGGTCGAGCAGGATGACGTCCGGCCGTTCCCCTCGCAGGATCCTCAGTGCCTCCCGTCCGTTCGCTGCCTCCCGCACGACCCATTGCGGAGGTTCGAGCCATCCGCGTATCCGCTCGCGTTGCACTGCATCATCTTCAACCATCAACACACGCGTCCGCCGCGAGGGTGCCTGAAAGCGACGTATTAGCCGGTGTAGATGCTCGCGGTCGACTGGCTTGGTCAGATACCCCGCTGCGCCAAGTGCGATGCCGCGGCGGTGCTCATCCACGATCGACACCATAATGACGGGGATGTCGGCGAGGTCAGGATTTTGCCGCAGCGCCGCCAGGACCGACCAGCCGTCGAGGTCCGGCATCATGACATCAAGCGTGATCGCGGTTGGGCGCAACTCATTAGCTAGCCTAAGGCCCTCCATCCCACCCGCGGCGGTCACTATGGAAAATCCTTTTGCCTTGAGATGATCTGAGATCAGCTCGCGTGCCGTGGCATCGTCGTCAATAACCAGAATGCAACCGGCACTGGCTGAACGGCCGTCCTCTGAACTGATGAGGGTCTCGCCAGAAGCAGCAGGGCCGACGGGTAACCTCGCCGTAAAGGTCGACCCCTTCCCGACCTCGCTGGTCATGGTCACATCGCCGTTCATCATACGTGCGAGCTTGCGCGTAATGGCCAGACCGAGACCTGTCCCGCCGTACTGCCGAGCGGTAGAGGAATCCGCCTGAGTGAATTCCTGGAATAGCTTCTCCTGCTGCTCCGGCGTCATTCCAATCCCGGTGTCAGAAACCGCGAACTCTATCCAAGACCCTTGGTTGATTACTTTACGGACAAGCAATGTCACCTCACCTTGCTTGGTGAATTTGCAAGCATTACTCAGGAGGTTGAGCAGGATCTGGCGCAACCTCATCGGGTCGACTGTCAGCGAACCAAGGCCCTCCTGAGCTTTGACTGTGAGGCGGTTGTTATTCTGCTCGGCAAGGGGCCGCGCTGTGTCGACGACCTCATTGATCAAGGGATCTAAAGCCACCAAATCGGGGCTTAGCTCGAGCTTGCCCGCTTCGATCTTGGAGAGATCGAGAACTTGGTTGATGAGCCCGAGAAGATGATTGCCGGCACGGTGCACCCTGCGCAGCGGCTCCGCCGCCTTTTCCGTGCCGAACCGAGCCGCATTGGTCACCATCATTTCGGTGAGGCCTATGATGGCGTTAAGCGGTGTCCGTAGTTCGTGGCTCATACTGGCGAGGAACTGAGATTTGTGCTGGCTCGCGATTTCGAGCTGACGGCTTTTCTCCTCCACCTCGCGCGTGCGCTCCTCGACCTTTCGTTCCAGCCCGGCGTACGATTCCTGCAGCCGTCCCGCCATGTCATTGAACTGGTTGGCAAGCGCTTCTAGTTCGTCGCCCGTCTTGATGCGAATTTGCTGGGACAGGTCGCCTCCACCGATGCGCTCGGCACCCGCGCGTAACGCCTGGATCGGTCCGACCATGCGGCGCGCCAGAAACAACCCGGCCAACACCGCAAAACCGAGCGCCGCAAGCAGCACGAAGGCAAGCCGCTGTAGAGCTGCATAGAGCGGCGCATAGGCCTCCGTGGCCGGTAACTCCACGAAGACCAGCCAACCAAGTGGCGCCACCGGGGCATAGGCAGTGAGCACCTTACGCCCCACGATGTCTTCGCTTTCCTGCACCCTTTCCGATGCACCCCCCTCGCCGCCGGTGGTCCCTCGGGCTGCATTCACCTGAGCCAGGCGGGACATGTCCGTGTTGCGCAGAACCAAGCTGATGTCTGGATGCGCAATCAGCCGGCCCTGCGCATCGATAACATACGCATGCCCCCGCTCGCCCACCTTGATCTGCGAGACCACGTCCCAGATCAGCTTCAGATTGACCTCGGCGACGCTTACACCGGCGTCACGTCTTGTTCCTGCAATAGCGAGCGTCATGTAGGGCTCGGATTCGCGGCGGAAATATACCGGGCCATAATACACCTTTCGCGTCGCCGCTTCTGTGAACTTGGCATCCTTCGAAAAGTCGGTACCGCTCGCCACCACATCCATGGCCAAACGTGATACGCGCAGCCGCTCCTTGCCACCGGCATCGAGCTGAGCCAGCTCGGTGATGGCTGGCACCTGGCGTAAGAGCCGCAGAGCATCGAATCGGCGCTGTTCAATTGAGCCCGCTGACCACGGCAGTTGCGTCGTCCAGCCAAGCTGGCTCTCGATCTCCTTCACGAACTGGCTGATCTTGGCCGAGGCGGCTTCCGCCTGCTCACGCTGGATACGGATCAGCGAACCCTTGTGCTCCTGATAATAGAAGAACACGTCGAAAATGCCGTTAGATAGGAGCGCCACACAAACGACTGCAACGAAGAGCGCAACGTACTTTGCAAACAGGCGTCTGCGCGTTTTTGGGATAGGCGCTTTGCCGGGGAGTTGCTTTTCTGCATTATCGTTAGGGGCCGCTGAGCCCTTCAAGTCAAACAAGAGCGCCATGAAACCGCGAGTGGTCATTTTCGCGACCGCATCTGGATCGGTCGCGATGCGTCCTTTGCGACAAACCTTCCCCTCACTCGATGACCTCATCGGCGAGCGCGACCAAGGTTGCCGGCACCTCGAGGCCAAGCATCCGAGCTGTTCTGAGATTGATGGCCAACTCGAACTTCGTGGGTGCTTGTGCCGGCAGATCGCCTGGGTTGGCGCCTCTCAAGATTCGGTCAACATAAGACGCCGCGCGGTGAAAAATAGAAGTGGTCTCTGGTCCGTAGGTGATCAATGCCCCTTCGCGGGCAAATTGCCGGTATGTGAAAATCGCGGGAAGACGATGTTGCGCTGCCGAGCTGATGACCAGACCGCGATGTACCACCATATAAGTGTCAGGCGGGACCATCAGGCCACCACCCGGGTCTTTAGCAAGTTTCGCCACTGCCTGTTCGATTTCGGTTTGGGTGCCTACAGGGGCTGCCTTGATCTCCAGCGGGGTGGGCGGCGGAACGGTTTCAAGCGAACGTAGGAAGACATTGTAGTGAGGCGCAGTCGTCGGATTGAACATAATCGCGAGTCGATTAACATTCGGCGCGAGCTGCCTAAGCAACTCCAGCGCCTTCCCGATCATGGAATATTCGAGAAAGCTGAAACCGGTGATGTTGCCGCCCGGACGCGCCAAATTCGCGATGAAGCCCTGGCCGACCGGATCATTGACCAAAACGAAGACAATTGGGATAGATTGGGTTGCATTCCGCAACGCCTCAACGGCCGAGGTTCCATTGCCGATGAGCACATCGGGCGCCAGTGCCACTAACTCCGCGGTGTAAGCGCGAATGCGGTCGGTCTCGCCCGCTGCCCACCTATAATCGATGTGCACGTTTCGACCATCGACCCAATTCAGCTCCGCAAGACCTTGCTGAAAGGCAGCAACACGCGCCTGCCCCTCTGGATCGTTCTCTCCTACCCCCATCAAAACCCCGACCCGCCGCACGCGCTCGCCCTGCTGCCCGCGCGCAGCGAGCGGCCATACCGCCGCCGCACTGCCGAGCAGCCTGTTGAACTCACGGCGTCCGATGAAAGCCGTCATCTCATCCCTCCAGCGGGAAGGGTACAGCTCGCGGCTGGCGGTTTTCGAGCGCCGGCCACGCCACGGCCGTACTCCGGACCGCCGCAATGAAGTCCCGCCGACTCATGCCGGCCATGGGGACTTTCTCCGTCCACATACCTGATGGGCATCGTTAGCGGATGCACACGGGTACCGTTGGAACGCCAAGCTGGAACGTATACCCAGAGTAGGAAAATCAAAAGAACAGAGATCGAATACAATGCGAGCTCTACGATGTCTGACACCGCGTTCCGGCTACTCTCTGCAAAGCGACCGTTCATAGGTTTCCTTGGCTCCGCAAAGTCCCTGCACCCTCAAACTACCCATTAGAGCTTGGATAAGTCCTTGATGCAGACCTGAATCGTTCTGAAATCCAGGCGATCTTGTAACGTAGGCCTCGTGAGCAGGCAGCGGGACGCGCCGAAATCCCGTCAGTGCCCGGGGCGACCAGTCT
>JBEVEP010000057.1:0-3300 GCA_040512755.1 Mesorhizobium sp.
TGCTCGAACGGCTCATCGGCAGTCAAGCTGAGCCTGTCCGCTACAGCAGCCATTTCGACCAGAACGGAGACCTGGTGCTGCGGCACGCCTGCCGGCTCAGCCTTGAGGGCGTCATCTCGAAGCTCCGCGACGCACCCTACCGCTCCGGCCGAAGTAAAAGCTGGGTGAAGTCGAAATGCTCGGCACGACAGGAATTTGTCGTTGCCGGTTATGTGCCGTCGACCACATCGTCAAAGGCCATCGGCTCGCTGGTGCTCGGCGTTTACGAGGGCGACAAGCTTCATCATGTCGGCCGCGTTGGAACCGGGTTTACGGCAGCTTCGGCTGGAGACCTCTTTCGCAGGCTGGAGCGGATAAGACTCTCCTCAAGCCCTTTCGACAAACGGCTAAGCGCCGAGGAGGCGCGACAGGTCCGCTACGTCCGGCCCGAACTGGTGGCCGAGGTCGAGTTCCGTGCCTGGACTGCCGGCGGCATTCTGCGCCACGCTTCCTTCCGAGGATTGCGCGAAGACAAGACAGCACGCGAAATCGTGCTCGAGACACCGAAGACTGCCACTCAGCCGGCAAAAGCGCAGCGGCGGACAGTGCAACTCACCCACCCGGATCGGCTGTACTGGCCCGATGCGGGGGTAACCAAGGAGGGGCTTGCGGACTACTATGCCGAAGTCTGGCGGTTTGCCGCGCCCCACATCGTCGGCCGGCCATTGGCGCTGGTCCGCTGCCCGAATGGCATTGCCGGCGAAAAATTCTTCCAGAAACACGCCTGGAAGGGGCTGAACCCCAACATCGTGCTCGTCAATGATCCCAAGGAGCCGCCGGACGAGCAACTGATCAGCATCAACAATCTTGACGGGCTGATGGGGCTGGTGCAGTCGGCTGTTCTCGAGATCCATCCGTGGGGATCAACCATCGCCGACTGGGAGCGGCCGGATCTGATCATCATGGATCTCGATCCTGGAGAGGACGTTTCCTGGGAGGTGATCATCGCGGCCGCCGAAGAAACCCGCGACCGCCTGAAGGATGCAGGACTGACGCCGTTCATCAAGACCTCCGGGGGAAAGGGCCTGCACGTCGTGGCGCCGCTGAAGCCCAGTGCGCATTGGCCCGCGGTGAAGGCATTCACGAAAGGGATGGCCGATTCCATGGCGTCGGACAGCCCGGATCGCTTCGTTTCCACGATCACCAAGTCCAAGCGCCGAGGCAAAATTCTGGTCGATTACCTGCGCAACCAGCGCGGCGCGACCGCGGTGGCGGCCTATTCGACCCGAGCGCGGCCCGGTGCGGCCGTGTCGATGCCTCTCGCATGGGATGAACTGAGCCCAGGCATCGGACCAGCTTACTTTAGGGTCGCGAATACACCCACTCGCCTGGCAGCACTAGGCACCGACCCCTGGCAGGATTTCCGCGCTGCCGCGGTACCGCTCGCGGAATCCAGGTTACGCCGAAAGCAGGCGGCGTAGACCTCGGCGCGATCTGCCGACAAAAGCTGATGGGCATAGATCCATGGTCTTGATCCAGATTCTTCTCCCCTCCGCAGACAATGCAGGAGTTCTCTTTCCCAAAGAGGATTTCGAAAGCCTGAAGCTCGAGCTGGCAAGCGCATTCGGCGGCGTCACCGCCTACATCCAGGCGCCTGCCGACGGGATTTGGAAGGCCGGGGGTGAAGAGGCCCATGATGAGATAGTCATCTTCGAGATTATGGCCGAAGTGCTGGACGCTGCGGGCTGGACAGCGCGGCGGGCGGAGCTTGAGCGCCGCTTCCGGCAGGAACGCGTGATCATTCGCCATATGGCGGTCGGAATCATCTGAGCTTGGGTGATCGGCAGTGCCCTCGACTTCAATCCGCAAGACCGAATACGACCCGGCAACGCGGACGCTATCGGTCTGGTTCGTGGCAAACGGAAGGCGTTACGACTACGAGAACGTGCCTGCGGAAACCTACGCGGATTTTTGCAATGCGTTTGCGAAAGGAAGATTCTTCAACGCGTTCATCCGGGATCGCTTTTCCTATCGACGGATCAAGCAGCGCAATTGAACGACCGGCGTTCGCCGATGTCAGCCCTACTTCCGTATTTTCCCTTCTGAGCCGATGCTCTTGCGCAAAGCGTCCATGATGTTGATGACATTGCTCGGAGGCGCCTCTGTTTCGGTCCCGGATTTTGCCTGCCGCTTCCTGCCCTTCTTCTTCGCGGCAATGATGTCGAGAAGCCGCGCCTGTACGGGGTCGCTGACCATTGCCGGCTCCCACGCCTTGGTGCGCTCATCGACCAACCTGGTCACCAGATTCATCAGCTCGGGATCGATCTTGCTCTCGCCGGTCTCGGCGAAATAGTCGTCAGGATCACGCACCTCGTCACCATAACGCAAAGTCCACAAAACGATCCCCTTGCCTTTGGGCTCGAGCATGACTGCCCGTTCGCGACGGTACATGACGAGACGGGAGATGCCGACGGTGCCGGTCGATTCCATCGCATCCCGAATGACGCAGTAAGCCTCCTCGCCGACCGGATCGTCGGGGGTGAGATAATGTGGCCTGTCGTACCAGATCCAGCCGATGCTGTCGGCAGCCACGAACATGTTGATGTCAATCGTCCGGGTGCTTTCCAGCCCCACCGCTTCAAGCTCATCATCTTCGAGCAGCACGTATTCATCTTCGCCGCGCTGGTAACCCTTCACCTCGTCGTCTTCATCGACAGGCTTGCCGCTCACCGCATCAACATACTGGCTGACGACGCGGTGCCCGGTCTTTCGGCTGAGGGTGTGGAAGCTTACCTTTTCGCTCTCGGTTGTCGCCGGCGTCATCGCGACCGGGCAGGTCACGAGTGAGAGTTTCAGATAACCCTTCCAGAACGAACGCGGCGCCACGGGTCCTCACTTGGCCAAAAGTTGTTTCAACGGCGCGGCGAGTGCGATACAGGCGTCTCCGAGGTTAGCTCCTCTTTGCCCGGCTCGCGCAAAGCTTCTTCCGCTGCCGCGGCGGCCGAACCCACGACACTGCTGACACGTTCGGAAACCGTTGCGGTGTCGTCTTCCGGCATGAGGCCCTGCCGGTCAGCCTCCTCCTTGGCTGCATCAAAGGCGCGTTCTGCCGCTTCGGTCGCCTGCTCCACCCCAGCGGTCAGGGTTTCCCCGGCTGCCGTGCGAAGCTGGTCTCCCATCGCGCCCAAAGTTTCGTCTTCGAGTTCCGTGCGCGGCAACGCCGCTCCGATCGCCGTGCCGAGCGCGACCCCGAGTGCAGCCAGCACAAAGGGATCCTTGGCAAGGATGGTCTGAAAGCTGCCCTGCATCGCCTGGCCGCTG
>JBEVEP010000075.1:0-9559 GCA_040512755.1 Mesorhizobium sp.
ATGTAATAGAAGCCGGCGCCGTATACGTCGCAGACGCGAACGTATTCGACCGGCTCCGGCTCAGCGACGACGACCGCATCGGCGGCGCGCGCACCGGTCACTGCGACGAGCGCCGCAGCGGAGCCGAGAAGAAGGCTCTTGATGTTCATTTTCTGACCTCCAGTCAAAGTTTAAAAACGGGTCTGGGTTTTTATGCTGAAGGACAGCGTTCCCTGCCCCATCCCCAATGGCGAAAAAGACGCGCAGCGACGCTCCTTCTTCGTTTCTGACTTTACCGATGCCGGTTTTCCGTTCAACAGAGATCGGCCATTTCTGATCCCGGCGCCGCCGCTATGCCCAAAGCCTGTTGCACAAATGACACGATTTCGCCCCGGTTCTTCACCCCTTGGTAACCATGCGCGACGGATGAGCCGAGAATTGCGGCGGTGGCGAATAGGTCGAAACGGCGGGAATCGGCCCGTGAGCCGGCGAATCGTTGCGAATCCTGCGGTTCGACCACTGGTTCATGCAGCTCGCGACCTGCGCCAGTTGGCGAGAGCACTTTCCGCCGCATTTCGCACGCAATCGGACCGGTGCTTATTGATTGTCGCGCCGGATTTCTTTATCCAGCGGTGCGCCGGAGAGGTGGCCGAGTGGTCGAAGGCGCTCCCCTGCTAAGGGAGTAGGCCTCAAAAGGGCCTCGTGGGTTCGAATCCCATCCTCTCCGCCATCTTCCTTTCAGCGCCGACGCAAGGCGTCCTCCGCACTCTTCCTTCGCCACCTTAGCTGCCCTGGGTGAACGGGCTGACCCACGCCGGCAGCAACAATGGCCTTCCGGAAAGTGACGGCAATTTGTTCTTGATGTGCGAGTTTGCGTTCATCTAAAGAGATTGGAGAATTTCTCGATATAAACGATGACAATCTTACAATGTTCAGTAAAAATACTTACCATCTGACATGCCGTTATTGAGATAATATTTTTATTCTCAAAACGTCTGTCGATTAAGTTTACATTTTTCACTAAAACATTTCAAAGCACTCCCTCCAGCAAGTCCGAGATAAGCCGCGCCGGCCCTGATGTTCACGATTCTGACTGGAGGTCAGAAAATGAACATCAAGAGCCTTCTTCTCGGCTCCGCTGCGGCGCTCGTCGCAGTAACCGGTGCGCGCGCCGCCGACGCGGTCGTCGTCGCCGAGCCGGAGCCGGTCGAATACGTTCGCGTCTGCGACGTATACGGCGCCGGCTTCTATTACATCCCGGGGACTGAAACCTGCCTGAAGGTCGGCGGCTATATTCGTTACGACATCGGCGTGGGCGCCCTCGGCCACCAGGACGTCGACGACAGAAATAGCGAAGACGACGACAATGATCTGAACGACACCTTTTACAAGAAAGCCCGCTTTGCGATCCGCTTCGACGCACGCACGGAAACCGAGCTTGGCACCCTGCGTGGCTACGGCGCGATTAAGTTTGATCGCACCACGAGCGATGTTGGCGGCGTCGTCTACACGTCTACCTCACAAGACCTCGATCACGCCTATATCGAGCTTGGCGGCTTCCGCATCGGCAAGACCGACTCGCTGTTCGACACGTTCACAGGCAGCGCCGGCGATGTGATCAATGACGGAATTGTCCCATACGCCCCGGGCGGCACACATCAGATCTCCTACACCTTCACGGGTGGCAATGGCTTCACCGCGATGGTTGGCCTTGAAGAGGGCAACAGTGGTGATGTCTATGTCGACGCCGATGGCGACGAACACAAGGCGCTCTTCACCCTCGATAGCTACATCCCGCATGTGCTTGCAGGCGTCGGCTATACTGCCGGTTGGGGTGGTGTCTCGTTCGTCGGCGCCTATGATTCGGTCTGGGAAGAGTTCGCCGTCAAGGCTCGCGTCGACGTGAAGGCGACCGAGACGATCTCTGCTTTCCTGATGGCTGGATACAAGTCTTCGGAAGACACCGACGTCCTGGACGCGGACGGCAATCTTGTTTCCTTCGCTGGTCCGAACAACTACGGTCCATGGGGCGGCGATTGGGCGATCTGGGGTGGCCTGTCCGCCAAGGTCGCTCCGAAGGCTACCGTCAATGTTCAGTTGTCCTATGACGACTACGAGAACTTCGGGGCTGTTGCCAACGTTGCGTACGAACTCGTTCCTGGCTTTGTGATCACGCCTGAGGTTGTCTATCAGGATGCCGGCCATTTCCCGAACGAGGTTGACGACGCTGACGGCGACGACAGTGGCGAATGGGGCGGCTTCCTCCGCTTCCAGCGCAACTTCTAATGCATCCGCTCGGATGACATGAAATGGCAGCTCGGGGTCGAGAGATCCCGGGCTGTTTCTTTAAATGGCAGCGTTAGCGGAGCGGCCGATGATGAGGAGTACGACGGCGCGAGTGCACGTTGACGCAAACCGTTGGCAGGCGGAGCCAATTGTTCAGCAGGATTTCCGGGGCGTAAAAGCTCCCGCTTTCCACCAACGGTGTTTTTTGGGAACCCGGCCGGTACTTGGTGAACTTGTACTGGCTGCACAGAACGCAAGCAGCATATGAAAACCGGCAGTCAAAGCGAGTTTTGTGTTCAGCCCCTCTCCTTCTCGACGAGTTATGGGGGGAGTTCCAGCTTTGACAGCAGGATGTTCAATGTCGTTGAGCGATTTTCGCTCCATATGTTGTTTGACAAATACAAGAACATACTGTGGGAAGACGGAAATCATAAATACAATGTCACCTCGTTCATTGGCGAATTGAACGAGATTTTGCTTGGAGAGCGCTTCAGCGCCTTCGATCAAGGCACTCTCGACGATCTCATCGGCAAGCTACGCGAACGCGGCAACAGCAACGCCACCATCAACAGGAAGATGGCTGCGCTGAGCAAATTGCTGCGAAAGGCGTACAAGATGGGCGATATTCACAGTCTGCCAGAATTCCGCCGGCAGAAAGAGAGAGCCGGACGCATCCGGTTCCTGGAATATGGTGAGGAAGACCGGCTGTTTGCAGCCATCAAGGCGCGCTGTGAGGACAGCTACAGGCTTTGCACATTCCTTGTCGACACCGGCTGCAGGCTTGGTGAAGCGCTAGGACTGATCTGGAACGACATTCAGGGGCATCGGGTCAGTTTCTGGATCACCAAATCCGGACGCAGCCGTACGATCCCACTGACCTTGCGAGCGGAAGAAGCCCTGCGGGTTGACCCGGCTGTCGTCCGAAAGGGCCCGTTCGCGATGCTCTCTGCCGTCCGCTTCCGCACGATCTGGAACGAAGCCAAGGCAGAAGTCGGCCTCGGCAGCGACGATCAGGTTGTCCCGCACATTCTTCGGCATACCTGCGCATCACGCCTTGTTCAGGGCGGCATCGATATAAGGCGCGTGCAGATGTGGCTGGGTCACCAGACCTTGCAGATGACGATGCGCTACGCCCATTTGGCGACGAACGACCTCGATACCTGTTTGAACGTGCTCGACCGCGACCGCCTGCCTGCGCAACATCACAGTCAGTCTCGCGACTGGGTGGCGCCCGCTCCTTCCGAACCGGAGCCGCAAGTCCGCGTCGCAAGTTAGCAGAGCGGGAGCACTCATCTAAGGGCGCCGCTCGAAGGTGATCACTCGGACGCAACGTGGGCTCGGGGCTCTATCGCGCGGGCTGCGCAGCGAGTAGTCCAGCTACCAGTTAGCGGCGACAGATCGGGACGCTGTGCTGCTCCGGGCTTCTGCCGAGCAGCATGACGTTGCCGAAAGGATCGTTGTTATCCTGGTCTACGCGAAACACCCGGACAACAATCACCGGGTAAGCGATCCGGTGGACGGTCGTCAGACGGCACTGCCGGTGCGTTGCCGCCGGAGCAATTCCAGGAAAAGTGGATAATGGTTTTCCGTCTGCAATTGCGTTGAAACAAAGAGTTAGAGCGGTTCAGCAATTCAATCAAACACTGAACCTCTCCAAAGTATCGCCGTCCATGGTGTGCCAACAGACTGCCCGAATCACTCTGTAGGCGGTTTGGCCGATCAAGCCTCAGACCTTCCCACCGGATGGCATGCTGAAGACTATCGTTGCCGTTTCAGAATCTCGTTGCCATTCCGGGGCTGTGGGAAACAGAATTGCCAAGCGTCGCGGACGGTGCCAAAGGGGCGCGGGTCAATGTCGAAAAATTCTCATGCGAGCTGACGTCGATGCCTGAAACTCCACGCCTTGCACCTTTGGTGGCATCGTTGCCAGCGACGGTGCCCTTTGTCGGACCTGAGGCGCAGGAGCGCACGCGCGGAAGGCCGTTCCGCGCCCGCATCGGCGCCAATGAGAGCGGTTTCGGCCCCGCGCCAAGCGTCATTGAAGCGATGTCGGCGGCTGCACCCGACATGTGGATGTATTGCGACCCGGACAATCATGACCTGAAGGCTGCCCTGGCCACTCACCTGGGAATCGGTTTCGATAATGTCGTGATCGGCGAAGGCATTGACGGCCTCCTCAATCTGGTCGTGCGTATGTATGTTGCGCCAGGCCAAGCTGTGGTCACCTCGCTCGGCGCCTATCCAACGTTCAACTTTCACGTGGCGGGCTTTGGCGGCCGTCTCGTGACCGTTCCCTTCGATAACGACCGGGAAAATCTCGACGGCCTTGTCGCGGCGGTGAAGCGGGAGAATGCGCCGCTGGTCTATCTCTCCAACCCGGACAATCCCATGGGAACCTGGTGGGAGGGAGGCGATATCTTCCGCTTTATCGAGGCGCTGCCGGAAACCACGATGCTGATCCTGGACGAAGCCTATGGCGAGATGGCCCCGCCTTCCGCCCTACCCCCGCTCGATATCTCCCGTCCAAACGTCCTCAGGATGCGCACGTTCTCCAAGGCTTATGGCCTCGCCGGAATCCGCTGCGGTTATGCAATTTGCGAGGCAAGCGTCATTCGGGATTTCGAGAAGGTCCGCAATCACTACGGCGTCAGCCGCATGGCCCAGATCGCTGGTCTCGCGGCACTCGCCGACCAGGAGCATCTCAGCCGGGCGCTTCAATGGGTAAGCGCCGGCAGGCAGCGAATTGAGAGGGCCGCGCGATCCAACGGCCTCACGCCACTGCCGTCAGCCACCAATTTTATTACCATCGATTGCGGCAGAAATGGTGCGTTTGCATTGAAAATCATGCAGAATCTGCTGTCCCGCGATGTGTTCGTACGCAAGCCGATGGCGCCCGTTCTCGACCGCTGCATTCGCGTGAGCGTCGGGCTCGACCATGAGCTGGCAATTTTTGAGGAAGAGCTTCCGGCCGCGCTTGCCGCCGCGCGCTAGGGCCCCGCAGGTCGGGCCGGTGGCCACCCGAAGACTTTGACGCCGCAACTCGAAGCCGCATCACTGATTCTGGCTCCAGGTCGCCGCTGCCTTCAAATCCTGTTGCTTTTTTCCGCAGTGCGTCAAATCCTATAGTCTCGATCAAAATCGGGAGTTCGGCGGGAAATGAAGACGGAGTACGCGGTGTCCGTTGCACAACGCGCGGCGCTGCAGGCAAGCCGGAGCGGAAACAATGGCGGAACCCCGAAGAACCGTGCTGGCGCGGATCAGCGGAAGGGTACAGGGCGTGAGCTTCCGTGTCTGGACGCAGTTCGAAGCTGAAAAGCTCGGCCTTAGCGGCTGGGTTCGCAATGAAGACGACGGATCGGTCACGGCGCTGATCAGCGGACCTGAGGTCCTGGTCGCGAAAATGGTCGAACGGCTGCGGCGCGGCCCATCCGGCGCGCGTGTTGCGGAGGTGGTCCTGGAAGAGATGGAACTGACGGAAGCACCCGCCGGGTTCAGGATTACGGCTTGATCCTGAGAAAAGCCGCGGGTCGAGAAACTCGGTGGGGGCCAGTGGATCGTTCGCCTCAGCCGGTGCCTTATGTTCCAGGCGCCGGGTGCCGCTGAATGCCATGCAGTTACCGTTTTCGTTTGCAGGCCATCTTGAATTAATTGAACGTTTGTTTTATTATAATTTCACTCAACGAATTGGAATCGAATATGGCTCGCACAACCGGGTCTGACGGCGAGAAAACAGCAGCCGCGTTGCGCGACGCCGCGGTCAACCTCATCGCGCGCTACGGCTATGAAGCGGTGTCGATGCGGCAGCTGGCTGCCGAGATCGGCGTACAGGCTGCCGCGCTCTACCGCTACTTCCCGACCAAGCAGGACCTGCTTTTCACGCTTATGCTGGAGCATATGGAAGGGCTGATCGAAGCTTGGGATAAGGCACGGCCGGAAACGTCAAACCCCGCCACGCGCCTTGCCGCCTTCGTGTCCAACCATATCGGCTTTCACGTTGCGCGCCGCCACGGAACGCATGTTTCGAACATGGAGCTCCGCAGTCTGTCGCGCGAGAACCTCACCCAGATCCTGCGGCTCCGTACTGCCTATGAGAAGGAGCTTCGCCAGATTCTGCGCGAAGGCTCGGAAGCCGGCATCTTTTCGATCGACGACACGGCCATGACAGCAATGGCGATCATCCAGATGATCACCGGGGTCATCGTCTGGTTCCGGCCCGATGAGCGGCTGTCTGTCGAGGAAGTGTCAAAAACCTATCTTTCAATGACAATGCGCCTTGTAGGGGCGAAAATGCCCAGGGAGAAACGCGATGTACATGCATTCGATGAATTTCGGACTTGGTGAAGATATCGACGCGTTGCGCGAGACGGTTCATCGTTTTGCGCAGGAACGCATCGCGCCGCTGGCGGCCGATATCGACCAGAGCAACCAATTTCCATCGCAGCTCTGGAAAGAACTCGGCGAACTCGGACTTCTGGGCATGACCGCCGATCCGGACTACGGCGGTACGGGAATGAATTACCTGGCGCATGTGGTCGCGGTGGAGGAGATCAGCCGCGCTTCCGCCTCAGTCGGCCTGTCCTACGGCGCGCATTCCAATCTCTGCGTCAATCAGATCAACCGCTGGGCAACGCCCGAGCAGAAAGCCAAGTACCTGCCAGGCCTCTGCAGCGGCGACAAAGTGGGCGCCCTTGCAATGTCGGAATCGGGCGCCGGGTCAGACGTCGTCTCGATGCGGCTCAGGGCGGAAAAGAAAAACGACCGTTTCGTACTCAACGGGACCAAGATGTGGATTACGAATGGGCCTGATGCCGACACGATGGTCGTCTACGCCAAGACCGATCCCGAGCGGAAATCGCGGGGCATCACGGCATTCATCGTCGAAAAGGAGATGACCGGGTTCTCGGTCGCCCAGAAGCTGGACAAGCTCGGCATGCGCGGCTCCAACACCGGTGAGCTCGTTTTCGAGAATGTCGAAGTGCCGTTTGAAAATGTGCTGCACGAGGAAGGCCGCGGCGTGGAGGTGCTGATGTCGGGCCTCGACTACGAGCGCGTCGTGCTGGCTGGCGGCCCGCTCGGCATCATGGCGGCCTGTCTGGATGTCGGGGTTCCCTATGTCCATGAACGCAAGCAGTTCGGCCAGCCGATTGGCGAGTTCCAGCTCGTGCAGGCGAAGCTTGCCGACATGTATGCCGCGATGAACGCAAGCCGCGCCTACGTCTATGCCGTAGCCGCCGCCTGCGACCGCGGCGAGACAACCCGCAAAGACGCTGCGGGCTGTGTACTTTTCGCAGCGGAACGCTCGACGCAGGTGGCGCTCGATGCGATCCAGCTACTCGGCGGAAACGGCTATATCAACGACTACCCGACCGGGCGACTCCTGCGCGACGCGAAGCTCTACGAGATTGGCGCGGGCACGAGCGAAATCCGCCGCTGGCTCATCGGCCGGGAGATCATGGGGGAAGCGGTGTAATTCCTCTAACCCCAGAGACTGCGGTTTTCCGTCTTGAGGCCCAACTCCGGCAGAACGTGAACGGCTTAGCGGCCATCAACGTCCAGCAACCGGGTTCGTTTCTTCATCCAGACCAGCACGCCGTATGCCACGGTCGCGACAGCGAGCGCGGCAAGCCAAGCCGGATCGAACGACGCTTTGGACAAGTACAAGAAATCCCGCGTTTGATCGATGACAAAAAGCGAGGCCAGAATGGCCATCATGCTGGAATGTTCACGCTTCAACACCGTGCGCCAGGAGAAGGCCAGCTCCGGTTGAACCCAGCCAGACGGGCGCGGAAAGAACGCAGGGACGCTGGTCGCCCAATCCACATAGGCCTGGCCGAACTGCGCCATGAGGAAGCGTTCCTCGGCTGCGATGATCCTTTCCAGATAGAGCACGAGGAATAGACCCATAAGAAGCGCGAGGTAGAGGCTTTGCGCAAACAAAGTAACGCCCATGATGGTCAGCGCATTGCCCAGATAGAGCGGATTGCGCGTCAGGGAATACATGCCGGTGACGTTCAGACTGTCGGCGATCTGCCTGCTCGTATTGCGGCCGGACGTGCCGCGCGGAACAAAGCCCGCAGTCAACGCCCGAATTGCCAGACCGGCCAACGCAAGAGCGACACACCCAGCTTCATAAAGCCCGTCGATCATCGGCCCGAAATTGCTCGCGATCGGTTCCGACCCGCTGATCGCCCAAAGGATCAGCGGTCCAAAGCCGAGAAGCACATAGCTTCGCCAACGAAACAGCCACCCGCCTTGGCGGACGAGAATCTCATCGATCATATTCGGTACCCGCAGGCTCGAGACAATACGTCATGTGACGCGAGATTGTGACAAGTTTAGGGGTGCGCTTCGCGCTTTTGGCCGCAGCCGCGGGCCGACAGCCAGGACGAAGGAGCGTTCACACCATGCAGCGCGAAACGTGCACGAAAAGCATCATGATGCCTTCCAATTTCGTCTCCGAGCCGCCAAGAAGTGTGATCCGGTTTCAACGAGGCGCGCCTCGTGCGGAAAGCCGCACTCGCGACGGCCGATATACTTTGGAAAAGGAGGCCGCTTGATGCCCCCTTCTGCAAGTCCAGACCTTGGAGAACGGTTGCAAACAGCTGTCCGACAGGATTTACACCCGCCACGCCAGCAAGCGCGAAGCGGCTGACGAATAACGGAGTCCACATGGCCACCCTCCAATCGCAGGTCTCGCCCTCCTCCGAAACGTTCAAGGCAAATGCCGCGCGACTGCGCGGGCTGGTCGCCGATATCAGCGACAAGGCCGCCACAGTCGAGCGCGGGGGGCCGGATGAGGCGCGCGAGCGGCATCGGTCACGCGGCAAACTCCTGCCGCGCGAAAGGCTGGCCCAGTTGCTCGACCCCGGCTCGCCGTTCCTGGAAATCGGCCAGTTTGCCGCCTGGGACATGTATGGGGGAGACATCGCCGCTGCGGGCATCATCACCGGCATCGGCCGCATCGAGGGGCGCGAGGTGGTCATCGTCGTCAATGACGCCACGGTCAAGGGCGGCACCTACTATCCGCTGACGGTAAAGAAGCATCTGCGCGCCCAGGAGATCGCGCTGCAAAACAATCTGCCATGCCTCTATCTGGTCGATTCCGGCGGGGCAAACCTGCCGAATCAGGACGAGGTCTTTCCCGACCGCGAGCACTTCGGCCGCATCTTCTACAATCAGGCGCGCATGTCGTCGCTCAACATCCCGCAGATCGCCGTGGTGATGGGATCGTGGACTGCCGGCGGCGCCTACGTGCCGGCGATGTCGGACGAGAGCATCATCGTGCGCCACCAGG
>JBEVEP010000098.1:0-5010 GCA_040512755.1 Mesorhizobium sp.
GGCCTGTCGTTTCCGCCGGCTGGCTGGAAGAGTCCCTGAAGGCTCGTTATCAAGGCTGGGGTAACGGCTATGGGTATCAGTGGTGGCTCGGCGTTTCGGAAATCGGCGGGAAGTCGTATGACTGGATTGCCGCCTGGGGTTTGGGAGGCCAACGGATATTCATCGTGCCGGAACTGAACCTTGTCGTCGCGATCACGGCCGGGATGTACATAAGCCCGCGACAGGATTTCGTGGCCAGGGCTGTTCTCGAAGAGTTCGTGCTCGCCTCGGTGCTGGACTAGAAATGCTTCCACCGCACGGCTGTCGACCTGACTTGGCAGAGTTTGAACCAGTTTAATCTCTGTCCCTAGTCGCCCGATCACTCGGCGAGACGGTCCATTTGCCGGTTGTTTTTTGACAGCAGGGCTGCGATGCAGACCTTCGCGATGTGCGTTTCTCCGTGATGCCAGCCTTGCAATACGCTACAGTTCACAGCAGGGTCTGAACCTGTGGCCTGTTCTGGGGAGGTACCGCCCCGGACAGGGGAGTCTGGCGATGCAGCGCAAGATGGCTGCCCTCATGGTCGGCGATATCGTTGGCTACTCCGCCATGATGGCGCGAGCCGAGGAGGAGACGGCGGAACGCCTGGCGAGCTGCCAAACCCTCATCGCGGAGAAAGTCCATCTGCTGGACGGCCGCGTTTTCAAGACAATGGGCGATGCTGCACTTGCCGAGTTTCCGAGCCCGGTAAACGCGCTGCGCAGCGCGTTCGAGATCCGGAGCGCTCTCGCTGGCGCGGAACCGGCAAGCGAGCCGCTCAGGATGCGGTTCGGTCTCCATCTTGCTGATGTCGTGGTGCAGGGAGACGATCTGGTCGGTGATGGCGTCAACATCGCGGCGCGCATTCAGGCAGCAGCCGAACCGGACTCGATCTATGTGAGTGGCGCGCTCTTCGACTATGTCCGTCGCAAT
The DNA here is from genome assembly GCA_040512755.1 of Mesorhizobium sp. Lineage (GTDB taxonomy): Bacteria > Pseudomonadota > Alphaproteobacteria > Rhizobiales > Rhizobiaceae > JBEVEP01. The sequence continues at coordinate 952 of JBEVEP010000098.1, forward strand.
CCTGCGTTCATTTTCGACGATGTTGGCGAACGGGCGTTCAAGAATATTGCAGAACAGGTGCACCTCTATCGGGTGCGCGGGGAAATCGGCGCGCATCGGCTGCAAACGGCGCCGACGCAATTGCTCTCCGCCAAGGAGCGGCGGCCGTCGTCCATTGCAGTACTTCCGTTTCGCGTCTCAAGCGACGATGAGGACCAACGCTACCTCGCGGAGGGTCTTACCGAGGAGCTGATCGTGGAGCTGGGCCGGTTCCGGCGTCTTTCGGTCAGCTCGCGTAGCGCAAGTTTCACGATTGGGGATTCGCATCCGGATCTGGTGAGGGTCGGTGAGGCTCTTGGTGTTCGATATGTGCTTGAAGGACAGTTGCGAAAGTTCCGGGAGCGGGTCTCCATCGGCCTCACATTGTCAGAAACCGTCCAGGGGGCGGTGGTCTGGAGCGACAAGTTCCAGCGATCATTTGAGGAAATACTGTCGCTTGTCGATGAGACGGCTGCGAAGATCGCAGCAACGGTTTCCGGGCGAATGGAAGAGGAGGAGATCGTCGCGGCGCGACGAAAGCCGGCCGAAAATATGACCGCCTACGACTGCCTGCTGCGCGGGCTCGATCATCACCGTCTTGGCGGTGTCACCGACGACAATGCACGCCAGGCCATCGACTGGTTCACAAAGGCGATCGCAGCCGATCCCAACTACGGCGCCGCGTATGCGTGGCGGGTCTGTGCAGCGTCTTGGCTGCCGGACTTCGACCTCGAGCAAGGTCGACGCGATATACATCGCGCCCTTGAACTTGATCCCTACGATGCCGAGGCAAACCGAATTTCGGGTTTTATCGAGCTCACAAGCGGTAACTACGACGATGCGGTCGCTCACAATTGCAAAGCGATGGAACTGAATCCAACGGACGCTTACATCAAGGCCCGATGCGCGTCGCTCTTCACCTTCGTGGGAGAAGCAGAGCGTTCGATGCGGTTGCTCGACGAAGCCGAAACGCTCGATCCGTTCCTTCCTGTCTGGTGCGTCGAGGAAAGGGGCGTAGCCCTCTACGCGTTGGGACGCTACGCGGAGGCCATCGAGTCACTCGGCAGGCTCATCTATCAGACCAACCGGTCCCGCCTTTATCGGGCGGCTTCACTCGTAGCACTCGATCGAGCAGCCGAAGCGCAGCGGATCGTAAGGGAAGTGCTCGGCAGCAAGCCTGATCTCACGATCTCGGGTTTCCTCAGTCGCGAGTATTATCGCGATCCCGAGCAGACCCGGAAACTCGGCACGTCTTTGAAGCAAGCAGGTTTGCCAGCGTAGGGTTCGAGATTAGCGATCCTCCTCTGCATCTTCGTCCGAGATTAGCTGCCAGGCGACCAGGAAAAGGGCCGCGATCACCGGGCCTAGTACCAAGCCGCTGATGCCGAGCACGCCCAGTCCGCCGACGGTGGAGAAAAGCACCAGATAATCCGGCATCTGGGTTGCCCGGCCGACCACCATGGGCCGCAGGAGATTGTCGGCCATGCTGATCACAAACGTGCCGAAGGCAAGCAGAATGACACCCTTGATCCACGCTCCGCTGAAGATGAGGATCAGTGCCGCCGGCACCCAGATCAGGGCCGCGCCCAGAGCCGGCACGACCGAGGCAATCGCCATGGTGGCGCCCCAGAACACCGCCCCGCCGATGCCGAGGATGGCGAAGATCAGCCCGCCGAGCACGCCTTGAGCCAGCCCGACGATGAAGGTTCCTTTCAGCGTGGCAATCGATACTTCGGCGAACTTGCTGAAGAACAGTTTCTTCTGGTCCGGGGGAAGCGGCACCGCCCTGAAGACGTGCCCGTATATGTCCGCGCCATCACGCAGAATGAAGAACAGAAGATAGAGCATCAGGAAGAAGCTGACGAAGAAGCCCGCTGCGTTCTGGCCGGCGCTGAGGAGCAACGACAGCACGAACTCGCTGGCGCGCATCATCGCCGATTGGAGCTTTTCAGTGATGGCGGCGAGGTCGAGGCCGAAGCGGGCGGCCAGTTCCCCGATCTGCGGCTGGAAAAAGCCTTCCAGCTTTCCAAAAGCTGCGCCGGGATCGACCGCGCCGTCCGAGATGCGGGCGTAGAGCGCTGCACCTTCCGCGACGATCATCGAGCCCAGAATGAGGGCGGGAATGTGGACGAAGACGAAGATCGCCAGCACGGTTAGACCGGCGGCGAGACTGGGCCGGCCGGGAAGCTGGACCGCGATCCACGTCATCAAGGGCCGGAACAGAATGCCGAGTATGACCGCCCAGAAGATCGGCTGCCAGACAACGCTGAGGATCATCGCAAGAGCGATGGTCGCGCCAGCCGCCAGCAGGATCAGGACAGCGGTGTGGTCTATGGACACTGCAACGAGGCTCCTCAGCTGTCGTACGCCGCCGACCTGGAACGGTTATAGCCCAGCGGCCTTTGGGTTGCCTACGCCGCCCGGTGAATTGCCGGGTTTCTGATTTTCGACTAGCCTGACCAGGCAACAAGAAAAGACGGGCTCACGTCTCCACATCCAAACCAGCCAGAGGTCGTTCATGTCCAGATTCCTGACGCATACGATGCATGCGGTCTCTCGCCGAGACCTGCTGAAAGCGGCCGGCGCAAGCGCCGCGCTTGCCTCGGTCGCGGGCCTTCCGACCCGCCTCCTTGCCGCCGATCCGATCAAGGTGGCGGCGATCTACACGGTTCCCGTCGAGCAACAATGGGTGAGCCGCATCCACAAAGCCGCCAACACGGCCAAGGAGCGCGGCGACATCGAATATGTCTATTCCGAGAAGGTCTCCAACACCGACTATGAGCGCGTGATGCGCGAATATTGCGAAGCCGGCCACAAGCTGATCGTCGGCGAGGTGTTCGGCGTCGAGGATGCCGCGCGCACGGTCGCCAAGGACTATCCGGAAACGGCGTTCCTGATGGGCTCGAGCTTCAAGCCCGATCCGGCCGTCGGCAATTTCTCGGTGTTCGACAATTATATCCAGGACGCATCCTATCTTTCCGGCATCATCGCCGGCGCTATGACCAAGTCGAAGAACATCGGCATGGTTGGCGGCTATCCGATCCCAGAGGTCAACCGGCTGATGAATGCCTTTATGACCGGCGTGAAGGAGATCGCTCCGGATACGAAGTTCCAGGTCGCCTTCATCGGCTCCTGGTTCGATCCGCCGAAGGCCAAGGAGACCGCCTTCGCGCAGATCGACGGCGGCGCCGACCTGCTCTACGCGGAACGCTTCGGCGTTTCGGACGCTGCCAAGGAGAAAGGCGTGCTGTCGGTCGGCAATGTAATCAACACCCAGCCCGACTATCCCGAAACGGTTGTCGCTTCGGCACTCTGGCATTTCGAGCCGACGCTCGACAAGGCGATTGCCGAAGTCATGGCCGGCACGTTCAAGGCGGAAGACTACGGCATCTATTCCTTCATGAAGGCGGGGGGCAGCTCGCTGGCACCGCTCGGCACATTTGAGGGCAAGGTGCCGGCCGACGTGATGGCGAAGGTCGCCGAGAAGGAAAAGGCCATCAAGGAGGGCTCGTATACCGTCGAGATCAACGACGCCGAGCCGAAATCAAGCTGATGGACTGGTCTCTCCTCTTGCGTAAAGAGAGATAACCATTCTGCGGTTCTGGCCGGATGCAATGCCAACACCCATGCCCCTTCGCACCCCCCTCTGGCCTGCCGGCCATCTCCCCCTCAAGGGGGGAGATCGGCTTGCACCCACGTCCAGTGCCCTTCTGCAATCTTGGTGACTGTCGGAGGCATGGATGACAGCCTAATCTCTCCCCTTGAGGGGGAGATGGCCGGCAGGCCAGAGGGGGGTCCGAGGGGATTGCTGGCATCTCCTTTCGGCCCATCCGACCGACGAACAGTATGCTCAAGGAAAGTTGCAAAGCATGCATGTCGCTGCTGATCCGCAATCAACTGAGCGCGAGCCCGTTCTTCGCCTCACCGGCATCACCAAGCGTTTCGGCGCGCTTGTCGCCAATGATGGCATTTCCTTCGAGCTGAAGCGGGGCGAGGTCGTCGCGCTGCTTGGCGAGAACGGCGCCGGCAAGACGACGCTCA
>JBEVEP010000104.1:0-10301 GCA_040512755.1 Mesorhizobium sp.
ATCCAGGCGCCGTCGAGATCGCCGAGGACGAGAGGACGGATGCCGAGCGGGTCGCGCACGCCGATCATCTTCTTGGACGTCAACGCCACAAGCGAGAACGCGCCTTCGATCTGCCGGATCGCCTCAATGAAGCGTGAATTGATATCCCGCTCCTGGCTCGTCGCGACGAGGTGCAGGATCGTCTCGGTGTCGGAGGTCGAAGAAAAGATCGCGCCCTGTTTCTGCAGGGCGCGCTGGACGGTCATCGCATTGGTGATATTGCCATTGTGCGCGATCGCGAGGCCGCCATCGGCTAGCTCGGCGAAGAAGGGCTGCACATTGCGCAGGCCCGCACCGCCCGTAGTCGCGTATCGCGTGTGGCCGATGGCGCGCGTGCCCTTGAGCCGGTCCATGACAGATTGTTTGGTGAACGTATCGCCGATCAGCCCGACGTGGCGTTCGACGTGGAATTGGCTGCCGTCGTAGGAAACGATGCCGGCTGCTTCCTGACCGCGGTGTTGAAGCGCATGAAGGCCGAGCGTGACAATCGCGGCCGCATCCTGGCGTCCGAAAATACCGAACACGCCACACTCGTCGTGGAAATGATCGTCAGCCTCGGCGGAGGAAAGTCTGTCTGCGTCTGCCATCAAGCGCCGCCTTCTGTCGGAAAGCCGTCATATAGGGCAACGAAAGCGCTTCCGCTACAGGCAATTCGCGCACGCTTTGCGGCTTGCTCTAGTTTGCCGGCGGCTGCTCGGCCGGCGCAGAGTCGGTGGAAGGCTGCTCGGATCCGCCTTCGGCAGGCGCGCCTTCCCCGGCCTCGGGGGTGGCCTCAGGCGCTTCCTCGCCCTCCGGCTGCAGGCGTTTCAGGATCGAATTTTCCGGATCGTCAGGCAGCAAAGCCTGCAACCGCCCGCCAATGTCCTCGAGAAGAGGCCGCGATTTTGCCCCGGCGATCCAAGATGGCGGGTTGGTGCCGACCAGCCAGTTGACGAACAGCAGCGCCACCGCGACGACCAGGATGCCGCGCGCCGCGCCATAGAGGAAGCCGAGCGTGCGATCGAGCGCGCCGACGCGGGAATCGATGATGAAGTCTGCAATCTTCATTGTGATGATGGTGACGATGATCAGCGCGACCACAAAGACGATGGCCGCGGCGGACGCAATCGCCAACTGCGCATTGTCGACATAGGGCTGCACGTGGGGCAGGACCAGCGGATAGAAAAAATAGGCCGCGGCCGCCGCGGCTATCCATGATGCAATGGACAAGATCTCGCGCGAGAAGCCGCGAACCATGGCAAGCATGGCGGACACAAGGGTGAAGCCGACGAGAATTCCGTCAAGCAGCGTAATCGGCATGTCGTTCCCACTCCATCCTGGCGGAGATTTCCGCTCCCCGGTTGAACCGTAGAATGGTCCCCGTCAACCCTTCTTTCGCGCAGTCTGGCAATGTTTCCTCAGACAAAATGCAATCAGATTTCGACTGGATTGTGCCCCATGTCAAAGCGCGCCGTCCGTTGCGCCTCGGGAGGCCTTCCAGGCATCCCGGGCGTGCCCGCTACGCGCACCACGAGATCCATGAGCGTTGCGGGCTGAAATAGACTGACGTTGTTTCCTCCTGCCAAGTCCTCGTTCGTGCGCGGCAGGACTGCCTGGCCAAAACCCAGTTTCTCAGCTTCCTTCAGCCGCTGCTGCGCATGCGCAACCGGCCTCACCGCGCCCGAAAGGCTGATTTCGCCGAAATAGACACAATCCGCCGGCAGGGCAAGGCCGGTAAGCGACGAGACAAGTGCTGCCGCTACGGCGAGATCGGCGGCAGGTTCGGTAATCCGGTAGCCACCAGCGACGTTGAGATAGACATCATGCGTGGCAAAACGGACGCCGCAATGCGCCTCGAGTACCGCGAGCACCATCGACAGCCGCGGCGAGTCCCAACCGACCACCGCGCGCCGCGGTGTGCCGAGCGGCGAGGGCGCAACCAGCGCCTGGATTTCCACCAGCACGGGGCGCGTGCCTTCGATCCCCGCGAAGACCGCGGCGCCCGGCGCTTTGGCGTGACGCTCCCCGAGAAACAGTTCCGACGGATTGGAAACCTCGCGTAACCCCTTGTCCGACATCTCGAAAACGCCGATCTCGTCGGTAGGCCCGAAACGGTTCTTGACCGTGCGCAGGATCCGATAGTGGTGGCCGCCTTCACCTTCGAAATAGAGAACGCCGTCCACCATATGCTCGACGACACGCGGGCCGGCGATCTGGCCTTCCTTTGTGACATGGCCGACCAGCACCACGGCGGCGCCGGTCGATTTTGCGTAGCGGATCACCGCCTGAGCCGAAGCGCGCACCTGTGTCACAGTGCCCGGTGCCGAATCGGCCGCGTCCGTCCACAGGGTCTGGATCGAATCGAGGATGACGAGGTCAGGGCGCTTGCCCTCCGCGATGGTCGCCAGAATGTCCTCGACATTGGTTTCGGCGGCAAGCTCGACCGGCGCGTTCGCCGCGCCGAGGCGCTGCGCCCGGAGCCTGACCTGCGCGACGGCCTCTTCGCCGGAAACATAGACGACGCGGTACCCTCTGCCGGCGAGCGCCGCGGCAGCCTGCATCAGAAGGGTCGACTTGCCGATGCCGGGGTCGCCGCCGACCAGAATCGCCGAACCCCGCACAAAGCCGCCGCCGGTCGCACGGTCCAGCTCGGCAATGCCGGACGCAATGCGGGGAGCGTCCTCGATATCGCCCGAGAGCGAAGTGAGCGTGACCGGACGGCCTTTGCGAGGGCTGCGCAGGGCCGATGGCCCGCCACCGATGCCGCCGGATGTGCCTTCCTCAACCAGCGTGTTCCACTCGCCACAAGCGTCGCACTTCCCGGCCCAGCGCGAATGCACCGAGCCGCAATTCTGACAGATGAACTGGATGCGGGTTTTAGCCACTGGGCAAATCTCCCGCACCCCCCTCTGTCCTGCCGGACATCTCCCCCTCACGGGGGGAGATCGGCCGGCCGCGACGATTTCGCCAATCTTCGGCATTGCAGAACGGAGCACCGACGCTCGCGACAGCTGATCTCCCCCCTTGAGGGGGAGATGGCCGGCAGGCCAGAGAGGGGTATTGCAAGAAGAGCCTACTCATATCTTTCCGGCAGGTGGCTGTCCTCGGCGAGGTCGAAGAAACGGGTGAATTCGCCCTGAAAGCCGAGACCGATGGTTCCCGTGGGCCCATGGCGCTGCTTGGCGATGATCACTTCAGCCTTGCCGCGGGCGTCGTTCATTTCGCCCTCCCACTTCATGTACTCGTCGGTGCCGGGCTTCGGTTCCTTGTTCTTGAGGTAATACTCCTCGCGATACACGAACAGCACCACGTCCGCGTCCTGCTCGATCGAGCCCGATTCACGGAGATCGGAGAGTTGCGGGCGTTTGTCGTCTCGGCTTTCGACCTGACGCGAGAGCTGCGAAAGCGCAATGATCGGCACAGCGAGCTCCTTGGCGAGCGCCTTCAGGCCGGTGGTGATCTCGGTGATCTCCTGCACGCGGTTCTGTGAGGCGCGAGCCGACGTGCCTTGCATGAGCTGAATATAGTCGATGACGATGACGTCGAGGCCGCGCTGCCGCTTGAGCCGCCTTGCACGCGCGGCGAGCTGGGCGATGGAAATGCCGCCGGTCTGGTCGATGAACAGCGGCAGTTTCTGCATGGTTTGCGAGCAGGCGACGAGCTTCTCGAAATCATACTCGGTGATCTCGCCACGGCGGATCTTGGACGAGGGGATTTCCGTCTGCTCGGAAATGATACGGGTCGCCAATTGCTCCGACGACATTTCGAGCGAGAAGAAGCCGATAACGCCGCCGTTTGCAGCCTTGAACGAACCATCGGCCTGCTGCGCAGGCTCATAGGCGTGCGCGATGTTGAAGGCGATATTGGTCGCCAGCGAGGTTTTGCCCATGCCGGGACGGCCCGCAAGCACAATGAGGTCCGAAGGCTGCAGTCCGCCCATGCGCTTGTCGAGGTCACGCAGCCCGGTCGCTATGCCCGAAAGATGGCCGTCGCGCATGAACGCGGCGTTCGCCATGTCCACCGCGGTCTTCACGGCGTCGGTAAAGCTTTCGAAACCGCCGTCGTAGCGTCCCGTTTCCGCGAGCTCAAAAAGCCTGCGTTCGGCGTCCTCGATCTGCTCTTGCGGAGGCATGTCGACCGGCGCGTCATAGGCGATGTTGACCATGTCTTCGCCGACGGTGATCAGCGCCCGGCGGGTGGCGAGATCATAGATCGCCCGGCCATAGTCGACGGCGTTGATGATGGTGACGGCTTCGGCGGCGAGACGCGCAAGATAATGCGCGACCGTCATGTCGCCCACCTTCTCGTCTGATGGCAGAAACGTCTTGAGCGTTACCGGATTGGCCATCTTGCCCATCCGGATTAGTTCCGCCGCGACCTCGAAGATCTTGCGATGCAGCGGCTCATAAAAATGCGACGGCTTCAGGAAATCGGAGACGCGGTAGAACGCATCATTGTTGACGAGGATCGCGCCAAGCAGCGCCTGCTCGGCCTCGATATTGTTCGGCGCTTCGCGATAAAGGGGCGTTTCCGCCACGTCGAGTTTGCGGGCTGCTTCTGCCATGCCAGTTTCCAGTTTTCTTCAGCCCGGACTGAACAAAAACGACTTGTCCCGGCACGCGATTCTCACACCGGTTTAGCTTGCCCCGGACACGCAGGAAACCCGGGTTTGTGAGTTCATGCCACGAAACCCCGTGTGCCTAACGGGACCCCACCATATCCCCGCTGTTCCCAGCGAACGCACGAAACTCAACAAGTTCTTGACACCGAATCAAAGACTCTTCCAATCGTACCGGCTTTTGAACAAAACAGGAACACCGGGAGGGCTCCTTTTTGTGATCTGGACGCACCGGTAGGGGATTCAATCAGCGATTTTGCGCTGCGCCGTCGTGTCTTGCCGCACCGGCTTGCGATGGGCAGCCTCGTGGATTGCCAACGCTTTTTCGCATTTGCCGATGTAGTCGCGTGTGATCGGCACCGTGTCGTTGCGAGGGCGAGCTGAAGCTGGAAAACCATCAGGTCCTGCCATCGGAAGGCGGCTTCGGTATGGACCGTGCCGTTCAGGCTGTGACTGAGAGGTCTCCCGTGCGGACAAGCCGCTCTAATACACGCAGCAACAAGACGTTCATGACCGAAACACCGCCATTGATGCCAATGGGCCAGAAGATGCGCCAAATCTGGGCCCAAACTAAAATCACGGCCCGGTGAAACGTTCCTCTGGCACAAAAAAAGCCCGGGCGTGGCCGCCCGGGCTCGATGAGGACTGAATGCCAAAGAGATTACGCTTCGGTTTCGCCTTCGTCTTCTTCATTCACCTCGAAGAAGGTTTCCGGACGGGCGTTCTCGTTGATATCTTCGCCGTAGATTGCTTCTGCCGTGGTGAGCGTCTCGCCCTTCGCCTGGCGTTCGGCCTCGTCGGCAGTGCGGGCGATGTTGAGCGTGATCGTGGCCTCGACTTCCGGGTGAAGCGCGATCGCGATGTTGGTCAGCCCGACCGACTTGATCGGCTGGTTGAGCTCGACCTGGTTGCGCGCGACGGTGAAGCCTTCCGCCGTCAGCAATTCGGAAATGTCGCGGGAGGACACCGAACCGTAAAGCTGGCCGGTTTCGCCAGCCGAACGGACGACCATGAAGCTCTTGCCGTCGAGCTTTTCAGCTATCTTCTGGGCTTCCGACTTGCGCTCGAGGTTGCGCGCTTCGAGTTGGGTGCGCTGCCCTTCGAACTTCTTCTTGTTGGCCTCATTGGCGCGCAGCGCCTTGCCTTTCGGCAGCAGGAAATTACGGGCAAAGCCGTCCTTGACCTTGACCGTCTCGCCCATCTGGCCGAGGCGGGAAATGCGTTCGAGAAGAATAACTTCCATCTCTTTGTTCCTTCAAAGAGCCGGCTGACCGGCGGTTATCTTTGTCTTCGCACGATCTCTTTGCGACCATGCGTTGGAACAGGTAGGAAGCTGATGGCCGAGGGGCCTTGAGTCGCTGTCCTGCCTGTCCGGCAGTTAGGGGTCTCAAATTGCCCGCAAGACGCCGCGCATCTTCCGAACCTTGAACCCCAACCCGGGATTGTCTTGCACTCCACGGCGCCCGTCGCCAAAGAGGCCGGTCCGGACGGCAGCCGCCCGGACCGGAACGATGATTACTTCACTACGTATGGCAGCAGGCCCAGGAAACGGGCGCGCTTGATCGCCTTGGCGAGCTCGCGCTGTTTCTTCTGGCTGACGGCCGTGATGCGCGACGGCACGATCTTGCCGCGCTCGGAAATGTAGCGCTGCAGCAACCGTACGTCCTTGTAGTCGATCCTGGGCGCGTTGGAGCCGGAGAACGGGCAGGTCTTGCGGCGGCGATGGAACGGGCGCCGGGTCGGGATCTGATTGATGTCGACCATTATTCTGCACCCCCTTCAACACCCTCGCGCGGACGGCGCGGACCACGGTCGCCGCCGTCGCGGTCGCCAAAGCTGCGCGGACCGCGATCGCGATCACCGAAACCGCGCGACGGACGGTCGCCACGGTCGCCGAAGCCACGGTCGCCGCGGTCGGAGCGCTCTTCGCGCTTCTGCATCATGGCCGACTGGCCTTCCTCGTGCTTCTCGACCTTGACGGTCAGGAAGCGCAGTACGTCTTCCGACAGACCCATCTGGCGTTCCATCTCGTTGAGAGCCGCCGCGGGACAATCGAGGTCCATAAGAGTGTAGTATGCCTTCCGGTTCTTCTTGATCCGGTAGGTGAGGGACTTCAGTCCCCAGTTCTCGACCCGGCCGACCGACCCGCCATTTGCCGCGACGACGCCCTTGTACTGTTCGACAAGCGCATCGACCTGCTGCTGCGAGAGGTCCTGACGGGCAAGAAACACATGTTCGTAAAGAGCCATTGTCTTGCCTTTCTTCGTTTCTCTCCCGGTTCCCGGCGGCTAAAGCCTCTGCGACCTTGTCAAAGCCGGCGAGCGGCGAAGAAAGGCGCATTCACGAGACGGTCGAGAGCGGAGACACGGGAGGCGGAAGTGCTTTTGCCTTCACGCGGAAGCCTCACCCTTGCGGACAAAACCTCCGGCCCTCCGTTCAGCCCCCAGCTGGGACCGGCAGATTGCGGCGGCTCATACAGGGGAATGGTGGGAAAGGCAAGGGACAGGCCGTCAATCAGTCTGGATTGTGCGCACTATGTCGACGATCGTGCTCAGCGCATTTTGTGCAAGCGCCACTGTGCCGTCCAGTTTTTCGGCGATCAGATCGGGCTCTGCGCCAGAATTGTCGAAAACCCACGCCCTGTCTGCCTGATCGAGAAACCAATGCAATTGCTCAAGTGATCTTGCGTACCGTGCCCGGATCTTTTCTTCCGGTACACTGTGTCCGCCTTTCTTCACGCGCAAACGAACACGTTCAACGTTGCGTTCCGGGCTGTCCAGCAGCACGTAGATCAGCCAGACAGCGAAGCCAAGGCCGTGCGCTTTTTCAACCAGTCTGCGATACTTGGAAGTAGACAGGACGGTTTCTACGCCGATGGATTGGTGAACGTCCAAAGACGCTTCCAGCCACCGCTCCATCCGTTGGATTGCTGCTAGGTTGGCGGAGTCCAGGTCCAACCCTTCGATGTCGCGGATTCTCACCGTGAGCAGGTCGGGATTTATGATCCAGACCGAGAGACCGTCCCATTCCATATCGGCATTCTGATAGACGCTGCTCTTTCCCGAACCGTTCGGTCCAGCAACAATCAGAAACGCGGGAGCGTCATCGCTTTCTCGGGGCAATATCACTCACCCCAACGAGGCGTTTGTTTTCGCGACGAGCAGCTTCGACGTTCTTGCCGAATACATAGGTCAGGTCCAACGTGAATGTCTTGCTTCCGGTGTCAAGCGTCCGCATTTCACGCCGTTTTCCATCGGCATCCACAACCCGCTTTTTGGTTACCCCAGTGTCCTTGAGGCGCGTGTCGCCATATTTCTTGCCGACCGATTTGGACACAACGACCTTTGCCAACGTTTCCGACTCCACAGTCACCCGCACGAAGATAGCATCGTTCCATCGCAGTTCAATGCGGATACCTTCAGTCGTCGCCCAACTCCCGCACGGCGCCTCGTGCGGCGCTCGTTGCGAACGCGGCATAGGCTTTCAGCGCCTTTGTCACCTTACGTTTGCGCTGCTCGGCAGGTTTCCAGCCCTTCGTGTCCTGCTCTGCCCGGCGGGCTGCCAGCGTCGCTTCATCCACGGCAAGGTGGATCGTGCGGTTGGGAATGTCGATCTCGATCCTGTCGCCCTCGCGCACCAGGCCGATGAGGCCGCCTTCGGCAGCTTCAGGGGAGACATGGCCGATGGAGAGGCCCGACGTGCCGCCGGAGAAACGGCCGTCGGTGATCAGGGCGCACGATTTGCCAAGCCCCTTCGATTTCAGATAGCTGGTGGGGTATAGCATTTCCTGCATGCCCGGACCGCCCCGCGGGCCTTCGTAGCGGATCACGACAACGTCGCCCGGATTGATCTTGTTGGCCAGGATGGCCTGCACGGACGAGTCCTGGCTTTCAAATACGCGGGCAGGGCCGCTGAACTTCAGGATGCTCTCATCGACGCCGGCGGTCTTCACAATGCAGCCGTCGAGCGCGATGTTGCCTCTGAGCACAGCGAGACCGCCATCTTTCGAGAACGGATATTCGGCGTTGCGGATGACGCCGCCCTCACGGTCGAGGTCGAGATCATCCCAGCGCCGATCCTGGCTGAACGCCACCTGCGTCGGCACGCCGCCGGGCGCGGCCCTGAAGAAGTTGCGGACACTTTCGCTGTGGGTGCGGACGATGTCCCAACGGTCGAGCGCTTCGCCGAGCGTCGCGGTGTGGACCGTCGGCAGGTCTCGGTTGATCAGGCTGGCGCGGTCAAGCTCGCCAAGGATGGCCATGATGCCGCCGGCTCGATGGACATCCTCCATGTGAACGTCCGACTTGGCTGGTGCGACTTTGCAGAGAACAGGCACACGGCGCGAAAGACGGTCGATGTCGTCCATCGTAAAGTCGATATCGCCCTCATGGGCGGCGGCAAGGATATGCAGAACAGTGTTGGTCGAGCCCCCCATGGCGATGTCCAGCGCCATGGCATTTTCGAACGCGCCCTTGGAGGCGATCGAACGCGGCAGCACGCTGGTGTCGTCCTGTTCGTAGTAACGCTGGGCGAGATCGACAATCAGGTGACCTGCCTCAACGAACAGGCGGCGGCGGTCGGCATGGGTGGCAAGCGTCGACCCATTGCCGGGCAGTGAGAGTCCAAGCGCCTCGGTCAGGCAGTTCATCGAATTGGCGGTAAACATGCCCGAACAGGAGCCGCAGGTCGGGCAGGCGGAACGCTCGATGACTTTCACATCGTCGTCGCTCACCTTGTCGTCCGCGGCAGCGACCATCGCATCGACAAGGTCCAGCGCCTGTTCCTTGCCTGCGAGCACCACTTTGCCGGCCTCCATCGGTCCGCCGGAGACGAAAACCGCCGGAATGTTGAGGCGAAGCGCCGCCATCAGCATTCCCGGCGTGATCTTGTCGCAATTGGAAATGCAGACCATGGCGTCTGCGCAATGCGCGTTGACCATGTATTCGACGCTGTCGGCGATAAGCTCGCGCGAGGGCAGCGAATAGAGCATGCCGTCGTGGCCCATGGCGATGCCGTCATCGACCGCAATCGTGTTGAATTCTTTGGCGACGCCCCCTGCCGCCTCGATCTCACGCGCAACGAGCTGGCCGAGGTCCTTCAGGTGGACGTGGCCCGGCACGAACTGGGTGAAGGAATTGACGACCGCGATGATTGGCTTGCCGAAATCGGAGTCTTTCATGCCCGTCGCGCGCCAGAGGCCGCGGGCGCCGGCCATATTGCGGCCGTGAGTGGTGGTGCGGGAGCGGTACGCGGGCATACTATGTCCTGTCTTGCGATGGCGGCAATCTAGCCGGTGCCGGTCGGTCGATGCTGTGATGCTTGCTGTTAGCGAAAAAGCGCGCGCTCGTCACGCCTTCAGATGAGGTGACGCTTGCGTGCCTACGGTGGCCACGGCTGTGAATCCAGTTAATGACCACTCGGTTGATGACATCCCCTCTCACCGCTTGCTGCGCGAGCAGGTGAGGGGACTTTCAAAACACAAGCTTCTCCGTCGCCACGCCCGCTTTCGCGTCTGGCCATTGCCAAAGAACTCTCCCTGTCGGGAGCAGTCGGGAAGCGGGGCGCTGGGTCAGTGCCTCGTAAAGTAAATGTATGGCGCCTTCCCAGCGCCCCGCCGGTGGTCTTGCCCGATCGTCGGGGCCCCCGCGGTGGCCTTTGCCGGTGC
>JBEVEP010000119.1:0-5159 GCA_040512755.1 Mesorhizobium sp.
CCGAGGGCTCGGAAATCTCGATGTATTACGATCCCATGATCGCCAAGCTCTGCACCTGGGCGCCGACGCGCCCCGAGGCGATCGACGCGATGTCGGATGCTTTGGACACGTTCGTCGTGGAGGGCATCGAACACAACATACCGTTTCTGGCGGCCCTGATGCAGCATCCGCGCTGGCGCGACGGGCGGTTGTCGACCGGCTTCATCGCGGAGGAGTATCCGGACGGTTTTGCACCGATCAAACCGAATATGGAGGAGAAAGCGGTGCTGGCGGCGATCGCGACAACGGTCGAGCTGGTTCGCCGGGATCGGCTTGATCGGCTGTCGGGCCGGCTGGCGCCTCATTCGGGTCTGCTGAAGCGGGAGTGGGAGGTCAAGCTCGGCGATGAATACATTCCGGTTTCCATTCTTGATGGCATGATTTCGGTTCCGCTGGAGGCGGATCTGGCGGTTGCGGGCGGCGCACCTGTCACCGTTGTCTCGGAGTGGCGCCCCGGGGAAATTGTCTGGCACGGCACGATCGGCAATCGGCGGGTTTCCGCCCAGATCCGTCCCGTCGCAAACGGGATTCGACTGGCGTGGAAAGGCATAGCTGTCACCGCCCGGCCCATGCTGCCGCGCACGGCGGCGCTGGACCGGCTGATGCCGGCCAAACTGCCGCCGGATACGTCAAAGATGCTCCTTTGCCCGATGCCGGGTCTCGTTGTTTCGATCGCAGTGACGGATGGACAGGAGGTCAAGGCCGGCGAGACTCTCGCTGTGGTCGAGGCGATGAAGATGGAGAACGTGCTCCGGGCCGAGCGCGATCTTACGATTGCGAAGATCAATGTCAGACCGGGCGACAGCCTTGCCGTCGATGCGGTCATCATGGAATTTGTCTGACGTGCCTCCAGGCAGAAAGCTGTGATTTACCTATCCGGCGCTGGACCCACATTCCCAGGTTGGGGACAATAGGCGGTGACCGACTCTCGTGCCGTGGCGATTGTCGCACCGGGAGACCATATAGGCTTGGTCACGGCTGAACCTGGCCGCGGCCGGGCAGCGACAAGCGGACGGCTCGAAAAAATCAGTTCGCCCCCGATGGTCGACCATTGTCGGCCTACTCAAAGGGCTAAGGAACAAAGATCGTGAACAAACTGGCGCCAATTGACGACATTGTTCCCGCCGGCGGCGTCGGGTTGCGTCCGTTCATACATCTGCGTGTCCATTCGGCCTATTCCCTGCTGGAGGGAGCGCTGCCAGTCGGCAAGATCGTCGCCCATGCGGTGAATGACTCGGCGCCTGCGATCGCTGTCACCGACACCAACAACTTGTTCGGTGCGCTGGAATTTGCCCAGAAGGCCGTCAAGGAGGGCGTGCAACCGATCATCGGCTGCCAGGTCGATCTGGCGATGGGCGAACCAAACGAAGCCCAGCGGAGCCACCATCGCAGAGGGCCAGACGTTTTTCCGGTCGTGCTGATCGCTGCCAACGAGATCGGCTATGGCAATCTCGTCGGGCTGGTCAGCCGCCTGTATCTCGACACGCCTCCCGGCGAGCATGTCCATCTGCCGGTTTCTGCGCTGGCCGACCGTTCCGAGGGCATCATCTGCCTTACCGGTGGCGAAAGAGGACCGATAGGCGCGGCCCTGAAGACCGATCACGCCACTCTGGCCGAGCAGCGATTGGAGACGATGAGAGCGCTGTTCGGCGACAGGCTTTACGTTGAGGTCTCGCGCACGTCCGGATACGACCCGGCCGTCGAAGCGGGCATGATCGATTTGGCTTATCGGCTGGAGTTGCCTCTCGTTGCGACCAACGAAGCCTTCTTCCCCTCGCGCGATGACTACGAGGCGCATGACGCGCTGATCTCCATCGCCGAAGGCGCAGTGATCGCCGCCGATGACCGCCGGAGGCTATCGCCGGACAACTACCTCAAGAGTCAGGCCGAAATGGCCGCCTTGTTCGCGGATATTCCGGAAGCGCTTGATAATACGATTGAGATAGCGCGGCGCTGTTCCTACTACCCGAAGAACCGCAATCCGATTTTGCCACGCTTTGCGGCCCGCGACGCAGCAGACGCCGATGCAGCAGTCAAGGCGGAGGCCGAGGAACTCGCCCGGCAGGCTCGGGAAGGCTTGGCGATGCGGCTCGAAACCCGCGGTGCGACCGAAGGCTATTCAGTCGAGCAGTATCGGGAGCGGCTGGAATATGAACTCGGCATCATCGCGCGGATGAAATATCCGGGCTATTTCCTGATCGTATCGGACTTCATCAAATGGGCGAAGGCGCACGGCATCCCCGTCGGCCCCGGCCGAGGTTCCGGCGCTGGTTCGCTGGTCGCCTATGCCCTCACCATCACCGATGTCGATCCGCTGCGATTTTCGCTGCTGTTCGAGCGCTTCCTCAATCCCGACCGCGTGTCGATGCCGGACTTCGACATCGACTTCTGCCAGGACCGCCGGGAAGAGGTGATCCGCTACGTGCAGCAGAAATACGGGCG
Organism: Mesorhizobium sp.; assembly: GCA_040512755.1. Classification (GTDB taxonomy): domain Bacteria; phylum Pseudomonadota; class Alphaproteobacteria; order Rhizobiales; family Rhizobiaceae; genus JBEVEP01. The sequence continues at coordinate 2,482 of JBEVEP010000119.1, forward strand.
TGACCAGGTCGGCCAGATCATCACCTTCGGTACGCTGCAGGCGCGCGCGGTTCTGCGCGATGTCGGCCGCGTGCTGCAGATGCCGTACGGCCAGGTCGACCGGCTTTGCAAAATGGTGCCGCAGAACCCCGCCAACCCCGTATCGCTTGCCAAGGCGATCGAGGGGGAGCCTCGCTTTGGTGAGGAGGCCGAGAAGGAGCCGATCGTCCAGACCCTGCTCGACATCGCGCAAAAACTGGAAGGCCTTTATCGGCATGCCTCGACGCATGCCGCCGGCATCGTCATCGGTGACCGTCCCTTGTCGCAGCTTGTGCCTATGTATCGCGATCCGCGATCGGACATGCCAGTTACCCAGTTCAACATGAAGTATGTCGAACAGGCTGGCCTCGTCAAGTTCGACTTCCTCGGCCTGAAGACGCTGACCGTGATCGAGACAGCCGTGAAGCTGATCCGCAGACGGGGAGTGGACATCGATCCGGCGAAGATCCCGCTGGACGACCCCGACACCTACGCGATGCTGTCCCGTGGCGAAGTGGTTGGCGTGTTCCAGGTGGAAAGTGCCGGCATGCGCAAGGCGCTGATCGGTATGCGGCCGGATCGCATCGAGGACATCATCGCGCTGGTCGCGCTCTACCGGCCCGGCCCGATGGAAAACATCCCCACCTACAACGCCCGCAAGCATGGCGAAGAGGAGATGGCGTCGATCCACCCCAAGATCGACCATCTGGTGAAGGAGACTCAGGGCGTCATCGTCTATCAGGAACAGGTGATGCAGATCGCGCAGGAGCTCGCCGGCTATTCGCTTGGCGAAGCCGACCTCCTTCGCCGCGCGATGGGAAAGAAAATCCGCGCCGAGATGGACAAGCAGCGTGAGCGTTTCGTCTCAGGCGCGGTCGAGCGCGGCGTCACCAAGCCGCAAGCGGATTTCATCTTTGACCTTCTGGCCAAATTCGCCGACTACGGCTTCAACAAGAGCCACGCGGCTGCCTATGCGATCGTTTCCTATCAGACCGCCTATTTGAAGGCGCACTATCCGGTCGAGTTCCTTGCGGCGTCGATGACGCTCGACATGTCGAACACCGATAAGCTTGCCGATTTCCGTCAGGACGCAATGCGTCTCGGCATAGAGGTCGTTTCACCTTCGGTGATGACGAGCTTCCGGGATTTCGAGGTGGGCGAGAACCGCATCTTCTATTCGCTTGCAGCTATCAAGGGCGTCGGCGATGCAGCGGTCGAACACATCGTGGAAAAATGCAGTCAGGGGCCGTTCGCCAGCCTTGCTGATTTTTGCGAACGCATCGATCCGAAGATCGTCGGCAAGCGCGTCCTCGAAAGTCTGATCTCTGCGGGCGCGCTCGACTGCTTTGGGCACGACCGTGCCGCCATGATGGCTGGCGTCGAGCGGATGATGGGCATGGCGCAGCGTGCGCAGGAGAACGCGCTTTCGGGCCAAACCGACATTTTCGGCATGGCGGCGACGGGTCAGGCCCCGGTCCTGCATCTGCCTGCTGCCGAGCCTTGGCTGCCGGCGGAGAAACTGCATCGCGAATTTCTAGCGGTCGGCTTCTATCTTTCCGCGCATCCGCTCGACGAATACAAGTCAGCGCTGACGAAGATGCGGGTTCAGAACTGGGCGGAATTCTCCGCCGCCGTGAAGCGGGGCGCTTCGGCGGGGCGTCTTGCAGGAACTGTCACGACAAAGCAGGAGCGCAAGACACGCACTGGAAACAAGATGGGTGTGATCCAGTTTTCGGACACCACGGGCCAGTACGAGGCGGTGCTGTTCTCCGAAGGGCTGGCGCAATATCGTGACATACTGGAGCCTGGCCGATCGGTCGTCATAACCGTGTCTGCCGAGGACCGGCCGGAAGGCGTAAACTTGCGCATCCAGACTGTGCAGCTGCTGGACGACGTGGCGAGCCAGGTGCAGAAGGCGCTGCGTATTTTTGTCCGCAACGATGCCCCTCTCAGCGCGCTGATGCCTCAGCTGGCCGCAAAGGGCGAGGGGCAGGTGAGCCTGGTGGTGATCAAGGAAGGCGGCGAAGGCGAGGTCGAAATCGAACTACCGAACCGTTGCCGAATCTCGCCCCAGGTTGCTTCGGCGCTTCGAGCGGTGCCCGGCGTGGTCGAGGTGGAACTGGTTTGATCGCTGTCGAACAAGGGTCTCGCCGGACGGCAGTCGTGTAGCCTCAGCAGGTTACCTGTTTCGATACGGCCGAGGCACAGAGCCCGGCACGTCGACCGCCCGGTCGATCGCTTACAGAACCAAGATCAACCGCTGCGCGCCACGCGGATTGTTGCGGCCACGGCTGCGCCATCGGTTATCGTGTTGCGGTACTCGCGATCGAGATCGGTTCCACCCATTCCGACATGGGGATTGCGGTAGAGCATGCCACTCGGCACGTCTTTGAGCGACGCGAAATGCATCTCGGACAGCCCGGTCCTTTGGCGTATGTCTGCGATGTTCATGGCATCGAGCGCGCCACACCCCATAACGATGATCCGCTGGCCGGCTTGCTGCACCAGTTTCGCCAATAGTTCCGCTCCGTCGACCGCGGTATCGCGCTGACCGCTCGTCAGCACACGCCCGACCTTGCAACGGATCAACGCTTCCAGGGCTTCGAACGGATCTCGGGTCATATCGAAGGCGCGGTGGCAGGTGACGTTGAGTGGACCGG
>JBEVEP010000144.1:0-6503 GCA_040512755.1 Mesorhizobium sp.
TGCAGGCTCATATCTCCCGGTCCGAGGTGAGTGGTGATCTGGTTTGCTTGGCAAGGCAGGCCTTGGTAAGGGCTGCCCTGCGGAAAGGCTCGTGGAAAGAGTGGTTTGGGCCTCTTCGGTCAAGACGCGAAGCCAGGAGGTCAGATCCTCCATCCTTTCCGCAACAATATGAATCACATTCGATTCAGACTGAAGACGGCCGTCGACCCGGATGAAGCGGGAACCAAGCACGATCGAGCGAAAACGCTCGAAAACCCGTGGCCAGACAATGATGTTGGCTACCGCCTTTTCGTCCTCCAGCGTCAGGAAGATCGCATTGCCCGTGCCCGGCCTCTGCCGCACCAGCACAAGTCCGGAGACGGACACCCGTCTCCCATCTGGTACCGCGCTGAGCCGAGCATTCGGAGTGATGCCCGATCTATCAAGCCGTGGTCGCATGAAAGAAACCGGATGCGCCTTCAACGAAAGGCCAAGTGACTGATAGTCATGGATGACATGCTGTCCGAGCGGCATGGCCGGCAGTCTTGTTTCGGGCTCGTTGTCGCGCAGGCGGAGGCCAGGTTTGTCGAAAAGCGGCAGGAACTCGGTAGCACTTTTTTTATCCAGCGCTCGAACCGCCCAAAGAGCTTCCCGGCGGTCGAGCCCGAGGGATCGAAAGGCGTCGGCCTGGGCAAGTCGCTCGATGTCGCCGGTATCGAGACCGGATCGGAGCCATACGTCCCGGATTGAATCGTAGCCTTGGTTTCGCCTGAGGACGAACGCTCTCATGCGGTCTTCTGACAACCCCTTGATTTGCCGAAAACCGAGCCGGACGGCATGTCTGCTCCTGATTACGTCCCGCATTTCCGCATGACGCTCCGCGATGCAAGAAGGGTCGAAGGCGTACTCTTCCAATGTGCAGTCCCACTCCGATTGATTGATATCAACCTGCAGGATCTCGATGCCGTGATCCTGCGCATCGCGGACCAACTGCGCTGGCCTGTAAAAGCCCATGGGTTGAGAATTCAGGATTGCCGCGCAGAAGACATCAGGAAAATAGGCTTTCAGCCAACAGGAGGCATAGACAAGCAGTGCGAAGGCGGCAGCGTGGCTCTCCGGAAATCCGTATTCACCGAAGCCTTCGATCTGCTTGAAACAGCGCTCGGCGAATTCTCGCGGATAGTCCTTCGCGACCATCCCCTCGATCATCTTTTCGCGGTAATTGCCGATCGTGCCCGTGCGCTTGAAAGTCGCCATGGCGCGACGCAGCTGATCGGCCTCACCTGGCTTGAAGCCTCCGGCCACGATCGCGATCTTCATCGCCTGCTCCTGGAAAAGAGGCACACCAAGTGTTCTCTTCAGAATTGCCTCGAGTTCGGGCCGAACATATTCCGGCTTCTCCTTGCCTTGCCGCCTGCGCAAATAGGGGTGGACCATGTCGCCCTGGATGGGGCCGGGCCGAACGATCGCCACCTCGATGACAAGGTCATAGAATGTGCGCGGCTTGAGGCGCGGCAGCATGCTCATCTGGGCGCGGCTTTCGATCTGGAAGACGCCGATCGTGTCCGCGCGGCAGATCATGTCGTAGACCCGTTCATCTTCTGGAGGGATCGTAGCCAGTTCGACTACCCGTCCGTGCTCGTCCCGGACATCGTAATGTGTTTCCAGGAGAGCGAAGGCTCTGCGCAGGCAAGAAAGCATGCCGAGCGCCAGCACATCCACCTTGAGGATGCCCACGGCATCGAGATCATCCTTGTCCCATTCGACCATCTTGCGTTCATCCATCGCCGTCTTGACGATGGGTACGATCTCATCGAGCCGGTCTTTGGTGATGACGAAACCTCCAACATGCTGGGACAGATGGCGGGGAAAACCCATAATGTCATTGGCGCGATCGATCACGTGCCTTGCCAGAGGATCGGTTTCGCTCAGGCCTCCCGCCTTGGCTTCCTTCTCGCCAAGCGTGGATGAAGACCAGCCCCAAATCGATCCCGAAAGAGCATCCCGGACGTCATCAGAGAGTCCCATTGCCTTGGCGACCTCGCGCAAGGCGGAACGGCCCCGATACGTCACTACGGATGCGGCGAGCGCCGTCCGTTTTTCGCTGTATTTCTTATAGATGTACTCGATGACGGGATCGCGTTTTTCATGTTCGAAATCGACATCGATATCGGGAGGCTCGTTGCGTTCGCGGGAAATGAATCGTTCGAATAGTGTATCGATGACGTCCGGTCTGACATCCGTAATGCGCAGGCAGTAGCAAATGACGGAATTGGCCGCCGAACCGCGCCCCTGGCATAGAATTTTCTGCGAGCGGGCATAGGTGACGATATCGTGGACCGTCAGAAAATAGCGGGCGTATTTCAGTTCCCGCACTGTATCGAGTTCGTGATTGATAATTGCCTTGACGTTCTCCGGAACGCCATTCGGGAAACGGACTTTTGCCCCTTCCCAAGTCAACCTTTCCAACTCTGCTTGAGGTTCGAGTCCTGATTCAGTCGGCTCGTCCGGATAATTGTATTTCAGGTCGTTCAGCGAGAACGTCAGAGTTTCCTTAAAACGTATCGTTTCCATGATCGCTTCGGGATGTCTGCGAAAAAGCCGGGCCATTTCGGCCGGCGGCTTCAGATAGCGCTCGGCATTGGCGCGCAATTCAAAACCGGCCTCGGCAACTGGCCCGTTCAGACGGATCGCGGTGAGCACATCCTGGAGCGGACGGCGACCGGGGACGTGATAAAGCACATCATTGACCGCCATCAGGGGGAGGCAGGCAATTCTTGCCATGCTGGCCGCCTGTTCGAGTCGAAAATGGTCGTTCCCGGCATAGGAAGGTGAAGCAGCAAGCCACAGGGAAGTCCCAAACCGATCCTTCAAGGAGGCTAGAAACTGCAATGTGCCTTCGGATGGCGCGTCGAAATCCGGCATGATGGCGAGTGAAAGAAGATCGCCCCATTCAAGCAGGTCGTTGACGAGAAGGTCGGGGGCGCCCTTTTCACCACGCGCATTTGCAACAGTCAGCATCCGGCAGAGATGAGCCCAACCCTCGCGATTCTGAGGGTAGGCAAGGACGTCAGGCGCGCCATCGGAAAAGACAAGCCGGCAGCCCGGATGATAGAGCAGGTTTTCCACCTTGGTCTGCTGCCAGGCGCGCACGACGCCTGCGACGGTGTTCCGGTCGGCGAGCCCCATGGCGGAAAAGCCCAGAAGCCTTGCGGCGACCGCAAGTTCCTCCGGCTTGGAAGCCCCACGCAGGAATGAAAAATTCGACTGTATGGCGAATTCCGCATAGGGCATCGCGACGGTTGTGCTCATGCGAAAATCCCATGCATGAACCATCGCGGCGCTTCCTGCGATGCGTCGTACAAGCCTTGCCGGTAAAGCCAATAACGTCGTCCAGAGGCGTCCTCGACGCGGAAATAATCGCGTGTCGGAGTATCACTATTCCCGTGCCACCATTCTGGCGCGATGCGTTCCGGTCCTTCGGATTTCGCGACCCTATGCGTGACACGCCGCCAGCGGAAATGAACGGGAGGACCTTCAGGGACTTCGGTTGCCGCGACTTCGATTGGCTCAGGCTGGCGAAAAAGACGGATGGGACGGTCGGGTCCGGTTCTTTCAACCGTGTCTGCGTTTCGCGCACCGGATTTTTGGAGGGACGCTTCAGAAAGCGGCGTCATTACAATCGCACGTTCGGGGATGTGACTCTCGACAGGAACAGGCCTCAAAACAGCCTGTTCCCCTAGCCGCGCGCGGATGCGGTCTGCGAAAAGGGCAAGCGCTTCGCCATTGTTCGGCGCTTTCCCGGCAAGGTCGATCTGCTCCGGTTGAAAGAGGCCCATTGCAAGAACGGAAAGGCGCACAAGTTCGAAGCCGTACCCCGCATCGATCTCATTTCCAGGCGCTGCGAATTTTTCGTGAAAAAGCCGTCTTATCAGCAAGGGCTCCCGCAAAGGTCGTGATGTGCCGACCAGGATGCGGATGACTGCGCCGTCTACCCGGAAAAGCGCGAGTTCCAGAACCCGCGCTCCCTCGTTACGCCGCTCGAGATCGGTTCTTAACGTGAGGGCCAGTTCAAAAGTCAGAGTTTCGATGTCTTCAAGGATCGTTATGGGCTCGGCAAGATGCCGCTCAACCGAAAGCGGGGAGACGGGCAAGCGTGGCGAAATGGGTTCTTCAATGCGGCCGAGAGCCTGATCAAGTCGTATCAGGAGCTGCTTGCCGAAGCGCCGGACAAGCGGGGCGCGCGGCGCCGACATGATTGCTCCCGTTGTGCGCAGACCGACACTTTCCAGGCTGCTGCGAATGTCCGGGTCTATACGCAAGGCGGAAAGTGGCAAAGGGGCCAAGGCTTCTTCTTCGGTGCCGGGCTCTATGATGCCGTCCCTCAAAAAGCGGGCTGCCGCCCAGGCGGTGCCGGGGGTCGAGGCAAGCCCTGCCCGCGCATGAAAACCCTGTTGGAGGAGGCGCGCCAGAACGTCGCCCAACATCGTTTTTTCACCGCCAAAAAGATGGGCGCAGCCGGTAATGTCGAGAAGAAGGCCGTCCGAACCGTCAAGGGCGACCAGAGGTGTGTAGCGATCGCACCAATCGGCTAGGCTTTCGAGCAATCTGCGGTCTGCCGCCGGGTCTGCTTCAATGATTTCGATCTCGGGATGCATAGCGCGTGCGTCGGCCATTCCCATGCCGCGCTTCAGCCGAAGCCCTTCAGCCCGCTCGTCGAGCGCCGCGACGCGCTGGGTGTTGTCCTCCCGATGGCTGATGACCAGCGGCTGTAGCCTTGCCGGCGGGTTTGAACGCCACGACCTGCCCAGGCGCTGGCGAAAAATCCGGTCTGAAGGCAGGTGCGGAAACCACAGAGCGAGAATTCTCTGGCCGTCTTTCCTCAAATACGTGTTCATCGGGGTTCCACTCCAATATGAATTCTCCCGGCAGGGCGGTGCGGCTTTTGCCAATGGCCACAGTGAAGGCCGGGCGCCCGATCGAATCGGCAAGCGGTCCTGCCAGGGTGCGGCGAGATACGGCGGTGGCAGCCGCAACGAGTATTCGGACGGGCGCGGCGGTAGGCTCGGCCTTTGCAGCCTGACGCAGCAGGAAGACTGGCCTGCCGGCCATCTGCGCGCGTCGATGCAGCCGTTGTGTTGCGGTCAGGTCGAGACGGACTGGATTGCCATGCACTTCCAAAATGACGGCGGAAAGTTCCTGTAGCCGGGCGGCCTCCTCGGCAATCCAGAGCGCATCGAGGAGTTTCGTGGTTTGCGAAATGAGCAGTTCGTCGGGTGAAAGGCCGGAAAGCGCTAGGATACCCGGCGCGTAAGGAAATCCCGTCTCTGCAAAATCCTGGCTGACGCCAATCCAGAGAACAGGAAACCGTGCGCCATGGCCAGCCTTCCTGTTTGAGATCAATCCGGCAAGTGTGAGGGAAAATCCGGCGACAGCCCCTGCATCGCGGATCTCTCCGCCGTGAATTTCGGTCAATGCCGCGCAGGGAATGCCTCCGCCCAGGGCATTGTCGAGACGTGCGGCGCCTGTTTTGAATAACGTGCCTGATCCTGCAGCGATCCCTTGATGCCGCAGAACTGTTGCGCTGTCGTCCGGCGACGTCAGCATCTCAGGCAGATTGCCTTCGATCTTCGCGATTTTCTGGCGCAAGGCAAAAAGGGTTTCCTGCGCCATGGCGTTTATAGCCATGTCGGTCGCCTGATACATATGTTCCTGTTATGTTCTTATGGATTCCAGAGCTTGCCGGAAGAGTCAAGCTCCTGGCGGGAGAATTTATTCCTGCAACTTCTGCTCTGTTCGCTAAATCACTCGAAAGACACGCAAAAACCTCGAAAGCTGCAGAGCAAAAGGCTATATGCCGCATCAGAGGACAAAATGGCCCGTATTTACAAGACACGCAGCTGGCACGACCAGCTATCCCCATCAATTGAGGAGATGGAGCTTCTGGCGCTTGAGGCCTATGCCCATTTGCCAGAGGAATTCCGCACGCTTACCGGCGAAATTATCATTCAGCTCGCGGAATTCCCGACCGACGAGATCATGGACGACCTCGCACTTGAAACGCCCTTCGATCTGCTTGGTCTTTTTGAGGGCCGCGGCATCGCCGAACGCTGGAATCCGCAAACCGGAGAAGGTCCGAACCGCGTTACGCTCTATCGCCGCGCCATCCTCGACTATTGGGCCGAGAATGAAGAAACACTTGGCGACATCGTCACTCATGTGCTGATCCACGAAATCGGCCACCATTTCGGCCTTAGCGATGATGACATGGAGCGACTTGAGGAAGCAGCGGATCACGGCGACGTCGCGCCGAAACCTTAAGAAATCGGGCAAACGGCAGCCATTGGGCCCTAGAGCAATTCCAGGAAAAGCGGAAACCCGGTTTTCCGTCCGGAATTGCGTTAAAACAAAGAGTTAGAGCTGTTCAGCGATTCAATCGAACACTGAACCTCTCCAAGGTTCCAGCCGGCTTCCGTCAGAAATCGCTGAGCTTCATTTCAGGCTTGTAATCAACGCCCTCCACA
>JBEVEP010000153.1:0-15741 GCA_040512755.1 Mesorhizobium sp.
TACTGTTTGATCGTTTGTACGGCCCCTCCCCGGCCGGCCGGCCCCGGCCCGTCGCTATGGCTTCGGGCGTTTGTCGTTCGAAAAGCCAAATCGTTGGCTTTTCGTCGCCTCCGGCGACCACTCCTCACCCCCGTAGAACGGGGAGAGGAGCGCTGACCGCATCGACAGCGCTAAAATTTGCAGCGTTGGCAATTGGCGAAATGCGCAATGAAGGCGTTCTTCTCCCCGTTTTTTACGGGGAGAGGATGCCGGCAGGCAGGTGAGGGGCGGCACAATCGATCAAGACGCTCAATGCCGGAAATGCCTTACGCCGGTGAACACCATGGCGATGCCATGTTCGTCGGCCGCCGCAATCACCTCGTCGTCTCGCATTGAGCCGCCGGGTTGAATGACTGCCGTAGCGCCCGCCTCTATCGCGGAAAGAAGCCCGTCCGCAAAGGGAAAGAAAGCATCGGATGCAACGACCGAGCCAATCGTCAAAGGGGTTGCTATCCCCACCGCTTCAGATGCATCCAGCGCTTTGCGGGCGGCAATGCGCGATGAATCGACGCGGCTCATCTGGCCGGCGCCGATGCCGACCGTAGCGCCATCCTTGGCGTAGACGATGGCATTCGATTTCACGTGCTTTGCGACGCGGAAAGCGAATTTGAGGTCAGCGAGTTCGCGCTCGCCTGGAGCTCGCTTCGTCATAACCTTGAGATCAAGCCCGTCGACAATCGCGTTGTCTCGCGACTGAACAAGCAGGCCTCCGGCAACCGACTTGACCGAAATGCCCGGGGCCGCGGGATCCGGCAGGCCGCCCGTCACCAACAGGCGCAGGTTCTTCTTGGTGGCTATGATCGCCCGTGCCACTTCAGTTGCAGCCGGCGCGACGATCACTTCGGTGAAGATCTTCACCATCTCTTCCGCTGCTTCCGCGTCGAGAATGCGGTTGACCGCGATGATGCCGCCAAAGGCGGAAACCGGATCGCAAGCCAACGCCTGTCCATAGGCGGCCTTCAGCGTGGCGGACACCGCCACGCCGCACGGGTTGGCGTGTTTGATGATTGCGACCGCCGCTTGGACGCCGGGGTCGAATTCGCCGGCAAGCTCGAAGGCGGCGTCAGTGTCGTTGATGTTGTTGTAGGAGAGTTGCTTGCCCTGCAGGAGACGGGCGGTTGCGACCCCCGGCCGCCGCTCGCCCGTGACATAGAACCCGGCGGTCTGGTGAGGGTTTTCGCCATAGCGCATCACCGTTTCGAGCTTGCCTCCGAAAGCCCGCCATTTGGGCTCAGCGATATCCAGTGTCTCGGCAAACCAGCCTGATATTGCTGCGTCGTAGGCCGCGGTGCGCGCGAAGGCTTTTGCCGCGAGGCGCTTGCGGAAATCGAGAGAGAGGCAGCCTGCGTTTCGTTCGAGCTCGTTGAGGACGTCGGCGTAGTCCGCCGGATCGGTGACGATCGCAACATAGGCATGGTTTTTGGCAGCAGCACGCACCATTGCGGGTCCGCCGATATCGATATTCTCGACGACAGAAGCATAGTCGCCGCCAGAGAAACGCACCTCCTCGAACGGGTAGAGATTAACCACGACAAGGTCGATGGCCTCGATCCTGTGTTCGCTCATCGCGGCAACGTGTCCGGGATCATCTCTTACCGCGAGGAGACCCCCATGGACGGCCGGATGCAGGGTCTTGACGCGACCGTCCATAATTTCTGGAAAACCCGTCACTTCGGAAACGTCGGTTACAGGAACTCCGGCCGTCACGAGCGACTTTGCCGAGCCGCCAGTGGAGATCAGAACGACACCTCTATTGTGCAGCGCGCCGGCAAATTCCGTGAGGCCTGTCTTGTCGGATACTGAAAGCAGTGCGCGTCGGACCGGCACCAGATTGGGTGCAGGTATGTTCTTTGATGCGACTGCCATTGCGGGGTCTCCGATCTCGGTGGGTGTTGGCAATTGAAGGCAACGAGTGATGGCGCGCCCTAACACAACCCCGCATGGAATCAAACCGGCCCGCGAATTCATGGCATGCCGTCGCGCACGCTGACGAGTCGCCAAAGTGGTTCTGATCCAGGGTCTGTTGATATTCACGCCATGACAGCCTGCAAATGGAGGTTTTCTGCGCTTCCGTTGCTCACGTACCAGAACGTACGCTCCGCTACGGTTCTCGAAATCCACCATTTTCGGCTCGCCATGACATGAATCTCAACAGACCCTAGACTGCGAGGGTGCCTGCCGGTCTTTCGATGATCCGGGTGCGGGTCAGCCGCCAGCCTATCTCCGGCAGTTCCGAGGGTTTGAAGGACAGCACGATTTGGCTCGTCCGCCTCGGTCCACTCAGACCGGCAAAGAAGATCGATTCCTCGATCGACGGCGTCACGGCTTCGCAAGTGAACGCCCAACTGTCAGCGCCACCTGCGGCGAGCACCAACCTGCCCTGTTTGTCGCGATAGAGCTGAACATCCGGATGGATATGGAACCGCACTGCAACGATATCCTGTCCATTCTTCTTGGCTGGAGCGCCGCCTGACCGGAAGAAACGGTCGATGCCTTCGAGAAGATTGCCGCTGTCTGAGAGCGAAAGCTCGCGCTCGTGGAACAAACCGAAACGCGATACATAGCCATCGTGACTGGCCACAAATCTCTGTGTTCCGCTTGAGTCAAGGCGCTCGCAGGGGACGTGTCGCGGACCGGCGATCAATGGGGCGCCGAGCAATTCGTTCAGTCGTCCGGAGTGGCTGAAGCGGGCTGAAGATGTGTCGTTCAAGGTCGCGGTTGAGTGTGCGGCAGTCGCCCGTGCGAGTGGACGAAAGTCCTCTGCACCAAACGCGTCCACGCCGGCGTTGACGATGTAGTGCTGGCGGCCGGACGAGAGTTCGAATGAAAGGCACCCGGCATGCGCAACGCTGGAAACCTCCGGCTGCGGTGCAGGTCCGGTATCGGCAATTACGCTTGTTCCGCCCATCGACAGCCGTTCGTATCCCGAATGCGGCGCATGCAGCAGCGGTTGTCCAGCGGTGTCGTCGTGGCGAAGAATGGCAGCAATGCGATCCTGGATCGTTGCGCCCATCCCATTGAAACGGGCAAGACTGCCGTCCTGGTGACGGAAAAAGCGGAGCGCCGGCAACATCCGGTCGATCGCACCCATAAGTGCGTCGGGCGGAGTTTCGGCTTGGTTGGCGTAAGTGTGCCGAAGCGGCAGGAGGTCGGCAAGAATCTCCAGCACGGCAAAGGGATTGCGGGAAACATGTCCGCCATCGGGAAGGATTTGCCGGTCCAGTTCCGCGGCGAGATTGCGCGATGCGTTGCGGACGGCGGTCTTGGGTGCGGGGAGGGAAAGTGCCGCAAAAGCGAGCGCGATGCGGACCCGAAGGCGCTCCTCCCCGTCCGTCATTTCTGGCGCCATCGAGCGCAAATACCGGATCTGAACGGCAAGCGAGCGTAGGTAAGCCCTGTAGAACGGGAACTCGGCGCCCTGAAGAACGACCGAGGAATGCTGTAGCCAGGCGATGACGCGCCGCGAGGTCGTTGCGGGCTCCCACGCCACGCCGGAAATACGGCTGCCATGGCTTGAGATCCAGTCGGAAACAAGTGCACGGGCGTTGTGAGCGGCGAGATCGGTGCCGGCGGCTCGCATGTGACGTAGCCAGCGGAAGCCGTGCAGTGCTTGTAGCCAGTCCTGATTGGCCACCTGTATGTGAAACGGCGACTGCCCGCCAGTCTCGACGAGGTAACCGGAAAGCGGAAAACGGCCGTAATAGATTTCCATCGCGATCTGCGGGTCGGCCTGCCGCAAGTCGGGTGGAGCGATCAGTACGCGCTCCGGAGTGCGGCCGGCATAACGCCATCGATACGCCGGTCCGGCGCGCAGCTGACGGCGAGCGCGGCGCCAGATTTCCCGCGCCGCAAGCGCCCACAGATGCGGTGCGTTGCCCGCTGCAGTTACCAAAGCCGAATCCTCGCCTCGAAGCCCTCTCTCTTATCCATGCGGTATGGTTAGCGAATGGTTTAAGTTCGGCCTTGCACCAATTCTGACGTCGCGCTCGATCTATCCAATGCGCCGGAATCGTGCGGCGTAGAACCCATCGAGGCCCGAGATGCCGGGTCTAACAAGATCGAGGTCGGCGGGCGTGGTGCGGAGCGCGCCGTCTTTTATGAAGGGAGCGATCCCATCAATCTCGCCCGGATCGATGGGCTCCGCCTCTACGGTGGTGTTCCCGCCAAGCAGAGATGCAACAAGCGCCTCGCCCTCGTCCGGGTCGAGCGAGCAGTTGGAGAAGACGATCCGCCCGCCGGGCTTCACGAATGTGATCGCCTTGTCGAGCAATTGCCGCTGTAGCTTCGCAAGCTTGGCAATATCCTCAGGGGATTTTGTCCATGGCACATCCGGGTGGCGGCGCACAGTACCAGTGGACGAGCAGGGCGCATCCAGGAGAACTGCGTCGAAGAGCGTTGCCGGCTCGTATTTCATCATATCCGCTTCCACGACCTCTGCGGCAAGCCGGAGACGTTCCAGATTGGCGGTGAGCCGCGCCAGCCTGTTCTTCGACACCTCGACAGCTGTCACTCTTGCGCCGGCATTGACCAGTTGCGCCGTCTTACCTCCCGGCGCTGCGCACAGGTCGGCTACGCGAAGTCCTGCGACATCGCCGAGCAGACGCGCCGGCAGGCTTGCGGCCGCATCCTGCACCCACCAGGCGCCTTCCTCATAGCCGGGAAGGTCGGCGACATTGGCGGCAAGCCTTTCGACCCGTACGGTGCCGGTCGCCAGCACGATGCCGCCGAGTTCGTTTGCCCATTTGTCGGGGTCCATTTTGACCGTGAAATCGACAGGGGCTTCGGTTCGATGCGCCGCAAGGATCGCGCGCGCCCGCTCTTCGCCATAGCCAGCCTGAAGCCGCTCGATGAACCAGCCGGGCGCGTCGTCTGTGGAAGCAAGCATCTTCGACAATTGCGTATCTTTGCTGCGTGCGATCCCGCGCAATATTGCATTGACGAGACCGGCAAAGCGTTTGGTGCGTGGGTCTGACTTCGCATGGGTGACGGCAAGGTCCACCGCCGCGCTATCGGGAATGTCGAGGAACAGGATTTGTGCGGCGGCAACATAAAGCAAATGCGCCAGCGCGTGCGCGTTGGAGGGCAGCGGCCGTTCGAGACGCCGGTCGATCAATTTGCCGATTGTTACCCGGAAACGCAGCGCGGTCACGAGGATGGCGCGAACCAGCGCCCTATCACGCAGCGAAAGCGCTCGAAACTGGGGATGGCCGTGGTCGTGATCCGTCAGTCCGTCAAGAGGCGTTTTCGCATCAACGACCGCCGCCAGAATTTTCGCTGCCGCCATGCGGGCAGCAAGGCCGGGAACTGTTTCGCGAGATTGCGGGACCGTCATCCCCGCGCCTTACAGCACCGGACCGAAAACCGAAATCGATTTTCCAGCCGGCAATACCGAAAGGTTGCGCTGAGCACATCCCTTTCATGTGCCCTCATGCGGAGATCACCACGGGCTCTTCGGTCCGGTTGGATTGCGGCCCCATGGACCTTGCGCGCGCGGGTTTTCGGCCGGCTTATCCCAGGGACCCGAACCGGACGGATCCGTCGCCGGTTCCTGGATATCCGGTTCCGCGGACGGCTGGAACCCTCCGCCATCGGCGCCCTGCGCCATATTTTCAAGCGCGGCAATCCGATTCTCGGTATTCGGGTGCGTCGAGAAGAGATTGTCCATGCGCTCGCCGGACAGAGGATTGATGATGAAGAGATGCGCCGTTGCCGGATTGCGCTCGGCATCCTGATTGTGGATTTGCTGGACGTTGCGGGCGATCTTGCCGAGCGCGGAGGAGAGCCAGAGCGGATTGCCGCAAATCTCGGCCCCTCGCCGGTCCGCAGAATATTCCCGAGTGCGGCTGATGGCCATCTGCACCATCATCGCAGCCAGTGGCGCGACGATCATGGCGACCAGAACACCGATGAAACCAAGCGGGTTGTTGTTGTTGCGATTGCCGCCGAAGAAGAAAGCGAAGTTGCCCAGCATGGAGATCGCGCCGGCCAGCGTCGCGGTGATCGTCATTGTCAGCGTGTCGCGGTGCTGCACATGGGCCAGTTCGTGCGCCATCACGCCTGCAACTTCTTCAGGGGAAAGCCTGTCGAGCAGGCCTGTCGTTGCGGCGACGGCGGCGTTTTGCGGATTGCGGCCGGTAGCGAACGCGTTGGGCTGAGGGTTTTCGATGAGATAAACCTTCGGCATTGGAAGATTGGCGCGATGTGCCAGATCGCGCACGATGCCGTAGTATTCGGGAGCGTTGCGCTCATCCACTTCGACGGCGTGGTGCATCCTGAGCACCATCTTGTCGGAGTTCCAATAGCTGAAGAGGTTCATGCCCGCAGCCATAAGGAAGGCGATGGTCATGCCGCTGGAGCCACCGATGAGATAACCCACGCCCATGAAAAGCGCGGTCATGAAAGCCAGCAGCATGGCGGTGCGAATCATGTTCATCGTCTGCTCCTCGTGGTTCGCGTCAGAGTTGCCAGCCCGACCGGCGCTTGCTTGTCGTATCGCATCACGCGAAATACAACAATCTGGCGTGAGATGACGTTTCCATGAAGCGGCACCCTGCGTTAGGAGCGCGGTCGGATCGGACCAGAACCCGCCTATTATGATGGGAATCGCACCCGGTCCATTCAATGATTTTCGCGAGTGAAATCGATGTCGGACGACGAGCACGCCGAAGCTGACCGAGACCTCGGTTCGGTTGACGCCCGAAAACATCTTTCGCCAGCGGCCAAACGTGCGCTGGAGGAGGCCGAAGCACGTCGCGCCGTGTATCGCGCCGCCGAAGCAGACCGGCCGACGGAGATCGGCGGACGTGGCGGTCTCGAACCGGGACGCTATGGCGACTGGGAGATCAAGGGCCTGACAAGCGATTTCTAGACTGGCCTCCCGCTTGAGGCAAGGCAATCGCATATTGATGCTTGCGAACGCTCTTGCCCCCTCTCCGTCTCGCCCTTCGGGCTCGACACCTCTCCCCCTGAAGGGGGCGAGGAAGGGTGCTGATCGCGGCGAGTTCGTGCCCTTCCTCCACCCCTTTAGCCCGAGACGGAGAGGGGGGACGAGCGACTCGAGGTGCTCGCCATATGCGATTGCTCCGAGGGGAGAGGAGGTCGCCGAGCGTGGCGATGCCGGATGAGGGGGCGTCTTTCATATGCGATAGCCCTGCGCTTTGGACGGGAAGGCTCCCGCGGAACCATAAACAGTGTCCTGGCGTTTGTTGGAGAACGATGCTTCCCCAAAAACGTGAGAAGGGCGCTCGATGCTGATCCGCCTCGGCTACGAAATTGCGATCGAATGCGAGCAGCCGATGCCGGTCATCTCGCTGCTTGATATCCACCCTGACCGTCAACACGATATCAAGTGTCAGACAAACGTTGTCACCTCGCCCCAGGTGGCAACCCATGTCTACCAGGATGCCTACGGCAATGCCTGCCGGCGTTTCATGGTGCCCGAAGGAACGTTCCATATTCGCTACGACGCCCTCGTCAGGGACAGTGGCGCGCCCGACCGGGTCGAAACATTGGCGCAGGAAACGTTAGTGCAGACCCTGCCGCCCGAATGTATCGTCTTCCTTCTGGGCAGCCGATACTGCGAGACTGATCATATGAGCGATCTTGCCTGGAGCCTGTTCGGACATCTGCCGCCGGGATGGGTTCGGGTGCAGGCGATCTGCGACTACGTGCACAACCGGCTCTCCTTTGGCTACGGTTATGCGAGGGCGACGCGCACCGCTGCGCAGGCGCATGAGGAACGGGTCGGCGTCTGCCGCGACTTTGCGCATCTTGCAATCACGCTTTGCCGCTGCATGAACATTCCCGCGCGTTACGTGAACGGTTATCTGGGTGATATCGGCATCCCGCCGGATCCGGCGCCAATGGATTTCAATGCCTGGTTCGAGGCCTATCTCGGCGGCAAATGGTACACATTTGACGCGCGCCACAACGTTCCGCGCATCGGGCGTGTTGTCGTGGCGCGCGGGCGCGACGCGACGGACGTACCGCTTCTCCACAGTTTCGGGCCCCACAAGCTGACCAAATTCAAGGTCTGGACCGAAGAGCAGAGTGCCGATCCGGCGCCACAACTCAGACGAGCCGTCGACCGGACGCTCAGCACGCCGCAGATTGCGTGAAGCTGCGTCTGATGCGCCGATTGGCTCCAGTCGACCGTTTCGCTGTAGACTGGCTCGTATCGGGTCAACAGAGGGAGCGGTCGCCATGCGATATGCAATTCCGGTTATGGTCGGGGTAGTACTTCTTGGCGGCGTCGGCGCGCACGCGCAGACTGCCGCGCCTCCAATCCCGCCCGAGAAATCGCTGAAACTGTCCGAAATCATCGCAAAAATCGAACGGCGCGATCAGTTTCGCTACGTTGATGAAATTGAATGGGACGAAGACGGAGTTTACGACGTGATCTACTACACGTCGGATAAGGCCAAAGTTGAGATCAAGATCGATCCGGTGTCGGGCGAGCCTCGGATGTAAGTGCTGAAGGCCGACTCTGGACTTTGGGCCGGGGTGACAGCCGAAATAGATGCTGGCGAGAGGATCGCGGTACCCCCCACAGCACCATGAGATCGGCGTGGGCTCACGATGCCGCCACAAAAAGAAAGGCCGTTTCTCCTGGGAGAAACGGCCTCCGTGTTTCCGTCCGCGGCGCGGCCGTCAGCCATGACCTCAAGTCATAGGCCGCACGTCATGCGAATCAACGAAGGGGCTGCCCTTCGCAAAGGCAATCCGCTGAGGCCACGCTCTGGAAAACGAAATCACTCGACATCGGATCACCTCCTTTCAATCTGTTGAACACACCGAACAGGTTGGGATGCTTTGGCCTCAAGCGCAAGTGCCAAAAAGCATCACAAATGTAGGTCTTCAGTATTAACCCGAAAGCCTTCCCGTAGGACGGTCGGACTTGCAGCGATGTCATCGCTGTTCAGCCTCGTACGTCTGATCGACTCGATCGTGCTACGCCGACCGCGCTTCCGCCTTGCGGTTTTGCCGGTTGGCAATGAGGTCGTCGACGACGGCCGGGTCAGCGAGTGTTGAGGTATCGCCGAGCGAGCTGAAGTCGTCCTCCGCGATCTTTCGCAGGATACGCCGCATGATCTTGCCAGAGCGGGTTTTCGGCAGGCCGGGCGCAAACTGGATCTTGTCGGGCGAGGCGATGGCGCCGATCTCCTTTCGCACGTGATTGATGAGCTCCTTGCGCAGGTCGTCCGACCATTTTTCGCCGGCCATCAGCGTCACATAGCAATAGATGCCCTGACCCTTGATGTCGTGCGGATAACCGACCACAGCCGCCTCGGACACTTTGTCATGCGAAACGAGTGCTGACTCGACTTCGGCCGTGCCCATGCGGTGCCCCGATACGTTGATCACGTCGTCGACGCGGCCGGTGATCCAGTAGTAGCCGTCCGCGTCCCTGCGGCATCCGTCGCCGGTAAAGTACTTGCCCTTGTAGGTGGAGAAATAGGTTTGCACGAACCGTTCGTGGTCGCCATAGACGGTGCGCATCTGAGCCGGCCATGAGTCGGTAATACACAAATTGCCATCGGCTGCGCCCTCCAGGACGCGTCCGTCATTGTCGACCAGTTCCGGCTGGACGCCGAAGAACGGCCGTGTCGCTGAGCCTGCCTTCAGGTCGATCGCGCCGGGCAGCGGCGTGATAAGGATGCCGCCGGTTTCGGTTTGCCACCAGGTGTCGACGATCGGCACGCGCTTTTCGCCAACCACCTTGTAGTACCACTCCCACGCTTCAGGATTGATCGGCTCGCCGACCGTACCCAGCACCCTGAGCGATTTGCGCGAGGTCTTGGTCACGTGGCCGTCGCCGGCACCCATCAGCGCGCGGATGGCCGTTGGCGCGGTGTAGAAGATGTTGACTTTGTGCTTGTCGATAACATCCCAGAATCGAGAGGCCGACGGGTAATTCGGCACGCCTTCGAACATCAAAGTGGTCGCGCCATTGGCGAGAGGGCCGTAGACAATATAGCTGTGGCCGGTCACCCAGCCCACATCCGCCGTGCACCAGTAGATATCGCCGTCATGATAGTCGAAGACATATTGGTGCGTCATCGAAACGTAGACGAGATAGCCGCCGGTCGTGTGCAGCACGCCTTTCGGCTTGCCGGTCGAGCCGGACGTGTAGAGGATGAAAAGAGGATCCTCGGCCTTCATCTTCTCCGGCTTGCACTCGGCCTTCACCGAGGCAGTTTCGTCGTGATACCAGATGTCGCGGCCCTCGGCCCAGGCGATCTTTCCGCCCGTTCGGCGCACGACCAGAACCTTCTCGACCATCGTGCCCGCGCGTGCCGCGATGTCGATCGCCCTGTCCGTATTGTCTTTCAGCGGAACGACTTTTCCGCCTCGCAGACCCTCGTCAGCGGTGATCACGAAAGTCGATTTGCAGTCGTCGATACGGCCTGCAAGCGCATCCGGAGAGAAGCCGCCGAAGACAACGGAATGGATCGCGCCGATCCGCGTGCATGCCAGCATCGCATACGCCGCTTCCGGGATCATTGGCATGTAGATTGTGACGCGGTCGCCTTTCTTGACGCCATGTTTTTTGAGCACATTCGCGAGCCTGCAGACATGCCCATAGATGTCGTTGTAGGTGACCTTCCGGTCGTCGTAGGGGTTATCACCCTCCCAGATGATGGCAGTCTGGTCACCGCGTTTTTTCAGATGGCGGTCGATGCAATTGTACGAGATGTTCGTCAGCCCATCCTCGAACCATTTGATTGAGACCTTACCGGTGAAGGATGTGTTCTTCACCTTGGTGTACGGCTTGAACCAATCGATCCGCTTGCCGTGCTTGCCCCAGAATTTGTCCGGATTCTTGATGCTGTCCCTGTACCATTTAAGGTAGGTTTCGTTGTCGATCAGGGCGTTTTTCTTCCACGCCGGCTGGACGCGATGGATTTGGACATCGGACATTCTGCTTTCCCTCCCGAAGCTTTGACGGCGAACCGCTCGAGCCTTGTCGCTATGGCGATCTGGGGCGCATTATTATCAATTCGATGCGGGCGACAATATTAGACGTTGGATTCGCGTGGCGGCATGCCGCAGGGCTAACGCATGCCTTTGTCAGCACTCGCATCCAAAGGCTGCTAACGCCTTGTTTTTATTCCATGAACCAAAAGGATGACTTGCGCATTTCAGTAGACGGTTAATAATCGAGGCGCAGAATCGCAACGTGGAGGAGAAGCGAAAACGCTGGAGGACGGCCATGCGTGACAACTCTGAAATGGAACTGATGCTGAAGGGCTACGGCATCACCACTGCACAAATCCTGTACCACATGCCGGATCATCCGCATGTCCTGCAGACATTCATCTGGCAACACTACGACCTGGCGCCAAAATTTCCGGCGCTCATACGATTTATCGAGTTCTGGAAGGCCAAGCTCGACGGCCCGCTGCATTCGATCCAGTATACCCATCGCCGGCTGATCGCGCCCAACGAATGGCGCAACGTCAAAGGCGAGTTTTTGCTGCATTGAGCGGTTGATATACGTGAGTGCGGATGTGTCACCACTCTGTCACTCTGTCCGGCTAAAGACTCAGCTTCTCAAGCCAGACAGCCAGAGGCAGGTCCCGCATGTCGATCGAAAACCCTTTCCGAACCAGTCTTCTCGAAGAAAATGACGGCCCAGGGCACAACCCTTCCGACAACCGCACGATGGGCGAGATTATCTCGGCCCGCTTCTCGCGGCGTGGACTTTTGAAGGGCTCACTTGCCGTCTCCGCCATTGCAGCGACGGTCAGCCCGATCGCCCTGATCCTGGCTGACGAGGCGCGGGCGAGCGCTAATGGTTCCGCCTTCACCTTTGATGAGATCGAGGCCGGCATTGACGACAAGCACCACGTCGCGCCGGGCTATGACGCCGATGTGCTGCTGCGCTGGGGCGATCCGATCTTCGCCGATGGCCCGGAGTTCGACCCTCTGAACCAGACGGCGGCCGCCCAGGCCAAGCAGTTCGGCTATAACAATGACTATGTCGGCTACATTCCGATCGAGGGATCGGCCGAGCATGGTCTGTTGGTGGTCAATCACGAGTACACGAATCCGCACCTGATGTTCCCGGGCATCGTCAAGGTGGTGGAGAAGGACGGCAAGAAAGAATCGACCAGGCCCCGCTGACCAAGGCGCAAGTCGACATCGAGTTGGCTGCGCACGGCGGAACGATCGTCGAGATCCAGAAGATCGACGGCAAATGGCAGGTTGTGCGCGACGGCAAGCTCAATCGCCGCATCACCGCTGACACGGAAATGCAAGTTACTGGGCCGGCTGCCGACAGTGACCGTCTCAAGACCTCGGCCGATCCGACTGGCGCCAAGGTGTTCGGCACGGTCAACAATTGCGCCGGCGGCGTCACACCCTGGGGAACCTACGTGATGGCCGAAGAGAATTTCCACGGCTATTTCTCGGGCGAGCTCCCGGCCGATCACAAGGAGACTGCCAACTACAAGCGGCTGGGCGTTCCGGAGGGGGCCTACGACTGGGCGGCGCATTATGACCGCTTTGATCTCGGAAAGGAGCCGAACGAGCCAAACCGGTTCGGCTGGATCGTCGAGGTCGACGTCAACGACCCTAACTCGACACCGAAGAAGCGCACCGCTCTCGGCCGTTTCAAGCACGAGGGCGCCGAGTCGATCGTTGCCAAAGACGGCCGTGTGGTCTTCTACCTCGGCGACGATGAGCGCTTCGACTATGTCTACAAGTTCGTCACGGCGGGTACGTTCAAGCCGGATGACCGCGCCGCCAATATGGACCTCTTGGATGAAGGCACGCTCTACACGGCGAAGTTCACCGAGGACGGCATGCTGGAATGGTTGCCGCTGACCTTCGGCGCCGGTCCGCTGACGGAGGCGAATGGCTTTACCAGCCAGGCCGACGTCCTCATCGAAACGCGACGCGCCGCCGACCTGCTTGGCGCCACCAAGATGGATCGGCCCGAGGACATCCAGCCGAACGCGGTCAACGGCAAGGTCTATGTCATGCTGACGAATAATACAAAGCGCGAGGCCGACCAGGTGGATGCTGCCAATCCACGTGCGGAGAACGCGTTCGGCCACATCATAGAGATCACAGAGGATGGTAGCGACTTCACCGCCACCAAAGGCAAGTGGGAAGTGCTCCTGAAATGCGGCGACCCGTCGGTTGCCGAGGTGGGAGCCTCGTTTTCCACGGCCACGACGCCAAATGGCTGGTTCGGCATGCCCGACAATTGCGCCGTCGACTCCGCTGGCCGGCTGTGGGTCGCGACTGACGGAAATTCGCCCAAGGCCACCGGACGCACCGACGGCCTGTGGGCGGTCGATACAGAGGGCGAGGCGCGAGCAACGTCAAAGCTGTTCTTCCGGGTACCGGTGGGTGGGGAATTGTGCGGCCCGCTGTTTACGCCCGACGACCAGACTGCTTTTGTGGCCGTGCAACATCCCGGAGACGGCGGCGAGGATTGGGAAGGCTTTGGCCGTCCATCCTACTATGAGGACCTGTCGACCCGCTGGCCGGATTTCAAGCCAGACATGCCTGTCAGACCGGCGGTTGTCGCGATAACCAAGCAAGGCGGCGGCAAGATCGCTAGCTGAGCAATCTAATACCGATGACTCCTACTTTTGACCGCCTGCTCTGCCCCCTCACCTGCCTGCCGGCATCCTCTCCCCGCAAGCGGGTAGAGGAGCGCTGACAGCGGCGACAGCGCTGAAAATTTGCAGCGTTGCCGATGGGCGAAATCCGCAATGAAGGCGCCTCTTCTTCCCGTTTTACGGGGAGAAGTGCCCGGCAGGGCGATGAGGGGCAGCACAATCGGTCAAATATACGAGAGCCACTGGTACAACTCTGTCAGAGCTGCCCGTTGACGGGTGCTGGGTCAATCCAGCACCCCGCCGAGGCAGATGCCACCTCGCAGCCTTGCGGGGAACGTCGCGGAAGGATTGGTGCTGTGGCGTGCTCAAGGTAGGTTGCGCGGTCTACCTTGTCCCGAAAATTGCGCTGCCCACCCTCACGCTGGTCGCGCCAAAAGCGATTGCCAGTTCGTAGTCGCCGGACATGCCCATGGACAGTCTGTCGAGGCCGGCCTCGCGGGCGAGCTTTTCCAGCAGCGCGAAATGCGGTCCGGGATTTTCCTCGAGCGGTGGGATGCACATGAGGCCTTCGATCGCCAGTCCGTGGATGTCACGGCAGCGGCTCACAAACGCGACCGCTTCGCGCGGATCTATCCCAGCCTTTTGCGGTTCCGAGCCGGTGTTCACCTGAACATAGAGTCGTGGCGTCCTGTCCTGCTTTGCTATCTCGGCTGAAATGGCCGCCGCGATCTTCTCGCGGTCGATGGTCTCGATCACATCAAACAGCGCTACGGCTTCCTTCGCCTTGTTTGACTGCAAAGGGCCGATTAGATGGAGTTCCAGATCCTGGAATTCGGCCTTGAGCGCCGGCCACTTGCCCTGCGCTTCCTGCACGCGATTTTCGCCGAAGGTGCGGTGGCCGGCCTCGATGACAGGGCGAATATCGTCAGGTGAAAAAGTCTTGGAGACGACGACGAGGTTTACGTTCCCCGGTTCGCGCGATGCCTCGCGCGCTGCGGCGGCGATTCTGTCCTTGACCCGCTCGAACCGCATGACGGTCTCGCTCATACTTCAATGCGCCTATTTTGCCGGCAGGTCCGGGCTCCCGGTGTTGACGGGTCCGGCAAACCATGGTGAACGTCTCCAGCATTCTTCATAGGTGAAATACCGGGCATGGCAACTGAACGATACAATCCGCGCGCGTCCGAACCCAAATGGCAGAAAGCCTGGGATGAGGCAAAGCTCTTCGAGACGAAGAACGACGATCCGCGCCCGAAATATTATGTGCTCGAGATGTTCCCTTATCCCTCGGGGCGTATCCATATGGGGCACGTCCGCAACTACACGATGGGCGACGTTGTCGCGCGCTATCGCCGCGCCAATGGCTACAATGTCCTTCACCCAATGGGATGGGACGCCTTCGGCCTGCCTGCCGAGAACGCGGCGCGCGACAACAAGGTCAATCCGCGCGATTGGACTTACGCCAACATCGCCACGATGAAGGGTCAGCTGAAGACGATGGGCCTGTCGCTCGACTGGGCGCGTGAGATTGCGACCTGCGACCCGAGCTACTATCGTCATCAACAGAAGATGTTCCTCGATTTCTGGCGCGCGGGATTGGTCGAGCGCCGGTCGGCCAAGGTCAACTGGGACCCCGAGGACATGACCGTGCTCGCCAATGAGCAGGTCATCGAGGGGCGCGGCTGGCGCTCGGGCGCGCCGGTGGAACAGCGCGACCTGACGCAGTGGTTCTTCAAGATCACATCGATGTCGCAGGAGCTCCTGGACGGTCTGGATACGCTCGACCGCTGGCCGGAAAAGGTCAGGGTAATGCAGCAGAATTGGATCGGCCGCTCGGAGGGGTTGCTCATCCGCTGGCCGCTTGCAGCGGACACCGCGCCGGAGGGCGAGACGGAACTCGAAGTCTACACAACGCGGCCAGATACCATTTTCGGCGCGTCATTCATGGCCATCGCCGCTGACCATCCGCTGGCACGGAAAATGGCGGAAAAAAATCCGGCACTGACCCGGTTCATCGACGAGGTGCATCAGATGGGCACTTCGCTTGCCGAGCTGGAAACAGCCGAGAAGAAGGGCGTCGATACGGGCATTCGCGTCGTCCATCCCTTCGACCCGTCGTGGACGCTCC
>JBEVEP010000235.1:0-3987 GCA_040512755.1 Mesorhizobium sp.
AAAGTGTGCAATTGTAGGCTATAACGAGCTACAGTGAAAGACTAGTACCGTTGAGAAGAACGACTAATTGCAACGGCTTAGGATATTTTATGCAATAGTGCGCTATGAGGGGTACAGCGGACCCTCTCTCCGCCAGATAGTATTGATATAATTGAGTTTTTATTGCTTTTATCGTTCCAACCATATGGCTAGCCATAAACTATGGCTCCGTACCAGTCTCGGCTCGCGAAACCTACCATGAAAGCGGTTCCGCGTTAGTCTTGAGCCCTACCAGCGGGCGTGAATTGACCAAAGGCGTCGTTACTGGCCGGTCACAATCGGACGGTAATGGCGTATCCGTCTAAGTCGAACGTTTGACCCGACTATAGCGCACAAAGGCGGCCCTGACGCGAAGCATCGACGCGTTGCGGATGCAGAACCGGGATCACAACGGAAGGCGTTCTGGAATGGTTCCGCCCCGGCGAAGAAATCCGCGATTCGCCGACGAAGGCTGCCGCAGAACATTTGGACGCCGGGAACATTTTCGATCGCCGCGGATTGGCTCCTGAGGGGCGATGGACACGCCGCAATGGACACAGCAAGCCACGACCGCGGGCGCGCAGCCGACCGGCCATCCGAGCTACCGCCGCTCGCATGGAAGGACATCCTTTGGCGCATCTGGGACGAGTTCAACGACGACCGCATTCTTCTCGTCGCAGCCGGCGCTACCTTCTACCTGCTGCTGGCGCTTTTCCCGTTTCTGGCCGCCTTCGTTTCGATCTATGGCTTCGTCGCCGATCCCCGGACGGTCGCCGACCAAATCTCGTTCCTGGCCGGGCTGATGCCGGGTGGCGGGATCGACATGATCAAGGACCAGTTGCGCGCCCTCGCCACCCAGGACCGCCAAACGCTGAGCGCCGGTTTCCTGCTCGGTCTGGGCGTCGCGCTATGGAGCGCCAACAGCGGCATGAAAGTTCTCTTCGACGGATTGAACATCGCCTACGAAGAAACCGAGAAGCGTGGCTTCATCCGGCTCAATCTTCTGTCTTTGGCTTTCACCGGCGGCGCCATTCTGATCGGCATCGCATTCATCGTGTCGGTCGGCATCGTGCCGGCCATTCTTGCCTTCCTTAGTCTCGGTCATTGGACAGAGGTGCTGGTTCGGTGGGGACGGTGGCCCGTCATGCTGGCGGCCACGACCGTCGCGATCACGCTGATCTACCGATACGGGCCGAGCCGTGAACCCGCCAAGTTGCGCTGGCTGACCTGGGGTGCAGTATTGGCGTCCATCGTCTGGATCGCCGCCTCGTGGGCGTTCTCGTTCTATCTCCAGAACTTTGCCGACTACAATGCGACCTACGGCGCCTTGGGCGCGGTCATCGGCTTCATGGTATGGACCTGGATTTCCCTCGTTATCCTGCTTGGCTGTGCGGAACTCAATGCCGAGATGGAGCATCAGACCGCAAGGGACTCGACCACAGGGCAACCTCGACCGATGGGACAGCGCGGCGCCGTCATGGCTGACACGGTAGGAAAGACGGCTGAATGATGAATGGGGACGAGGTTGCACCGAACCTGTCCAAATCAATGGGGTCAGCCCGCTCGCTCCGACTTGGCGGATGTTTCGCCTCAAGTCTCGGAAACCTTCGAACTTGCTGTTTGTGTCCAATGTCACAGACGCAGGCAGAGGCCACAGACTAGGATCAAACGCTGGAACAATCATATGGAATGAGCCCTCTCGATATGTCCTTAGCGTCACCGATGGTTCCGTCGCGACTGCTCCCAATGTGAAGGGCGGCTGATTGAACCGGACCAACCGCGCAGACACAGGAACGTCCTTGCAACGAATGGGCAAGGACACCTGTCGCCTTGGCTCAAACTGGTCGTGCTAATCAGCCAGCTTCCGTTGCTGACCCCCACTAGCAGCCGGGCAGTGGACGCGTACGCCCCGAGGCTTCATAGGATATCCATGCAGACCGTGATTGCGCCAGCGCCTGCTTGAACGGCGCACCCAGCGTCTGCCATCGTTTGTATTGCGCGACGCATGCCAGGCATCCGGACCTCATTTATCCCATGGAACTGCACTGCAAGACAGGCGCTGAGCGCGAGGATTCGGATGAGAGTTGAGGTGGCTTCCATGTCGTCGTGCTACCAAAAGTTGCCCAATCTGGAGCGATAGGCGCTCCAGCCAAACTGCGTCGAATGTGGTGTCGAAGAAGATACGGTAGGGAGTGGCGAGAAGTTGCGCCGCGGCGCTGGATCAGCCGTGCCTGCTATCGGTTTCCAGCTCTATCTCCTTCGATCTTCCTACCTTTAAAGTTCGATCATTGTCGCGCTGTTCGCGGATATTGTCCGTTAAGTCGGTTACACAGCGGGTGCACGGCTTGGGACTGACAATCCCTTCAAACCTGGAAATGGCTAGGCGGACTAGTATCCACGGCCAACGCGGCAGGAGCCTCTAGTAATTCGATGAAGAGTCCTTGCAGCGAAGCCGACGGGTAATGCTGCGGGTTTTGTCACGTTTCTGCAGAGGACTTCCCTGTCTGCTAAGACGCGCTAGTCTTGCTCCTGAATCACGGAAACCCGAGGTGAGCGTATGAGCACTGGCGTCATTGCCCTGTTGGACGATGTTGCGGCCATCGCAAAAATGGCAGCGGCGTCGCTGGACGATGTGGCCACCCAGACAGCCAAGGCAGGTGCCAAGGCGGCGGGCGTCGTCATCGACGATGCCGCGGTCACGCCACGCTACGTGGTGGGGATCAGCCCGAAGCGGGAGTTGCCGCTAATCGCCAAGATCGCCGCCGGCTCTTTGCGCAACAAACTTCTCATCCTGCTGCCGGCCGCATTGATTCTTGGCCTTGTCGCCCCGTGGGCGATCACGCCGCTTCTGATGATCGGCGGCGTCTATCTTTGCTACGAGGGAGCGGAAAAGCTGTTCGAAGCATTCTGGCCGCACCAGGCGCACCAGCACGAAGACGCCCTTCACGGCGAACGGCAGAACCCCGACGCCATTGAACAAGAAATGGTCCGCGGCGCGATCCGGACCGACTTTATCCTGTCGGCCGAAATCATGGCAATCACCCTGGCTGCGGTTCCCGACGCAGGGTTCTGGACCCAGGCCGCCGTGCTGGCAGCCGTGGGTGTCGGGATCACGCTTGCTGTCTATGGAGTCGTCGCGATCATTGTGAAGACCGACGATTTTGGCCTGGCGCTGGCGCGCAATTCCCTTTCAGCCAGCGGCTTTCGCCGGCTGGTCCGCGCGTTCGGTCGCGCGCTTGTAGTTGGCGTGCCGGTTTTCCTCAGGCTTCTCGCGGCCATCGGAACGGCGGCAATGCTGTGGGTTGGCGGAAACATTCTTGTCCATGGCCTTGAGCAGCATGGTTTCGCAGATCCGGTCCACGCAATCGAACATGTCGCGGAGCTCGTCGCGCATTCGATACCCGCTTTTCCGGGAGCGGCGTTGTGGCTGACTTCGGCAGCCCTTGCGGGCACTGTCGGCCTTGTGGTTGGTGCGGTTACTATCCCTCTGATGGGCAAGGTGCTGGTCCCCGCGTACCGTTGGACCGTGCACGGGATTTAGCACAGGCATCGCGCGGCCCATTCTTGCCCCTGACGCCGCAAACAAGGCAATCCCTCCCGGGAGAGCTCTTCGTTAAGTACTCGGCTGCATGCGAACCACACCAGACGCCTCCTCGCGAAACGGGTCCCGCGAGATCGCTGGCGTGCCTGGCAACCCAAGCAGAAGGCATACAGCCTGCGCCAATTTTGGATTTCGGTGCCTTTGGGAACGAGTGCAGCCCAGCTACAGTAGGTCCTTTGGACACGCCTATGACTAGTACCGACTGGTTGGCCACGCTGCGCGAACAGACCAATATCGGAAATCAGATGGCGCACGAGGTGCCGCTGATGCTGGCGCGGCCTGAGGTCACACTTGAGCAGGTGCGCCGGGTTTTCGGGGCACTCGATCATCAGGCGCATTTCGTCGAAGAACTGGCGAACGTGCTGGAG
>JBEVEP010000273.1:0-15716 GCA_040512755.1 Mesorhizobium sp.
TCACGAGGTCGGGAATGACGGCACCTTGATGGGAACAGCCAACCACAGACGCTCGTGTCAGCGCCGACGTTCGCGATTGGCGGAACCGTCAAACGAAACTCGTCATTCCCGACCTCGTGAGCGAGCGGAGCGAAGTGGAGAGTGTCGGGAATCCATGCCTCGGAAGTGATGAAGTCAGAATCCGGCGAAGGCAGGCCCAATGCTTGGGGCGGTCGGGACTATTCTAGGCAACAAAGCATCAGCCAGCAGGAACGCCACCCCGCATGCTAATCCGTGGCGCGGGAGCTGGTCTCCGCGTTCTTCAGCGCCCCTCAGTAAGAGCTTCGACCTGTGCTCGAAGCTGCGCCAACTGCTCCTCGAGCATCTGCACCCGCGCCTCCAGCCCTGTCACACCCGATTGTCCTGACGGGACGGCAGCTACAACCGGACCGGAGAGCAGGTGAACATAGCGGTCTTCGCGCTGGCCAGGCCCGCGAGCGAGCAGTTGAACAAGCGCCGGTTCGCGCTGAATCAGCGCCTCTAGGTTTTCGCGAACTTCGTCCGCCGACTCGAATTTGGCCATCCGTTCGCCGCGGGCCAAAAGCTCGTATGCCGTCTGGGGACCGCGCAAAAGCAGAAGGCCAAGCAAGACAATCTGAGCCTGGGACAATCCGAGCCGCTGCTGGACGCGATGCTCGTATCGCTCCGCGCGTGCCGCGAAGGTATGCCGCGCCAAGCCCTTCTGCTCCAGAGTGGCCAGCGCGCGGTGAACTTCGACCTGCTCCAGTGACATGATCGGATCGCGCGAGGTCTTCTGGTTGGCGGCCACCAAAGCGGCGTTGGGGGTCAGCGGATAGACGTCCGGTGTGGTCTCCTTCTTTTCGATCAGGCAGCCCAGCACGCGCGCTTCGGCAGCGTTCAGAAGGGGCAGGTCGGAAGAGGCGTCGTTAGCATTCATGTCGATAGGGGTCGTAGAGCAGTTGCCGAGCCAAGGTTTCGTGGGCCGCAGTACACCGGACCAAAAGTCGGTGCAAGCGACCAAAAGTACTGCACCCTACTGTCACTGCCATAGTCCGGGGCAGATCGTTCGATCTCTTTTTGTTCCAGTTTTCCTCTTGGCCTTTTTTTGTCCCGGCGCTACTTCTGAGGCGTGACGAGCCAAGCCCGCCTTTTGTCAGAAAATGCTGCCGCGCTTCTCCCGGAGCCGTTCCTCAAATGGTTCGAAGATCGCGGATGGGCGCCGCGTCCGCATCAAATCGATCTCCTGGCGCGCGCGCAGGCGGGAAAGTCGGTCTTGCTGATCGCGCCCACCGGGGCAGGCAAGACGCTGGCCGGGTTCCTGCCATCACTGACCGATGTCGCGACGCGTCCCAAAAGAAAACCGGGGGAATCGAATCGCGGCATACACACGCTTTACATTTCCCCGCTCAAGGCGCTTGCCGTCGATATCGAACGCAACCTCGGGAAGCCGGTTAGCGAAATGGGGCTGCCCATCAGCATGGAAACGCGCACGGGCGATACGCCGACGCACAAGCGCCAGCGCCAGAAGCTCGCCCCGCCGGACATTCTGCTGACCACGCCGGAGCAACTTGCCCTGCTGATCTCGACGGCCGATGCCGCACGCTTCTTTTCCGATCTCCGCTATGTGGTCCTCGATGAACTTCATTCGCTAGTGACATCCAAGCGTGGGCACCTGCTCTCGCTTGGGTTGGCAAGGCTTCGCCGTTTCGTTCCCGATCTGCGAACGATTGGTCTCTCGGCGACCGTTGCGGAGCCTGATGAGCTGCGCCGCTGGTTGTTGCCGCAGAACCCGCCGGGTGCGATGGCCGACCTCATCACTGTCGCGGGCGGGGCCAAGCCGGACATCTCGATCCTGGAATCGGAAGAACACGTCCCCTGGGCAGGGCATACGGCGCGCTACGCCATTCCGGAAATGTACGACGCGATCCGCAAGCACCGCACGACGCTGCTCTTCGTCAACACACGCAGCCAGGCGGAAATGCTCTTCCAGGAGCTTTGGCGCGTGAACGACGACTCGCTGCCGATCGCTCTGCATCACGGATCGCTGGATGTCGGCCAGCGCCGGCGCGTGGAAAAGGCGATGGAGACAAATAGCCTGCGCGCCATCGTCGCGACATCGACGCTCGATCTCGGCATCGACTGGGGCGATGTCGATCTCGTCATCCATGTCGGCGCGCCGAAAGGGGCTAGCCGGCTTGCCCAACGCATCGGCCGATCGAACCATCGCATGGACGAGCCGTCGAAAGCGCTGCTCATTCCAGCCAATCGCTTCGAGGTTCTGGAATGCCGCGCCGCGCTGGAAGCCAACTATCTTGGCGCTCAGGATACACCGCCGCTGACTGCGGGCGCTCTCGACGTGCTTTCCCAGCACGTTCTTGGCAGCGCCTGTGGCGGGCCTTTCGATGCAACGCAGCTTTATGAGGAAGTTATCAGTGCCGCCCCTTACGCCGGGCTCGATCGGCCAACCTTCGATCGGGTCGTCGAATTCGTGGCGACTGGTGG
Organism: Mesorhizobium sp.; assembly: GCA_040512755.1. Taxonomy (GTDB): domain Bacteria; phylum Pseudomonadota; class Alphaproteobacteria; order Rhizobiales; family Rhizobiaceae; genus JBEVEP01. The sequence continues at coordinate 2,503 of JBEVEP010000273.1, forward strand.
TTATGCGCTGAGAAGCTATGAGCGCTACGCGAAGATCCGGCTGACAAAGGATGGGACGTGGCGCATATCGCACCCGCATTTTGCGCAGCAGTATCGGCTGAATGTCGGCACGATCATCGAATCGCCCATGCTCAATGTGCGCTATGTCCGGTCGGGCAGGGGCGTGAATGCGCGGGGCGGCCCTCTGCTCGGCAGGATCGAGGAGTACTTTCTGGAAACCCTGGCTCATGGCGACACATTCCTGTTCGCCGGCCGAACGCTTCGGTTCGAAGGCATCCGGGAGAATGAATGCTTCGTCTCCAATGCGAGCGGCGTTGACGCCAAGGTGCCGATCTATGCCGGCGGCAAGTTTCCGCTCTCGACCTATTTGGCGGAACAGGTGCGCGGAATGCTGGCGGATCCCGACCGCTGGAAGACGTTGCCGGAGCAGGTGTCTGACTGGCTGCGGCTGCAGAAAGAAAAGTCCGTGCTGCCGCGCAAGGAGGATCTTCTGGTCGAGACGTTTCCTCGGGCCAACCGCTTCTACATGGTCATCTATGCCTTCGAAGGCCGTCTAGCACATCAGACGCTCGGCATGCTGCTGACCCGAAGGCTCGAGCGCTCCGGCGCGCATCCGACGGGCTTTGTCGCGACCGACTATTCGCTCGCGGTCTGGGGGCTGGAGGACTTGGGCGCGATGTTCAAGAGGAAGCAGCCGTCTCTCGGCGCGCTTTTCGACGAAGACATGCTCGGCGACGACCTCGATGCGTGGCTGGCGGAGAGTTGGCTGTTGAAACGGACGTTCCGCAATTGTGCGCTGATCTCCGGCCTGATCGAGAAACGCCATCCCGGACAGGAAAAGAGCGGCCGTCAGGTCACAGTCTCGGCCGATCTGATCTACGATGTCCTGCGCAGTCATGAACCGGACCACATCCTGCTCCAGGCAACGCGGGCGGATGCCGCAAGCGGGCTGCTCGATGTCAGGAGGCTGGGAGAGATGCTCTCGCGCATCAAGGGTCGAATCGTGCATAAAGACCTTGAGCGCATTTCGCCGCTGGCGGTCCCCGTGATGATGGAGATCGGCAAGGAAGCAGTGGCCGGCGAGGCCAATGAAATGCTCCTGTCGGAGGCGGCGGACGACCTGATCGAAGAGGCGATGGGCAGGCAATGACTGCAGGCGGAGAGAGACGAACATACGGGGTGGACGAGATCGTCGTCGCCGGCGAGCGCGCTGTCTGCGATCAGCGCGGCGTGCTTTACTTTCCCGACCTCGATCTGCTTGCCGTGTCCGACCTTCATCTCGAAAAGGGCGCAGCCTATGCCCGACGGGGCTCTTTCGTTCCGCCATATGACACCGCGGCAACGCTGGTCAGGCTTGCGTCCGTTATTTCCCACTATGATCCGCAGATGGTGATCAGCCTTGGTGACAGTTTTCACGACGGCAAGGGCTCCGCACACATGCCCGACGTTTTCCGTACCCAACTGACGGCGATGATGGCGGGCCGCGACTGGTTCTGGGTCGCAGGCAACCACGATCCCGACGCGCCGGAGGGCCTGCCCGGCGAAACCGTCCGCGAGATCGCGATCGGTAGCCTGGTTTTTCGGCACGAGCCGTCAGCGGTTCCGGTTGCCGGCGAGATCGCCGGCCATCTGCATCCCTGCGCGCGCATCGTGCAACGCGGGCGTTCGGTCAGGCGGCGCTGCTTCGCGAGTGACGGCCGCAGGCTCATCATGCCTGCTTTCGGTGCCTATACCGGTTCCCTCAATGTTCTGGACCGTGCCTATGCCGGCCTGTTCAGCCGCGAAGCGCTGATGGCCTATCTCCTCGGAGCTCGCCGCATTTACGCCATCTCCGGCTCGATGCTTCGACCTGGATAGGTATCCCGCGCGACTGTGGCCGGTTGCCTGCCAACAGAGGTAATACTCAGTGGCTGTGATGTTTGACGATTGTGCTCCCCCTCATCGCCCTGCCGGGCACTTCTCCCCGTTTTACGGGGAGAAGAGACGCCCTCACTGCGGATTTCGCCAATCACCAACGCTGCAAATTTCAGGGCAGCCGGTACCGTAGCGCTCCTCTACCCGCTTGCGGGGAGAGGATGCCGGCAGGCAGGTGAGGGGCGACACAGACCGGTCATAAGTAAGAGCCGTTAGTATAAAACCGGGAGCTCAATCCTTCCGGAAGACGATCCGTCCCAGCCAACCGGTGAACATTGCGAGCGACACAGCGAAAAGGCCGTAGAAAAATCCGTAGTCCTGTGACGCGCGGAAGATCGACTGCTCGAAGCCGGCTTTGACGATGGCGAGCTGCGCCGACGTTTCCTTGATGAAAATACCGTTGCGAAACAGGAAAGCACGCGCCTTGTGGGTTCCGACCGGAACATTAGGCGCCAGTTCCAGCGTCGCGCGGAAAAGGTTCTGCGACAGGAACTGCACGCCGCCAATCCGCTCGTTGTAAAGTCCGGTCGCCTTCTTGCGTTCGCGGAGCGCCGCTGTGAATTCCTCGATCCTTGTTTCGCCCACGTTCCTGTCTTCAGGCTCCATGTAGATGTTTGCCGCTCCAAGCGACAACTGACGAAAATTATTGGGGTTGGTGATGTCCTGCATCATGCGGGTCGTCGCGACGGAATAGGAAATCGGCACGTTCAGGAAGGTTAGCGATGACATGTTGATCCACATGCCGAGAACGCGGCTCTTGCGGCGCACGACGACGGGACGGGCGGGCCCCTCAAGCACAACGATCACATCGTAGCGTCCCTGCCGGCTGATCAGCGGATCGGCATTGTCGAGCGCACCGAAGATCGTCAGGTCGGCGCCGGAAAAATCGGACGTGATGGAAACGCGGTCCGTCGAGAGGCCGATTTCGATGTTTTCCGGATTGGCCTCCTGCGAACTGACGCTGCCCATTAGGAGAGCGGTAATGCCGACAGCCAGCGCCATGACGTGCTGGAAGGCCATCAGATGCCTCCCAGCGCGGTGAGGGAATAGAGATTGGCAGGGCGGACAAACAGATCGAAGGCGAGGCGCAGCGCGACAGCCAGAACCAGCGCGGCCAACAGTGCGCGTAGCTGTTCGCCGCGCAGCTTCTGCCCGGCCTTGGCCCCATATTGCGCGCCGGCCACCCCGCCGACCATCAGAACGAAGGCGAGCACAATGTCGACGGTCTGGTTCGCCGTGGAATGTACGAGCGTGGTGTAGGCGGCGACGAAGATGATCTGAAACAGGGAGGTGCCGACGACCACGTTGGTCGGCACTTTCAGCAGATAGATCAGCGCCGGAACCATGATAAAGCCGCCGCCGACGCCCATGACGGCGGCAAGAAAGCCAATGCCGGCGCCGAGGCCAAGGACAGGAATGGCGCTGACGAAGAGCTTCGACGTCCTGAAGCGCATTTTCAGCGGCAGCTTGTGGATCCAGTTGTGGTGTCCGGGCTTCTTGAGGGTCGGCGCTGCGCCGGAGCGCGTCCGCCGCATGGCGCGCACGCTTTCCACCATCATCAGCCCGCCGACGGTGCCGAGCAGTGCGACATAGAGCAGCGAGATGAAGAGGTCCAACTGGCCTACGCGTCTTAGCAGCGCGAAGACATAGGCGCCGATGGTCGAGCCAAAGATACCGCCTGCAAGCAGCACCGTGCCCAGCTTGAAATCGAGCGTGCCGCGCTTCAGATGCGACAATGCTCCTGAGAAGGAAGAGGCGACCACCTGATTTGCGCCGGTCGCGACGGCGATCGCCGGCGGAATATTGTAGAAGATCAGCAGCGGGGTGATCAGGAAGCCGCCGCCGACCCCGAACATGCCCGAAAGAAATCCCACCGCGGCGCCCATTGCGAGCAGCACGAAAACATTAACGGACATTTCGGCGATCGGGAGATAGATGCCCACCCGTCAAACTCAAGGAACAATTGCTGCCAGCTGTTCTCGCCCCCTGACGAGAACCACCGGATGACTAAGTGGCAGTTGCGCCGACATTGCGGCGAAATCAAATATTATGTTGCGCTGAGCCAAAAAAATGCGCTGCGCTTCCAAGGGGATGGTTAATCCCCGGCAATCCGGCTGCCCGCCAGGGGCAGTCATCTTTGTTGAAGCAGGGAGCGAACCAGCTTCTCGTCGATTTCCCCCGTGGCTTCCATTCCGCTCGCAGTTTGATAGGCGGCAATCGCCGCCGTGGTCTTGGCGCCCATCACGCCGTCGGGGCCGCCCGCGTCGTATCCCTTGGCATTGAGGACCCGCTGGATATTCTCGACCACGGTTTTAGCGCCGACGCTTGCCGTCGTGGCGGTGCTTTCAAGCCAGGCTTCCGGAACCTCGACCGTATTCACTGCGGCGTCGGCTGCCTTAGCCTTCCAAAGGTCCGCGGCTGCGCGGGCGCGTTCAATTTGTTGCGGCTGCAGGGCCTTGGCGACCTCATCGCGCTTGGCTGCCGCGTCGCTGTCGCCGGTCTTGGCAACCAGGGCAAACCACTTGTAGGACTCTTCCAGGTCCTGCGGCACGCCGACGCCCTTGGCCGCCAGGATGCCCAGATTAAACTGGCTGTCCGTAATGCCGAGTTCCGCCGCCTGCAGAAACCAGTGCGCTGCCGCATCGTTGTCCGGCACGCCGTCTGCGCCCATGGCAAGCAGGACGGCGAGATTGTGCATCGCGCCGGCATTGCCTTGCGCTGCTGCCTGCCGATACCAGTCTTGCGCTTTCTTCACGTCGCGCGTGACGCCGATCCCTTTCTCGTAGAGATTTCCGGTCCGGTATTGCGCCGGCGCAAATCCGAGTGCGGCGGCTTTCTCGTACCATTCGGCAGCTTTCTGCATGTCGGCCTTCACGCCGCGCCCGTTTGCGTAGCGTGAGCCGATCTCGAACATTGCCCTCGCGTCGCCTGCCTCCGCGGCTTCGCGCAGCGGCACGGGACCCGCCTCCGCCGGGATTGACGTTGCAGGACCGGCAGAGCTGGGTGCGAAACCGGCAGGGGGTGTGTCCGCGGTCTCTACGGGATGCACGGAACCAGCATCGCCGGCGATTTGAGGCTGCGGCACCGCGATTTCAGTTACGATGCTCGCTTCCGTCGGCCCGGATGCGCTGTTCGCCGCAGTGTCCGGTTGGACCGGCTGAGCGTTGGAAGCATCGTGCGAGTGAGGTTCAGCGATGTCAGCGGGCGCCTTGTCAGCGCCTTCGGCGATACGAAGCTGGGGCTCGCTCGTGCCTGGCGCCGCCGCTTCGGCGTTCGCCTCCCTGGTAACCTGAACTCTCGGCTCTTCGGCCTTCGCATCATGCTGCGCGGCGTCCTTGTTGGTGACTTCCTTGTCATCGAGCAGGAAAGACTTGCCCAGCTGGAAACCAGCGAATGCCAGCATGATCGCGGTTGCCGAAAGAAGGATGGTCTTGCGTTTAGCGCGAAACAATGGGCCGAGTTGCAGGCGGTTGGGGTTGGCTTTTAGTTCCGAAGTCCGCTTCAGGATTTCCGCTTCGGCTGCTGCCGCCTGGGCGGCGCGGCGGGCCGCGGCGATGAAATCGGACTTCGCCGCGTCCATATCAGCGGCCTTTGAAGGCTGGCTCCGTTCGTCCCGCACGCGCCTCATGATGGCGTTGAGGTCGGGCGCGCCCGAGCCTGGCTCCAGCGGGCGGTTGACGAATTTGGGATCAAGCGGAGCGTCGAGATCGATTTCGGGCTCAGGCATTTCGTCAGCAATCGCGGCCGGCCCGGTGGCTGGCGGCTCCTCGCTCTCCTTACGGGCGCCTCCGAACGCGCGCGAAAGACCGCCAAGCATCGACCGCACGCGGCTGCCGGCTGCCGTTTCAGCCGCTCGGTCGGTGCTAAGCGCTGCCACGGCGGCTTCCGCAGCTGCCTGGGCCGGTGTGCGCGGGGCTGCGTCGCGGCTACTCCTTTCCTGGGTCGGCTGCCCGTCCGGCGCCTCGTCTGGTGCCGGATCGGCGTCCGCTGTTTCGATCGAGGGGGCACTGCCCAATGTGAGCTTGCTCGTCAGTTCCGGCTGGGCCGCTGCCGTTTCAAATGAACCGAGCCGGTCGACGATCTTGAGAAGCGTGTCGTGGATGGCTTCGAATGTCCTGGAGTTCCGCTCTTCTGAACGGCGCGTGAGCAGATCGAGCGCTTTGAGATCGTCGGCAAGGGCGGCAACCGCTACAGCATCGGAATTCGAGCCGGCGAAGGAGCGCACCGCTTCATCGGCGGCCTGACGCGCCGCGTCCAGTATGGCATTCCGGTTTCCGGCGATCGACTTCTCGATGTCGTCGAGGCGGGGGCCGATATCCTCGTATGCAGGCGCGGTTGGTCCGGGCCGGGTGAGAAGCGCAGAAAGTTCGGCGATCTGTGCCTCGAGGCCGCGGATCGCCTCGTCATTCGCTGCACCGCCGGTGACCCGATGCGCTACCTCGTCGAGCCGGCGCTCGATGTCGCGGAAAAGCGCCCTCCCATCTTCGGTTGCGTCGCTCTGCCGCCTGTCGAACATGTCGGCAAGTTGGTCAAAACGCTGTTCGATGCCCTGCAGAAGCTGTTCGGCGAATTGCGCGGCAGGCGCGATGTCGAGCTTTTCGCTGATGATCGCAAGCTGTCCGGTCAGCCGTTCGACCGCAGGTTCTGGCAAGTCGGCCCGTGCCGCCACTTCGTCGATGCGCAGCGACAGGTGGTTAAGGCGTTCCAGCACTTCGGCATTCGGCCGGTCTTCGATAAGTTCCTCGACCTGTCGCGCCAGTGAAGAAATCCGCGCCTCGATGCGCTCGAAAGGCTGTGGATCGAAGTGTAGAGGCTGCGCGGATACTGCGGAGGCGACGATCGCGCGCGAGATTTCGTCAAGCCGTTCCTCGATCTGCGCGAGCGCGTCCTGGCTCCGGGGATCCTTCTGACGTGCGAAATGATCAATGGCGACGGCCAAGATCCGGACTTTTTCCTCGAGCGACCGGAGGGACAGAGAGTCCGGCAGGTGTCGAACTGCGGTGTTGATCTGATCGAGGCTCGTACCGATGGCCGCAAGACTGGCCGCTCCCTCTTCCCCCGGCTCGCGCGGGGACACACGGGTCTCGAATTCGTTCCAGCGGCGGTCGAATTCGTCCCAGCGGCGATCGACCGAGCGGACCGTCTCCTCCCGCGCCAGGGTTTCGAGCCCGGCCTTTACCTGCTCCAGTTCCAGGCGGAGCATGGTTGTGTTCCTGTCGTCGCTGCGATCGGACAATGCTTGGATGGCGTCTGAGAGCCGTTCGAACTCCGCACTCAGTTCACTGGCGGCCCTGGTTGAAACGCGTCCTGGAGAGGCAAGCGTCATTTCCTTCCGCAGGCTATCGAATTCGCGGCGGAGATCAGAGTTCATCTGGTGGCGGAGTTCGTCGCGCAGTTCCTTCAGCTCAGCCGTCACCTTGCTCGCGATTGCGGGCTCCTCAGGGTTGATCCGGTTCGGATCGCGCGCCAGCGACTGATAGGGACGATCGGGCGAGGTTCGCGCAGGGGGCATCTGCAGACGGGTTTGCGGCTCGTCCGCCTGGTTGCGCGGCTCCGGCCCAGGCTCGTTCTTCCGTTCGAGCCGCTGTTCCAAATCTTCGAGCGACCGGTTCATATCTTCAATCGAGGCAGACCAGCGCTGCCGGTCGGCATCGAGAGAATCCAGATGGAACCGCTTGTCGTTCATCGCAACGCCCGCTTTGCCAATGTATGCCGGCCATCGACCGGCTCCCCCAAAACCCCGTTGTCAGGCTTGGATGCGGCCGTGCGACGTCGCACCGGCGGAAGCAGTATTCCAGGGCGCCCTCACCCTCGATCCGAAAAACCGTGAAGATTCGATACAGGACAACCACGGCGCACCGACACACCCACCATTCCCCAATCGTGGTAAACAAGCGGTTAAGCAAACTTGCCGGCCGACAAAGATCTCAGGGACCTGCGACAGAGTTGCACTCCCTTTGTGCTTGCGCCGCCGGCTGTTGGCCGGTATAGCCTTACGTAAACGTAAGAGCGCTCTGGCTCTTGCGGTTGAAACCTCGAACTGAAGTCCGCAACCCCCAGCGACTTCTTTTTGCGTTTGGGCCGATGCCCAGGTCCAGGCGCTGGAAAACGGGCTAAGCAAAGATGATGGAAATGATGCCGGCCGCCGACACCGCGGCCCAGACCACTGAGATTGGTGTTGAAGCGCATGATGGGTATATCCGCATCGGGGAAATGGCCAAGAAGCACGGCGTGACACTGCGCACGTTGCGTTTCTATGAAGACAAGGGCTTGATCACCCCGCGGCGTGAAGGCAGCACGCGTCTCTATACGCGCCGTGACAATGCGCGGCTGAAGCTCATACTTCTCGGCCGCAAGGTCGGCTTCTCGCTGCGCGACGTGAAGCAGATGATCGATCTTTATGATCCGTCGGGCTCCAATGTCCGGCAGCTCAAGCTTGCACTCGACAAATCCGAGAAGCAGCTTGCGCGGCTGCAAAAGCAGCGTCAGTCGATCGACGATGCCATAGGGGATCTGAACGTGGCACTGATGGCCGTTCGCGCCATGCTTGCCGACCGTCAGTCTTCGACGTCCAACGCTTCGGCCTGACGCCGCAGTTCCTTGAAGCGCGTCCTGCCGACGCGAACTTGTTAGCCGCCCGGCCTTTCATGAGGCCGGGCGTTTTTCTTTTGCGCCGCCGTTCTATACGCTGCGTCTTGCGGCTTCCTGTGGCATCATTCAATCCACCCGGGCTGCGGTCATGATGAAAAAATCCGCGATCTCGCAAAATTGACGTTTACGCAAACGTCAATTATTGGTAGGACTCACTTTGCGCGGTCCAATTGCTTATAAGCGAGATCCGGGCCGGCGGAATGCGTTTGGAGGATAATGCATGCCGACTTACAGAGCGCCCGTTCAGGATACGTTTTTCGTGCTGAAGGATGTGCTGGGCTATGAGCGCTACAGCAATCTGCCGGGTTTCGCCGACGCTCCGCTGGATGTCCTGGAGGCGATCCTCAGCGAAGGCGCCAAGTTTGCCGAGAACGTCGTTCAGCCGACGAACCGGGCCGGGGACATTGAGGGCTGTGTCCGCCACGATGACGGCTCGGTGACAACGCCGAAGGGTTTCAAGGAGGCATACAACCAGTATCGCGAAGGCGGCTGGATGGGGCTTGCCGCGCCGGCGGAGCTCGGCGGCCAGGGACTTCCCTATGCCGTGCATTCGGCCGTTGGCGAGTATTTTTCGTCCGCCAATATGGCGTTGATGATGTATCCGGGCCTTACCCAGGGCGCGATCGCCGCAATCCTCGCCCATGGAACCGACGACCAGAAGAATACCTGGCTGCCGAAAATGATCGACGGCATCTGGACCGGCACGATGAACCTTACCGAGCCGCATTGCGGTACCGACCTTGGGCTGTTGCGCACCAAGGCGGCGCCGAACGGCGACGGTTCCTACAGGATCTCAGGCCAGAAGATTTTTATCTCGGCCGGCGAGCATGACATGTCCAAGAACATCGTCCACCTCGTGCTGGCCCGCATCGAAGGTGCGCCCGAGGGCGTGAAGGGCATTTCCCTTTTCATCGTGCCGAAGTTCAAGCTGAACGGCAGCGGTGAGCCTGCCGAGCGCAATGCCGTCTCCTGCGGTTCGATCGAGGAGAAGATGGGCATCCACGGCAATTCGACCTGCGTCATGAACTATGACGAGGCAGAAGGCTATCTGCTCGGCGAACAGAATGGCGGCCTGCGGGCGATGTTCACGATGATGAACGAAGCGCGTCTCTCAGTCGGCATGCAGGGCCACGCCGTGGCGGAGGCCGCCTATCAAAATGCGGTCGCCTACGCGAAGGAACGCCTGCAGGGCCGCTCGCTGTCAGGCCCCAAGGCTCCCGACAAGAAAGCAGATCCGATCATCGTCCACCCGGACATCCGCCGCAAGCTGATGACGATGAAGGCGTTCAACGAGGGTGGCCGCGCGCTCGTCCTATGGACGGCGATCACGGCGGACGTCGCCCATCGTTCTGGCAACGAAATGGAACGCCAGATCGCAGACGATCATATGGCGCTTCTGACGCCGGTCATCAAAGGCGTGCTGACGGACAAGGGCTTCGAACACTCTGTCATGGCGCAGCAGGTGTTCGGCGGTCACGGCTACATCGAAGAGCATGGCATGAGCCAGTTCGTTCGCGATGCCCGTATCGCCATGATCTACGAAGGCGCCAATGGCATTCAGGCGCTCGATCTGGTTGGCCGCAAGCTTGCCCAGAATGGCGGCCGGGGCGTGCAGGCCTTCTTCAAGGAAGTTGGCGAATTTTGCGACGAGAACCGGGCCGACGAGAAGATGGCGCCGTTCACCAAGGCGCTCAAGAAGGGTCTCAACGATCTGCAGACTGCGACCGTATGGCTGATGCAGAACGGGGTTCAGAAGCCCGACAACGCCGGTGCGGCGTCGACGGACTACATGCATCTCTTCGGCCTTGTTGCGCTCGGCTACATGTGGGCGCGGATGGTAAAGAGCGCTTATGCCAAGCTGTCCGAAGGCGGCGAAGGCGCAGCGTCCTTCTACGAGAGTAAGTTGGTGACCGGCCGCTACTTTATGGAGCGGGTCATGCCGGAGACTGCGGCGCACCTGGCGCGCATTTCAAGCGGCGCCGACACGATGATGGCGCTGCCCGCTGAAGCTTTCTAGCCGGCGACACTGCCGGCTGGTTCTCAAGACAGACCCGGAGCCCGTTTTTGCCCGCTCCGCAACCCATTGCATGACAAGACCGCATAACAAGAGAGTAGCATGACGACCAATCCCGCTGATATTCTGGGCCTTCCAAGACCGGCGTGGGCCGCAGACGACGTTGCCATGCTCTACGACATGGCGGTTCGCTTCCTGTCGGAGGAAATTGCGCCTCACTACGACGCGTACGAGAAGAACGAGATCGTCGACCGCGCTGCATGGGAAAAGGCAGGCGCTGCCGGTCTGCTGTGCGCGTCCATGCCGGAGAAGTACGGCGGTGCAGGCGGGAGCTTCGCGCATGAAACCGTCATTACCGAAGCGCTCGGGCATGTTGGCACCGACGGTTTCGGCATTGCGCTCCATAACTCTATCGTTGCGCCCTACATCCTCCACTACGGGTCCGAGGAGCAAAAGCAGAAGTGGCTGCCGAAAATGGCGAGCGGCGAACTCATTGGCGCAATCGCCATGACCGAGCCCGGCGCAGGGTCCGACCTTCAGAACATCAAGACGCGCGCCGAAAAGGATGGCAACCATTACCTGATCAATGGATCGAAGACTTTCATCACCAATGGTCAACACGCCAACCTGGTCATCGTGGTTGCCAAGACCGACACCACCAAAGGCGCCAAGGGCACGTCTCTGATCGTTATCGAGACCGACGGCACGGAAGGTTTCGAGCGCGGCCGCAACCTCGACAAGATCGGCCTCAAGGCGAACGATACCTCCGAGCTCTTCTTCAACAATGTCCGCGTGCCGACGGCCAACCTGCTCGGTCACGAGGAGGGCCAGGGCTTCGTTCAGCTCATGCAGCAGCTCCCTCAGGAGCGCCTTTTGATCGGCGGACAGGCGATCGGCATGATCGAGCGGGCGCTCGCCCTGACCATCGAATATGTCAAGGAGCGCAAGGCCTTCGGCAAGGCCATCATCGATTTCCAGAATACCCAGTTCAAGCTGGCCGAACTGAAGACCGAAGCGACGATCGCCCGCGTCTTCTATAACGACTGCGTGAAGCGCCATATCGAAGGTGGGCTCGATCCTGTCACCGCGTCCATGGTGAAATATTGGATGAGCGACCTGCAGTGCAAGGTTGTGGACGAATGCCTTCAATTGCACGGCGGCTATGGCTACATGAATGAGTATCCGATTGCTCGCATGTATCGTGACGCGCGCGTCCAGCGTATCTACGGCGGCACCAACGAAATCATGAAGCTGCTCATCGGACGCTCACTCTGAAAGGAACGACTTTGACCATCCTTTCGCCGGTCTATCGCGCCTGTCGATCTACCCCGTTTTTCGCGACGGAGGTGGACGACTGTGACGGTGGGTCCAGCGAACTGGTCAAAGTACATCGGCATTGGATGAAATTTTAGCGGTCGCCTGAACGCCGCGCGCGATAGGAGAAGCAAAATGACGGACGTATTTGTCTACGACGCGGTGCGAACGCCACGCGGACGCGGCAAGAAGGACGGTTCGCTGCATGAAGTGCCTGCAGTGCGTCTCGGCGCCAAGGTTCTGGAATCACTGCGCGACCGCAACGGCCTCGATACGGGAACAGTCGACGACATCATTTTCGGCTGCGTCGATCCGGTTGGCGAGGCCGGCTCGGTAATCCCGCGCGCGTCTGCCTTCGAGGCGGGCTATGACATGCGCGCGCCCGGCATTCAGATCTCGCGCTTCTGCGCTTCCGGCCTCGACGCCATCAATTTCGGCGCGGCCAAGATCGCCCAGGGTGCGGACGACATCGTTATTGCCGGTGGCGTTGAGTCGATGTCCCGCGTCGGCATGGGTATGTCCGGTGGCGCGTGGATCATGGACCCGTCGGTCGGCTTGCCCGGCTATTTCGTTCCGCAGGGCGTGTCTGCGGACCTGATTGCGACCAAGTACGGTTTCTCGCGCGACGATGTCGACGCCTATGCGGTGGAGAGCCAGAAGCGCGCGGCCCACGCCTGGGAAAAGGGCTACTTCAAGAAGTCCGTCGTCCCGATCAAGGACCAGAACGGCCTCACCATCCTCGATCACGATGAGCATATGCGGCCGATGACAGACATGCAGAGCCTGGCCTCGCTCAATCCCTCATTCGCCATGCCGGGCGAAATGGGTGGCTTCTCCTCTGTAGCGATCCAGCGCCATCCGGAGGTCGAGGAGATCAACTATGTCCACCATGCGGGCAATTCGTCGGGCATCGTAGACGGAGCGGCTGCCGTGCTGCTCGGCTCCAAGAGGGCCGGCAAAGCGATGGGCGCAAAGCCCCGCGCGCGGATAAGGGCTTTTGCCAACATCGGTTCTGAGCCGGCGATCATGCTCACCGGGCCGGTCGACGTGACGGAGAAGCTGCTCAAGAAATCCAAGATGAAGCTCAAGGACATCGATCTCTTCGAGCTGAACGAGGCCTTTGCCTCTGTCGTTCTCCGCTATATCCAGGCTTTCGACATTCCTCACGACCGGATCAACGTCAATGGGGGCGCCATCGCAATGGGCCACCCGCTCGGTGCGACCGGCGCCATGATCTTCGGCACCGTGCTTGATGAACTCGAGCGCCGCGATCTGAACACCGCTCTGGTCACGCTGTGTATCGGCGCGGGCATGGGCACCG
>JBEVEP010000329.1:0-10896 GCA_040512755.1 Mesorhizobium sp.
AGCACCTCGGCCCCGCCACACCGACGGGGGTTTGTGCTCGGCATCTATGCGACAGTGCTCTCGCTCGGCTTCGCCTTCGGACCGTGGCTTTTCGCACAGATGGGCAGCGCCGGGTTCCTGCCCTTCGGCGTCACCTTCGCCCTGGTGATTTTCGCCGCCCTGCCGGTGCTGGCAGCCTGGAAAGAGAGTCCGGCGATCCATGAGGAGAAGGGCGAGACCAACAGCTTCCTGAGCTATATCTGGCTGGTGCCTACTGCGACCGCCGCGGTGCTCGTCTTCGGCGCCGTCGAGACGGGTGGATTCGCCCTCTTTCCCGTTTATGGGAACCGGATCGGCTACAGCGAGGCCGACGCGGCACTCCTTCTGACCATGATCGGCCTTGGCAACGTCATCTTTCAGATTCCCCTCGGCATCATCAGCGACCGCATCCATGACCGCAGGATCCTGCTGGCGTCATGTGCCGGAATCGGGCTCCTCGGCATGCTCGCCCTGCCCTTGCTGGCGGACAACTGGTCCCTGACTGCTACTATGCTTTTCGTTTGGGGCGGCGTGGTGGCGGGGCTCTATACAATCGGCCTTGCCCACCTCGGCTCCCGGCTGACCGGCAGGGATCTCGCGTCGGCCAACGCCGCTTTTGTCTTCTGTTACGGCTTCGGAATGCTGATCGGACCGCAGGCAATAGGCTTCGCAATGGACCTCTTCGGTCCAGACGGCTTCGCCTATGCGCTGGCGCTTTTCTTTGTCGCCTATCTCATCCTGGTGGTGCGCCGTATGGCCGCGCAGCCGTCACGGGCTTGACTTTCCGCGCGCGATCTTTATGTGTCGCGCCAAGTTTTCCGCGCCCGGGCGTTAACCCGTGATCGAGCGGGTTGAAATCCAGCGAACATGACGGACTAAGACAATGGCCAAAGCCGCAAATATCAAGATCAAGCTTCTGTCGACTGCCGACACCGGCTTCTTCTACGTGACGAGCAAGAACAGCCGCACCAAGACGGAGAAGCTGTCATTCCGCAAGTATGATCCGGTTGCCAAGAAGCACGTCGAATTCAAGGAAACCAAGATCAAGTAAGTTCTGCTTCGATCGAGGGATGCCGACGCCGCCTTTCGAGGCGGCGTTTTTGTTTGCTTCGCTCGCAAGCAAAGCACACTGCACGCCTTCGCGAACTTCTCATCCTGTAAGGATAATTGGGGGCCGGTCGGAGCTGGCAGCGGTACGAGGAGGCCACTGTGCGCCAGGCCGACCGGCCGACCCCACGGACCCAGGAGATGCGGCGGACCTGAGCATCATGGGGTTTGGGTTGGACGGCGCTCCAAGACCTTAATGCGCGCGCTGTCCCATTTTGTCCGAGTGACAGTCGCGCAAGAATACTTGAAAATCAATAGTTTCTTAACTAATGCTTTCGGATCATCCGATTACGGTAAATTCCGAATGAAGCATCCCTCCTGGAGGGATCCCGGTCACGCGGCCTTGGCGACCACCCTGTTTCGGCCAGCTGCCTTCGCCTCGTAGAGAGCGGCGTCGGCCCGCTTCATCAGCGCCTCGACCGTATCTTTTCCGCGCAGCAGGGATGACACGCCGACGCTGACAGTCACTTCGACGGTTTGCCCGTCCTTCCCGATCGCGAACGGGGTGCGCGCAATCTCGGCACGGATACGCTCCGCCACTTTCTCGGCGATTTCCGGTTCAGTGTCAGGCATGACGACCACGAACTCCTCGCCGCCAAAACGGCAGGCCAGATCAATGCCGCGCACATTCCGGCGCAGCCGTTGCGCGAATTCACGCAGCACGTCATCGCCCCCTCCATGGCCGAACGTATCGTTGATCGCCTTGAACCGGTCGAGATCGGTGATCATCACTGACAATGGCCGCCGGCGGGCCCTGGCGCGGTCGACCAGGGTTTGCAGATGGCTGTCCAGATAGCGTCTATTGTGCAAGCCGGTCAGACCGTCGGTCACCGCCATTTCGATCGTCTCGGTCACGCTGGCGCGCAGATGGTCGTTGTAGCGCTTTCGCTTGATCTGGGTTCCTAGCCGCGCGGTAAGCTCCTGCTCGTCGATCGGACGCGTCAGATAGTCGTTAATGCCAAGCTCCAGTCCGCGAAGAATGCGCTGGTCCTCGGCGGCATCCGCCAGAAGAATGATCGGCAGCAAGCGCGTCCGGTCGAGAGAGCGCAACTGCGAGCATAACCGAAGCGGGTCGAATTCCGTGAAGTCGGTCGAAACGATGACGCATTCATAGGGCGCTTCAGCAGCCTGGAAGAGGCCGGCGTGCGGGTCCGTCGCAACGTCGAGGTCGGCGGTCTGGTGGAGCATCGTGCGAATCTGCTCGAAGGATTGCTCGTGCTCGTCAATCAGCAGGACCTTTGGCCTGGCCTGCGCCGAAGGCGGCTGGCGACTAAGCAGTTCCTCGATCCCAATGTTGCGCGTGGTCGATGCGCGAAGCCGCAACTCGTCCGTCAGCGACTTCAGCCGGACCAGACTCTTGACGCGCGTCATGAGCTGGAGGTCGTTCACCGGCTTGGCCAGAAAATCATCGGCACCAGCCTCGAGACCACGCACCCGATCCGCGGCCTGGTCGAGCGCCGTGATCATCACGACCGGAATATGCCATGTCGCGGGGTCGTTCTTGAGCCGCCGGCACACCTCGAACCCGTTCATGCCAGGCATCATCGCGTCGAGCAGGACGACGTCCACCTTGCCGGTCTCGCAAATCTCGAGAGCTTCCGGACCGCTGGTCGCCGTGAGCACATCGAAATATTCAGCGAGCAGCCGGACTTCGAGAAGCTTCACATTGGCGAGAATGTCGTCGACGACGAGGATACGCGCAGTCATTGTTCGGTCGCCTCCATGCGGAATCGGCGCATCAGGCATCACCCAGGTAGGATTTGATCGTCTCAATGAACCGGGGAACGGAGATTGGCTTGGAGATGTACGCCTCGCAGCCGCCTTGGCGGATGCGCTCCTCGTCGCCCTTCATGGCGAAAGCGGTTACCGCGATCACCGGGATGACGTGCAGGTCATCATCTTCCTTCAGCCACTTGGTCACCTCCAGACCGGAGACTTCCGGCAACTGGATGTCCATCAGAATGAGATCGGGCCGGTGAATTCGGGCGAGGTTCAGCGCTTCCAACCCGTTCCGGGTGCGCACCGTCTCGTATCCGCTTGCTTCGATCAGGTCGCGAAAGAGCTTCATATTGAGCTCATTGTCTTCGACGATCATAACTTTCTTAGGCATTCTGATTTGTCCCGCCTTTGCATGGCGCTCGAATGTTAACGCCATACGCGCCTCCCCCAAAGCGCGAATCCCGCTAAAAACGATAAGGACAGATGATTGAGAAAATGGAAATCGGTTCGCGCATTTCGATGGCTACATCCTTGTTTGGTGCGACATTTGGCTTGTCGCGGGCCTGGCTGAGGACTAGAGCCTCATCACCACGTCGCCGGAAGGATGCCGATGAGAGATCAAGCGATAGGGCGCGAGGATGCGGAGGCGATCGCCATCAGTGCTCTGAGGTTCATCGCCGCGGACACCGAATTGCTGCCGCGCTTCCTGGCTATCACCGGCATCGAAGCCTCGTCGATTCGCCGGGCTGCGAGCGAGCCCGGCTTCCTGGCAGGGGTGTTGCAGTTCATCCTCGCTCACGAACCGACGCTGCTGCAGTTTGCAGGAGCCACAGGCGTGTCTCCTGACGCCGTGATGCGGGCCCAACACGCATTGCCGCAGGGCGACGACCGCTATGAGAGGTCGACATGATCCAGGGAACTATCGCCCGGTGAGCGACGATCCGGAAACGGCGCGGCAGATCGCGGAGCTGTCGCGCGACGCAAGGCCGCTTCTGGTGCTCGACGTGGACGAGGTGATCCTTGAGTTCGTGCGGCCCTTCACCGGCTTTCTCAACGCAAGAGAGCTTGACCTGAAGACCACGTCCTTCCGCCTGCATGGCAATGTCGTCGAGGTTGCGACAGGCATGGCGATCGGTAACGAGCGCGTGACAGAACTGCTTGGCGAATTCTTCGACGTTCAGGCCGAATGGCAGTCCGCGGCCGAGCGCGCCGCGCCGGCCATCGCCGACCTCGCGGAAAAGGTGGAGATCGTTCTGTTGACAGCGATGCCGCACCGTCATCGCTTCAGGCGGCGCGCGCATCTCGACGCGCTCGGTTTTCCGTATCCCCTGGTAACCACCGAGAAGGCCAAGGGGCCAGCGATCCGCCAATTGCGGGGCGACCAAGGCCGCCCGGTCGCCTTTGTCGACGACATTCCGCATAACCTTCTTTCGGTGCAGACGACCGTGCCGGACGCCCACCTCTTTCATCTCATGATGCACCCCGAATTCCGCGCGATGCTTCCGCCGCTTCCGGAGGGCATTGCCGCCCTTGAAAATTGGGACGATGGCGTTGCGAAGATCGCTGCCGCCCTGGGTATCGAGGCTTTCTGAATTTACAACACAAAGCGCATGAGCGGCCGGCCTACCTTGCGCGCTGCAACAACCTCGAAGCCTGCTTTCTCGAAAACGCGCGTCGATCCGACGAAGAGCCCGATCGATCGCGAATCCTTTGAGTTGTCCATCGGACAGACTTCAAGCAGTCGAGCCCCGTTCTTGCGCGCAAAATCGATTCCGGCGCCCACGAGCTGATGCGTCAGGCCCTGACCGCGCGCCTTGGTGCGGATGAAGAAGCAGGAAATCGCCCAGACATTGGCATCACTCGCATCTTCGGGATCAAGCGGCGCGGAAGCCCTGCCCTTGTTGTTCCACTCGGGCACATCGGATCGTGGACCGATCTGCATCCAGCCGGTCGCGGTCTGCCCTTCCAAGGCCAAAAGACCGGGAGGCGGGCCTGCCCCCACCCGCGCCTGCATATGATCCTTGTTGCGCTCATGACTGCTGTCCCGGCGTGCAGCCGGCGGAAGACGGAAATAAGTGCACCAGCAGCCGTAGCAAGCTCCCTGCTTGCCGAACAAATCCTCGAAAGCCGGCCAAAGGTCCGGCGTCAGCGGCAGAATTGAAGTCGTCATGAGTCTTATCCCGGTCGTCTTGCTCGACTCGGCAGCGTGACGTAAAATTCAGATGTTCTCATTATGTTCGCAGCGATGACCGCCTCTGTCAACCCGAACCATGGTTTTTGCCGTGATTGCCTGACGCTGCAGCGCGACGAGGACAGACGTTGCACGCAGTGCGGCAGCCCGCGTCTCCTGCGGCATCCGGAGCTTTACCGGTTGCACTTGGCGCATATCGACTGCGACGCCTTCTACGCCGCGATCGAGAAGCGGGACAATCCGGCGCTCAAGGACAAACCGGTCATTATCGGCGGCGGCAAACGCGGCGTTGTATCGACCGCCTGCTACATCGCCCGCATCCACGGTGTGCGTTCCGCAATGCCGATGTACAAGGCGCTGGCCGCCTGCCCGGAGGCGGTTGTCGTCAAGCCCAGTATGGAAAAATACGCTCGGGTTGGACGCGAGGTCCGGGCGATGATGCTGGCGACGACGCCACAGGTCGAGCCGATCTCCATCGACGAGGCCTTTCTTGACCTCGCGGGAACGGAGCGGCTTCATGGCCGTCCGCCGGCGCTCGTGCTTGGACAATTCGCTCTCGATGTCGAACGCGAGATCGGCATCACCGTTTCGGTCGGCCTCTCCTACTGCAAGTTCCTGGCAAAGGTCGCTTCGGACTTTCGTAAGCCGCGCGGCTTTTCCGTCATCGGCGAGGCGGAGGCCGTCGCCTTCCTGGCTGAACAGCCGGTGACACTGATCTGGGGGGTCGGCAACGCCTTTGCCGCGACGCTGGACCGCGACGGCATACGGACGATCGGCCAGCTCCAGCAGATGGAACGCGCCGAGCTGATGCGCCGATACGGCTCGATGGGCGACAGGCTCTACCACCTCTCCCGCGGCCAGGACCAGCGCGTCGTGCATCCCGGCCACGACGCAAAGAGCATCTCGGCCGAGACCACGTTCGATACCGACCTTGCGTCCTCGGCCGATCTCGTTCCGATCCTTCGCCACCTCTCGGAAAAGGTCTCGGCTCGGTTGAAGAAATCCGGCCTTGCCGGGCGGACCGTCGTTCTCAAACTGAAGACTGAGCACTTCAAGATCCGCACCCGGAACCGGCAGCTCGGCGATCCGACGCGGTTGGCGGATCGCATCTTTCAGACAGGACTGCAGCTTCTGGAAAAGGAGACGGACGGCACAAAATACCGCCTGCTCGGGATCGGCGTGAGCGACCTTTCCGGCGCAGACAGGGCGGATCCGCCCGACCTGATCGACATTCAGTCGCGCAAGCGGGCGCTGGCGGAAGGCGCAATCGATGCGCTGCGCGACAAGTTCGGCGGGAAGGCTATCGAGACGGGATATACGTTCGGCAAAGGACGCAACGCGCATTCGCATGAGAACCTGGAGGAATAGGCGGCTTGCCGCATCGGCCGATGTATCGACGGGCGGTGAAGATTTGCAACCGCTGCTGATATCAGTCCAGCGTCGAGCAGCGGCGAAGGTTTGCAGATGCAGAATGGGCTAGATCGCCCGAGCGGCGAGCAGGGCCCACGGTGTGCGGTCGCCAAGCACGCCAGGGGGAACGATTCAAGGGCGTGGACAGATCTTTCTTCCGCCTCCTACCTTGCGCGTAAATATCCTTTCCCAGTCAATATGTTAGAAGAATAGCCTCCATCTGATCCGGGATTTTTTGTTCAAACGCGTCTGCGCCTCTCGCAATCCGCCGGTTTTCTCGCGGAAACGCTGGTCAAGCGGGTGATTTCAGGAGACAAGTCGCCGGCCGAGCGGGCATCACCATCCGAAGGCACTTCGAACGCCGCGACCGGCTACACAACAACATGGTGCGGACGCCGGGGATCGAACCCGGATGACCGAAGTCGAGGGATTTTAAGTCCCTTGCGTCTACCTGTTCCGCCACGTCCGCGCCGCTCGTGGGTAGCGAAGCCGGCGCTTGCAATCAAGTCGTAACTGTTCGGCAACGCCCCCGGCAGTATTTTCTCGGAGGAACGTTCAGTTGCTTCGCAGAGGCCAAATATCCAACCTTGGAAACAGTAATGGCAGACAGGAGTGGCGGTCCGGGACCGCGATCACGGTGACGGCGATTTGCGCGATGACCTTTGATTTCGGCCTGTGGCGGAGCTGCCTGATGGAAGAACGGCAGTGAGGAGTTTTATGCTTCTGCCTTTGCAAAGGCACGCTCGGCGATGCGGCGAATGAAAGCGGCCGCCTGATCGCTTGCCGCATAATGCGGCATGTGTCCGATGCCTTCGACAATTTCGATCTCAAGGCCCGGAATGGCGCCTTTCATACCTAGCCCATGCCGCTGGTAGTCAAGAACGCGATCCTGGTTTCCGAAAAGGATACCCGCCGGCACTGCGATTTCACCGTAACGCTCCTGCAGGGCTGGCAGATCGTGTTCGATGGCCGTGAAGTCGCTCACCGTGGCGTAGACATGGCCAGGCCTCAGCCCAAGCCAGCCACCGCCTTCAGTCGGATAGTCCTCCTGCGGCTCCTGTGGTGAAAACACGAAGGCGAGCGTCTGAGGCGCATATTTCAGTGCGGCAGGAACAGCGACGGTCTGCGACCTTAGCCAGCGCCGCAGCGGCGATGGGATGTAGAGTGTCCGGAATTCAGGCGGCACCGTGTCCTGGTAGCGTGTCAGAGGCGAAAGAAGAACAAGGCCGGAGATCGCGCCAGGAAACTCCATGGCCATCGTAAGCGCGATCAGGCCGCCCAACGAATGACCGACGATGAGCGGTTTTTCCAACCCGAGAACCTCAATGAGGCGCCGGGTCACGCGCGCTTGCTCGGTCAGCCTTGCTGTCCAACCTCTCGAATGCGTCGAGTAGCCGGAACCCGGCCGATCGAATGCGATCAGGCGAAAGCCGTCGAGCTTGCCGAAGAGCGGGTGCCGAAACTGGTGAAGCTGTGCGCCCAGCCCATGGACAAACAGGATCGGACGTCCCTCGCCTTGTTCTACATAGTGTATGCGGTTTCCATCGACATCAACGAACCTGCCGGTGGCCGGCACCATCCGCTCCGCTTCGGCGGCGATCCGTCGTGTGAGAACGACGAAATAGGCGGCCACCAATACGGCGCCGATGGCCAATGCCAGCAATATCCAGGCCGCGATTGAGATGAATGTCACGTCTTTCACTCACCATAGACACGGCGCACCTTAGCCGCCTTTGATCTTCCGGCAAGGGCGATCGGCCAGACGTTTCCCCTTCTGATCCGCATCGATCCACTTGAAAGTCTTTCCGCACCTCAGGATCATGCGATACAGCACGCAATCATTAGATTGGAGCATCGCCTATGACAGATATCGTCACTGCCGCTATGATTGTCATCGGCGATGAAATCCTTTCCGGCCGCACCAAGGACAAGAATATCGGCCACCTCGCCGACCTCATGACGGCGATCGGCATCGACCTGAAAGAAGTGCGCATCGTTCCGGACGAGGAAGATGCGATCGTTGCGGCGGTCAATGCCGTCAGGGCCCGCTACACCTATGTCTTCACGACCGGAGGCATCGGCCCAACGCATGACGACATCACGGCCGATTCGATTGCCAAGGCTTTCGGCGTTCCCTGTGAATACGACACAAAGGCCTATCAGATGCTGGAGGCGCACTACGCAAGCCGCGGCATGGACTTCACCGATGCCCGCAAGCGCATGGCGCGCATGCCGAAAGGCGCTGAACATATCGTCAATCCCGTATCGATGGCGCCGGGGTTCCGCATCGGGAACGTCCATGTCATGGCCGGCGTGCCGTCCATCTTCCAGGCCATGTTGGACACTGTCATACCCACGCTCAGGACCGGCGCGAAGCTGCTTTCCGCGACAATTCACTGCCCGTTCGGCGAGGGCACGATCGGGGGACCGCTGGCCAGCATTCAGCAGACTCACCCTGACACGATTATCGGCTCGTACCCCAAATATCTCGACGGAACGTTCTGGACGGAACTGGTTGTCAGGGCGCGCACCCAGGAGGCTCTGGAGGCGGCACGCGAGGACGTCGAAGCGATGCTGTCCGTGCTGACAAAACCCACTTGACGGCCTCTCCCGAGGACGACTGGGGAACCGGTCGACTTGTGGTATAGTTGGCTCCGCAGGCGAAGAAAGCTCAGCGCCGGTGGATGGAGCCAGTCATGACGTTCAAGACGATCGTTGCCATTGTCCAGGGCGAGAAGGATGAAGACCGCCTGCTGGACTGCGTACTGCCCATTGCAAACCATTTCAAAAGCCATGTGATCGGCGTCCACGCGGAGGCCATGCCTGTATCCTATACGACGCCGATGGGCTTCCCGGATGCCGAGTTCATCCATATCAGCAGCGAGAGGAACGAAAAGAGAGCGGCTGAACTCGGCCAGCGGTATAATTCACGTTGCCTTGCCGAAGGCGTTTCGGCCGAATGGCGAAGCATGGAGAGCTTTTCGGGCGACAGCGCCCTCTCCTCGCTATCGAGCGCCCGTTGCGCGGACCTCATCGTCGCCGTTCAGTCCAACCCGAACGGCGAGTCACTCTCCAGCGCCAACCTGGAAGGGTTGCTGTTCGAGGCGGGCCGCCCGGTCCTGTTCATCCCTTACGCCGCCCCGGCCACCGGCATTTTCCGCAAGGTGCTGATCGCGTGGAACGGCTCGCGCGAGGCTGCGCGTGCGGTATTCGACGCCCTGCCCTTCATCATGGATGCTGACGAAATCGAAATCCTCGTCGTTGACCCGGAAGAGAACGGTGAAAGCAACGGTGAAGAAGCCGGCTCCGAAATTGCCGCCACCCTGGGACGCCATGGCGTCCATGTGACCGTAGTGAACGAAAGATCGGCAGGCCTCTCGGTCGGTGCAGTCATCGAAAACCACGCAGCCGAATCCAAGCCGGACCTTATCGTTATGGGCGCCTATAGCCATTCCTGGCTGCGTGAGTTCCTGTTCGGCGGGGTCACACGAACGCTGCTGCAATCGATGCCGGTGGCGACTTTCATGTCGCGCTAGGGTCTGTTGGGATTCAGGTCAGGCCGCGCCGAAAATGGTGGATTTCGAGAACCGGAACGGAGCGTACGTTGATGTACGTAAGTACCGGAAGCGCAGAAACCCGCCATTTGCAGGCCGGCGTCACCTGAATCCTCACAGACCCTAGACAGGGCAACCGACGCAGGTCTTGCCAAGGAACCGGCTTTCCGGCTAATTCCGCGCGCATTCCTTGTTTCTTTGCGCCGAAAGGCGCGCTGGAGTGCGCCGTCCATGTCTCTTCCCGAAAAGGCCTTTCCCGTCTCCTGGGATCAATTCCACCGCGATGCCCGCGCGCTCGCCTGGCGCCTTGCGGGCGTTAATGGCAACTGGCGCGCGATCGTGTGCATCACGCGCGGCGGTCTGGTGCCGGCAGCGATCATCTCGCGCGAACTCGGCATTCGGCTCATCGAAACGGTCTGCGTTGCGTCCTACCACGAGTATGTCGAACAGGGCGAACTCGATGTTCTGAAGGAGGTCTCTCCCTCGTTGCTCGAAAACGAGGGACGGGACGTGCTCATCATTGACGATCTGACCGACACCGGCAAAACCGCGGCCATAGTTCGCGCGATGATGCCACAGGCGCATTTCGCCACCATCTACGCCAAGCCGAAGGGCCGCCCGCTGGTCGATACTTTCATCACCGAAGTATCCCAGGACACATGGATCTATTTCCCATGGGACATGGGCTTCACTTATCAGAAGCCCATCGCCGAGGGTCACCAGGGCTAGAGCGGCGTGCGTCCGGACGGGACCGGATCGCCGCTCTAGATGTGAGCTTTCAGGAGGTTGTCCATTCGGTCCCAACCGAGAAGACTGAGGTTGTCAAAGCTTCAGCGATTCTCGGGAGGACCGAATGAACATTCACAAGAATGCCCGTCTGACACTGCTGCGTCGAGA
>JBEVEP010000375.1:0-4554 GCA_040512755.1 Mesorhizobium sp.
GAAGCCGCCGCGATGATCGCGACGGAATCCATGCCGCCAGGGCTCGTTGCAAGGTAGGCCGTCAGTGGATCGACACCCATCTCCGCGCTGAGCAGAAAGGCGAGGCCCCCACAGAAGGCCATCAGCACCAGGATCGAAAGAACGACCTGCGGCAAAGCACGCGTGGCGTGGCGAAGGATCGCCCGATTGAAGTTGAGGCCGATCGTCCAGCCGATCAAGGTGTAGCTGATCGCGCGCAGCCATTCAGGGATCTGGAAGTCCGCGAGACCGCCGAGGTGAAGACCCGCAGCGAGGATGAGTGCGCCGAGAAAATAGGGCGCCGGCAGCCGCAAGAGACGGCCGAGCCCGCCACCTGCAAGCGCAACCAAGATCGTAGCGGCGAATGCCTCTGTCTCGATTGGCGGAAACCATACGGTGGGAACACTGACGCCGGACGGATCGACCCATAAGCGAGCGATCATGGCCGCCGCGACAGTGACGAAGATGACGCGCAGATACTGCATAAAGGCCACCAGCCGTGCGTCGGCCCCGAACGCATCCGCCATCAGCACCATCGCGGTGGCGGCGCCCGGCGACGAGCCCCATACCGCGGTCGTTCCCGGCAGTATCTTCCAGCGGCTTATCAGGTATCCAAGGAAGCTCGACGCCGCCACAGTGGCCAACACCGCTGTAAGAAACAGCGGCCAGCGGGCGAAGAATGACGAGAAAATTTCCGGCGACAGCGATCCCGCGACAAGCACGCCGACAAGCGCCTGCGATATGCCAAAGGCAGGCCGCCAGATCCGAATGTTCGCGCCATAGCTTCCCGCTGCGATTGCCGCCAGCATCGGTCCGATCAGCAGTGCCGCGGGCAGTTGCGCAAGTTCGAGCATGACGGCCAAAAGCACTGAGCCAGCCAGGAGGAAAAGCCACTGCGCCGCTTTCGGCATCGAGGCAAGCGGACCGCCCGGCGAGGGGTGCGAAGGATCGGTCATCTCCCATTCCTGGGCGAGGCCTTGGTCATGCGAACGGCACAGCCGTCGTGCCTTTGGGCAACTTCGCCTCATCATCCGGCTCGACATGAATGGTGACCCGCACGCTCGGGATCGCCGCTTTCAGAGCGTCCTCGATACGGTCACAGATCACATGGCTTTCACCGACGCTCATGTCGGCGTCTACAACCAGGTGGAATTCTATGAACGTGGCACGGCCAGCAATGCGTGTCTTGAGATCGTGCACCTCCAGCGCGCCCTTGGAATTGACGGAGATGATATCGCGGATTCGCGCTGCCTCATCTGGCTCAACGCCCTTGTCCATCAGTCCGCCAACCGACGAGCCGATCACCGCTCCCCCCTGCCAAAGGATGTTGCCTGCCACGATGAGGGCCAGCAGAGGATCGAGCACCGTCCAGCCCGTGAGAACCGCTGCTGCAAGCCCGACAATGACGCCGACCGAAGTGACGACGTCGGTCATGATGTGTTTTCCGTCGGCGATCAGCGCCGGGGAGCGTTCCGCACGTCCGGTTCGAAGCAGAACCAGCGCCCAAGCCCCGTTGACCACCGACGCGAAACCGTTGACTGCCAGACCGGTCCAGGGCTGATCCAGTACGACCGGCGACTGCCAGGCGCGCCAGACCTCATTCAGGATGAGCAGCGCCGCCACCACGATAAGCACGCCCTCCAGCACGGCCGAGAAATATTCCGCTTTATGATGGCCGAAAGGATGGTCCTGGTCGGCAGGCTTATGGCTCAAGCGAATTGCATAGAGGGCCGCGCCCGAGGCGATCACGTTGACGATGGATTCCAGCGCGTCCGAAAACAGCGCGACCGACCCGGTAAGCCACCAGGCGACGGCCTTGAGCAATAGCACCGCAAAGGCGATGACGATCGACCAGGCGGCGAGCGCCGCGACCTTCTGTTTGGAAGTCATGGCGGCCTACCCTCCCCCTGGCGGGGAGGGTCGATCCGCGAAGCGGAGCGGGGCGGGGGTAGAGACGGTTGGGCCCCAAGCTTCACCACCCCGCCCTTCCCACAAGGGGGAAGGTGGGAGAGCAGATGCCTTCACGCCGCCTTGTCCTTGGCCTTTCGCGGCATGTGCGCCACGACGTTCTCGATCATGCGCATGCCGGCATTGTGGCCGAGCGTCATAATGGACTCAGGATGGAACTGGACCGCCGCAATCGGCTCCTTCTTGTGCTCAAAGGCCATAATGATCCCATCCTCCGTTTCCGCGGTGACGATGAAACCCTCTGGCAGGCGTACCGGATCCGCGAAGATCGAATGGTACCGGCCGACGGTGACTTCCTTGGGCAGACCGGAGAAGATGATGCCGGGCTTTGATACGCGGATGCGTGAGGGCTTGCCATGCATCGGTATATGGAGCTGCCGAAGCTCACCGCCATAGGCTTCGGCGAGCGCCTGCAAGCCAAGGCAGACGCCAAAGATCGGCAGGTCGCGGCTGCGCGCCTTCTTGATCGTCGCCGCGCAATCGAAGTCCGTCGGCGTGCCGGGCCCCGGAGACAACACGACGAGATCAGGCTTCAGACGGTCGAACAACTCCTCCGCTACGGGGGTGCGAACGGTAGAGACATTTGCGCCCGTCTGGCGGAAATAGTTTGCGAGCGTATGGACGAATGAATCCTCATGGTCGACGAGCAGGATGTTTACTCCCTCGCCCACGCGCGCGGTCTGACGCTCCTCGGCTGCTGCATTGCTGGCGCGGGCGTCCCGAATGGCGGAGAGCATGGCGGACGCTTTCAACTCGGTCTCTGCCTCTTCTTCTTCTGGCACTGAATCATAAAGCAACGTGGCCCCGGCGCGAACCTCCGCGATCCCATCCTTTATGCGAATGGTCCTGAGTGTCAGGCCCGTATTAAGATCGCCATTGAAGTGCACCATGCCGATCGCCCCGCCATACCAGGCACGGGGGCTCTTCTCATTGGCTTCGATGAAACGCATCGCCCAGAGTTTCGGCGCACCCGTCACCGTTACCGCCCAGGCATGGCTGAGAAACGCGTCGAATGCGTCCATCCCGTCGCGCAGCCGGCCCTCGATATGGTCGACAGTGTGGATGAGCCGTGAGTACATCTCGATCTGGCGGCGGCCGATGACCCGTACCGAACCCGGCTCGCACACCCTGCTCTTATCGTTGCGGTCGACATCCGAACACATGGTCAGCTCGGACTCATCCTTCTTGGAATTGAGGAGCTTCAGGATCTGCTCGGAATCCGAAATCGCATCCTCGCCGCGCTTGATCGTCCCGGAGATCGGACAGGTCTCGACCCGGCGGCCGTTGACGCGGACAAACATCTCCGGCGATGCGCCGATGAGATACTCGCCTTCGCCAAGATTGATGAAGAAGGAATAGGGCGACGGATTGATCGTCTTCAGCCGCCGGGAGATATCCGACGGCGCACTCTCGCAACGCTCATAGAAGAGTTGGCCCGGCACGACTTCGAAGAGATCGCCGCGGCGGAAACTTTCCTTGGCCTTTTCCACCAGCCTTGCATATTCGCCTGGGGTGTGGTCGCCGCGCGGCAAAATGCGGTCAGCGGGCTTGAAAGCCTCTTCCGTACGTTCTCGCGGCAGGTCTTCTGTCGAAAGCCCCTCCCCGGCATAGTCATAGCGGTCATGCCAGGCCTTGGCGGAATAGTGATCCACGACGAGGATTTCATCTGGCAGGAATAGCACGAGATCGCGCTGGCTCACCTTTCGCTCGAGAACATGGTCCACCGGATCGAACTGGAAGGCCAGATCATAGCCGAAAGCCCCGTAGAGGCCGAGATTGGAATCCTGATCTGTCCTGAAAAGGCTGGTGATCGCGCGCAGAACCGTAAACACCGATGGAACACGCGACCGCTCCTCTTCGGTGAAGACCCGGCCAGGCTTTGCCACCTCGAGCCGGATGAGGCGCTTCGAGGTCTCCAAAACCGAAACCTCTTTCAGGTTCGCGACCGCCTTGCCGATCAAGGCCAGCAGGATCTCGCCGCGCAGGTTCATCGCCTCGATCTTCATTGATCGGGCCCGGGCACTAATGACGACCGGCGGGTCGATGATGGCCGTGTCCCAGCGCGTATAACGTCCAGGGTATTCGTAATTCGATGAAAAAACCGCACCGCGGCGCGTATCGAGCCCGTCTATGTAGGTTTCGATCGCCCCGTGGTAGGCCGTGTCGTGGCGCTGTCGCGTCACGGCGACCCCGCCGGCGGTCACGAACCTTTCGGCTCCGTTTTCAAGCACTTCGACCGTCATTCCCGTCTCCCCTCCGTTTCCCGCCCGCGGAGCCGGAAAGCACTTGAAAAAACGAATGGCCGCCCGGAACTCCGCTGCGGCCATCCTAACTTTCACACGCGCACGCGCTCTCGTCGGCCGCTGTCAGCAGGCCCACCACCAAAGCATCGCGTTTGAAACCATCGTCATGTCCTTCTCACTAGCGGCGAACGGGCCAGCGCGCAACTGGATTCGCGGCGAACTCACTAGTGTCGTGGTTTATAAATTAGCAAGATTAAATATATAAAACAAACAACGAAAAACGAAAAAAAAAAAAAACAAAAAAAAAAAAAATTATATTTTAACA
>JBEVEP010000390.1:0-13113 GCA_040512755.1 Mesorhizobium sp.
CCCGAGCCTGTACTAACCTCGTGACGGCGATGTGATTTTGCGCCTTGCGGCCGAGGAACTATCTAAGGCCCATGAAAGACAGTAAGGATGGGAGTTCACAAAGGGCGGCCGGCGACTTCGCCGTCCGCGGCGCCGCCAGTATCGGCGCGTTCACCGAAAGCGAATGGGCCGGCCTTGCGGGTACATCGCGCGAAGATTTCGAAAACGGGTATAACCCATTCCTTTCATTTTCTTTCTTGAGTGCACTGGAGGAGTCCGGCTGCGCCATTGGCCGGACCGGCTGGCAGGGACACCATTTGCGTTTGGAGGTGCCAGACGGCACGCTGCTCGGCGCCGTGCCTTGCTATGTCAAGTCGCATAGCCAGGGCGAATATGTTTTCGATCACGGCTGGGCCGATGCATTCGAACGCGCCGGCGGCCGCTATTATCCCAAACTGCAGGTTTCTGTTCCCTTCACGCCCGTGACCGGTCCCCGCCTGCTCCACCGACGAAACAGTATCGACCAGGATGTGCTGAAGGCTGCGCTGGCTTCGGGCCTGAAGGCCGTGACGGACCGTCTTGGCGTTTCGTCAGCGCACGTGACTTTCGCACAGCCACCGGACATGGCAGCACTGGCGAACGCCGGATTTCTGCGCCGAACGGACCAGCAGTTCCACTTTTTCAATGAAAACTACGGGAGCTACGAAGACTTTCTGTCCACGCTGGCATCCCGCAAGCGCAAAGCCCTGAAAAGGGAACGGCGCGAGGCGCTGGCCGACGGCATCACCATCGACTGGTTGACCGGAAGCGACCTCACCGAGTCTGTGTTGGACGACTTCTTCGCCTTTTACATGGATACCGGCGGCCGGAAATGGGGACGCCCCTACCTCAATCGGCGCTTCTTCTCGCTGGTCGGAGAACGGATGCGAGACGACATCCTGCTGGTGATGGCGAAGCGGGCGGGCCGCTACATCGCCGGAGCGATCAACTTCATCGGTTCCGATGCACTCTACGGCCGGAACTGGGGGTGCATCGAGGACCACCCCTTCCTTCATTTCGAGGTCTGCTATCATCAGGCTATCGACTTCGCCATACACAGGAAGCTGAGGACCGTCGAAGCGGGCGCGCAAGGTGAGCACAAGCTGGCGCGGGGCTACATGCCGGTGACCATGCAGTCCGCCCACTACATTGCCCATCCCGGATTGAGGAAAGCGATCGCGGACTATCTTCAGCACGAGCGGCGCGACGTCGCGCATGTCGGAGAATATCTCGAAAGGCACGGCCCATTCCGGCGCGGACCGCTTCAGGCCGATGATGAGCCCTTGAAGGAATAACCCGGCTCGGCGCCCAGCCCTTCTGCCATGCAGCAAGGCATTGCGTCTTTGCATTATCCATTCCCGAGACCGGATATTCGTGCAGTTCCGAACGTCGCCCATGCCGGGTTGACGGCAACGGGATCGACCGAGACTATACTCGGATCGCATGCTTACGAGGTGATGATGACTACTCCCGCCTACGACAACAGCAATGTTTTCGCCAAGATCCTGCGTGGTGAACTGCCGGCGCATAAGCTCTACGAGGACGCCGACACGCTCGTGGTGATGGACATCATGCCGCGCGGCGAAGGCCACTGCCTCGTGATGCCGAAGAGTCCGGCACGCAACATTCTCGACATAGACACGCAGAGCCTCGCCGCCGTGATCGCCACGACCCAGAAGATTGCCCGCGCCGTGGTGAAGGCTTTTCAGGCCGACGGGGTGACGATCCAGCAGTTCAATGAACGGGCTGGCGGCCAGGAGGTTTTCCACCTCCATGTGCATGTCATGCCGCGCTTCGCGGGCGTCGCCCTGAAGCCCCCTGCCGGGCCGATCGAAAAGCCGGAAGTTCTCGCGGCAAATGCCACGAAAATCAGAACGGCGCTCAGCCGATAGCTGAGAACCCGCGCCTTTCAGCAAAAAAGCCGCCGATTGCGCCAGGCAGCTTTGATCGTATAGCCCCTCCGTCGTCGACTATGCGGCGGGCTGAAAGGTGATCTTGACGCCAAGGGCTGTCGTGATTTTCTGCACGGTCTCATAGCGAAGCTTGGAGCCGGGTTTCAAAGCCTTGTACAAGCTCTCTCGCCCCAGACCAGCCTTTTTCGCAATTTCGGCCATGCCGCGAGCTTTAGCGATCTTTCCAAGGGCAGCAACGAACAATTCAGGGTCGTTCTCTTCAAGAACAGCTGTTAGATATTCGGCAATAGTTTCATCGTCGACGAGGTAATCGGCCGTGTCATACGCAGAGAATTCAATCATGATCGTTGCTTTCCTATCTCTTTAGCTATGGAAAGGGCGAGTTTGATATCTTTCTTTTGGCTCGACTTGTCGCCTCCGATGAGGAGCAAATACACGACATCACCTTGCCTTTGTAGTAGATGCGATAACCGGGACCGCAGTGGATCCTCATTTCGGAAACGCCTTCTCCGACTGGTCCGCAATCGCCGAAGTTCCCTGCCTCGGCCATATCCAGTCGCGTCACGATTCGAGCGACAGCCCTCTTGTCCTTGAGACCCGTAAGCCACGCCTCGAACCTATCCGTTTTGACAAGTTCAATCATGTTATCTTGTATCCATATGGATACTCTGTCAACTTGAAATCAGTGGCTGGCAAGTGCATGTCGCCCAAAAGTGCGCAGCGGTTTTGGGATAACGACATGCACAAGTAAATAGCTTAAAGCCCGTCGCATGAATCCGTTTCGGCGCGACGGGCCTTTAAGGAGGGGCAAAGCCTGTCAACAGGATGCGGCAAGCCGACCAGCGAACTACTCTGCAAAAAAGCCGCCGGGGTCGCCGGCGGCTTCGTTTGACTTCTCGGCCGCTGTTACTGAGCGGCGCTCGACATGTCGGCAAGCATCGCATCGGCCGTTTCGGCGCCGGATGCCTTGCGGCGCTCTTCGAGGATCAGCTCGTCGCGAGCCGTGGCGATGCGCCGGATCTGGCTCATCGTGCCGCCGGTGCCAGCTGGGATCAGACGGCCAACGATGACGTTTTCCTTCAGCCCCTGCAGCATGTCGGTCTTGCCGGCAACCGCAGCCTCGGTGAGCACTCGGGTCGTCTCCTGGAAGGAAGCGGCCGAGATGAAGGACGGCGTCTGCAGCGAGGCTTTGGTGATGCCGAGCAGCACCGGCTCGCCGGCGGCCGGCTTCTTGCCGTCCTCGGCCAGACGCTCGTTCACCTCTTCCAGCTCGATCACGTCGACATGATCGCCCGGAATGTAGTTCGAATCGCCCTGCTCCGTGATCTCGACCTTCTGCAGCATCTGGCGAACAATCACCTCGATGTGCTTGTCGTTGATCAGAACGCCCTGCAACCGGTAGACTTCCTGGATTTCGTTCACGAGATAGGAAGCCAGCGCTTCCACGCCCTTGATCGCCAGAATGTCGTGCGGCGCCGGGTTGCCGTCGAGGATGTAGTCGCCCTTCTCGATCGCGTCGCCGTCCTGGAGATGGAACGGCTTGCCCTTCGGGATCAGATACTCAACCGGCTCGACTTGCTCATCATGCGGCTCGATGATGATGCGGCGCTTGTTCTTGTAATCGCGCCCGAACCGGATGGTGCCGTCGATCTCGGCGATGATGGCATGATCCTTCGGACGGCGCGCCTCGAAGAGCTCGGCAACACGAGGCAGACCGCCGGTGATGTCCTTCGTCTTGGCGCTTTCCATCGGGATACGGGCCAGCACGTCGCCCGGCTTCACATGGGCGCCCGGCTCGACCGAAAGGATCGCCTCGACCGAGAGCATGAAGCGCGCATCGCCGCCCTTCGACAGCTTTGCGACCTTGCCCCTTGCATCGAGAACGGTCATCGCCGGCTTGAGGTCCGAACCACGCGGTGTCGAGCGCCAGTCGATGACTTCGCGCTTGGTGATGCCAGTCGACTCGTCGGCGGTCTCCTGAATGGAGATGCCATCCACGAGATCCTCGAACGTGACGTTGCCTTCGACTTCGGTCATGATCGGGCGGGTGTACGGATCCCATTCGGCGATACGCTGACCGCGCTTCACCTTGTCCCCGTCGTCCGCATAGACACGCGAACCATAGGTGACGCGATGCGTGGCGCGCTCCTTGCCGGCTTCGTCGAGGATCAGGATCGCCATGTTGCGGCCCATCACCACGAGATGCCCGTCGGAGTTGCGCACGACATTGCGGTTGCGGATCTGCACCGTGCCCTCATACGACGCTTCCAGGAAGGACTGGTCGACGACCTGCGCCGTGCCGCCCATGTGGAAGGTACGCATGGTGAGCTGCGTGCCGGGCTCGCCGATGGACTGCGCGGCGATGACGCCGACAGCCTCGCCGATGTTGACCGGCGTACCGCGGGCCAAATCGCGGCCGTAGCAGATCGCGCAGACGCCTGTCCTGACCTCGCAGGTCAGAGCCGAGCGGATGCGCACCGACTGAATGCTGGCTTTCTCGATCGCGTCCACATCGCGTTCGTCGATCAGACGGCCGGCCTCGACGATGACTTCACCCGTAAGCGGATGCAGGATCGCATCGAGCGACGTACGACCAAGGACACGCTGACCGAGCGACGCAACCACCTGGCCTGCGTCGACGATCGGCTGCATGGTGAGGCCCTTATCGGTGCCGCAGTCCGACGTGGTCACGATGCAGTCCTGCGCCACGTCGACAAGACGACGCGTCAGGTAACCCGAGTTCGCCGTCTTCAGCGCAGTGTCGGCCAGACCTTTGCGGGCGCCGTGCGTCGAGTTGAAGTACTCAAGAACGGTAAGGCCTTCCTTGAAGTTCGAGATGATCGGCGTTTCGATGATCTCACCCGACGGCTTGGCCATCAGGCCGCGCATACCGGCAAGCTGACGCATCTGGGTCGGCGAACCGCGCGCACCGGAGTGCGACATCATGTAGATCGAGTTCATCGGCTTCTGACGGCCACCATCATCGAACTCGACCGCCTTGATGCGGCCCATCATCTCATCGGCGACCTTTTCCGAGCACTTGGCCCAGGCGTCGACCACCTTGTTGTACTTTTCGCCCTGAGTGATCAGGCCGTCATTGTATTGCTGCTCGTATTCCTTCGCGAGCGCCTCGGTCTCTGCAACGAGCTTCTCCTTGGCGGCCGGGATGAGCATGTCGTCCTTGCCGAACGAAATGCCGGCGCGGCAGGCATGCGCGAAGCCAAGGGCCATGATGCGATCGCAGAAGATGACCGTCTCTTTCTGACCGCAATGGCGATAGACCGTGTCGATCATCTTGGAGATGTTCTTCTTGGTCATCTCCTGGTTGGCGGTGTCGAACGGCACGTTATGATTTTTCGGCAGCAGTTCGCCGATGATCATGCGGCCCGGCGTCGTATCATGGATCTTCGACACCGGCTTGCCTTCGGCATCCACGGTCCTGAAACGGCCGCGAATCTTGGCGTGGAGCGTCACCGCCTTGGTTTCGAGAGCGTGCTGCAGCTCGCCCATGTCGGCAAACACCATCCCCTCGCCCGGCTCGTTCTGGTTGACGATCGAGAGATAGTACAGACCGAGAACCATGTCCTGCGACGGCACGATGATCGGTGCGCCGGAGGCCGGATGCAGGATGTTGTTGGTCGACATCATCAGCACGCGGGCTTCGAGCTGCGCCTCGAGCGACAGCGGCACGTGGACCGCCATCTGGTCACCGTCGAAGTCAGCGTTAAAGGCCGTGCAGACCAGCGGATGGAGCTGGATCGCCTTGCCTTCGATGAGGATCGGCTCGAACGCCTGGATGCCGAGACGGTGCAGCGTCGGCGCCCGGTTCAAGAGAACCGGATGCTCACGGATCACCTCGTCGAGGATGTCCCAGACTTCCGGCTTCTCTTTTTCGACCAGCTTCTTCGCCTGCTTGACGGTCGAGGAATAACCCTTCGCGTCGAGACGGGCGTAGATGAAGGGCTTGAACAGTTCCAGCGCCATCTTCTTCGGCAGGCCGCACTGGTGCAGCTTGAGTTCCGGGCCGGTCACAATCACCGAACGGCCGGAATAGTCGACGCGCTTGCCGAGCAGGTTCTGACGGAAGCGGCCCTGCTTGCCCTTGAGCATGTCGCTGAGCGACTTCAGCGGGCGCTTGTTCGCGCCGGTGATGACGCGGCCGCGGCGGCCGTTGTCAAACAGCGCGTCGACGGCCTCCTGAAGCATGCGCTTCTCGTTGCGGATAATGATGCCAGGAGCCCTGAGTTCGATCAGCCGCTTCAAACGGTTGTTGCGGTTGATGACGCGGCGATAAAGATCATTCAGGTCCGAAGTGGCAAAGCGGCCGCCATCCAGCGGAACCAGCGGACGCAGGTCCGGCGGGATGACCGGCACGATCTTCATGATCATCCATTCCGGACGGTTGCCGGATTCGATGAAGTTCTCGACGACCTTAAGCCGTTTCAGGAGCTTCTTCTGCTTCAGCTCTGACGTGGTTGAAGCGAGTTCGGAGCGCAGATCACCCGCAATCCGCTCGAGGTCCATGCCAGCGAGAAGGTCGTGGATCGCCTCGGCGCCGATCATGGCGGTGAAGGAATCCTCGCCGTACTCATCGACGGCCATCAAATACTCTTCCTCCGAAAGGAGCTGGTTCTCCTTCAGGGCAGTCAGGCCGGGCTCAGTGACGATGTAGTTTTCGAAGTAAAGAACGCGCTCGATATCCTTGAGCGTCATGTCGAGCAGCGTGCCGATACGCGACGGCAGCGACTTCAGAAACCAGATGTGGGCGACGGGAGCGGCGAGTTCGATATGGCCCATGCGCTCACGGCGAACGCGCGACAGCGTGACCTCGACGCCGCACTTTTCGCAGATAACGCCCTTGTACTTCATGCGCTTGTATTTACCGCACAGGCACTCGTAGTCCTTGATGGGACCGAAAATACGCGCGCAGAACAAACCGTCACGCTCCGGCTTGAAGGTGCGGTAGTTGATCGTTTCCGGCTTTTTGATTTCGCCGAACGACCAGGACAGAATCTTGTCGGGGCTGGCGAGCGAGATCCGGATCGAATCGAACACCTGTGCCGGCGCCTGAGGATTGAAAAGATTCATGACCTCTTGGTTCATGCCGTTCTCCTTTACGGGGTCAAACGACCCCTTCTCGAAACCTCAAGGGCATTCTGCCCTTTGGCGACCCGTCTCAGCCGGCGCAACGCGCCCCACCTGCCGGGTCCATTGATCGGCCGCGTGCCGGCCAATGAATTGGGTAGCAGCGCCGCAAAGGAGCGATTCCTTCGCGGCGCGCGGTGCCTTATTCTGCCGCGTCTGGCAGACGCGTCGGAGTTTCCTCGACGCGCGTGTTCTCGAGCTCGACATTGAGGCCCAGCGAACGCATCTCCTTGACGAGAACGTTGAAACTCTCCGGAATGCCTGCTTCGAACGTGTCGTCGCCGCGAACGATGGCCTCGTAGACCTTGGTACGGCCTGCCACGTCGTCCGACTTCACAGTCAGCATCTCCTGCAACGTATAGGCGGCGCCATACGCTTCCAGCGCCCAGACCTCCATCTCGCCGAAACGCTGGCCGCCGAACTGCGCCTTGCCGCCCAGCGGCTGCTGGGTGACCAGGCTGTACGGGCCGATCGAACGCGCGTGGATCTTGTCGTCCACCAGGTGATGCAACTTGAGCATGTAGATATAGCCCATCGTCACCTTGCGATCAAACGGCTCGCCCGTGCGGCCGTCATAGAGCGTCGACTGACCGCTGGTGTGGAGGCCCGCCTCGGTCAGCATCTCGTTGATGTTGACCTCGTGCGCACCGTCGAACACCGGCGTTGCGACCGAGACGCCGCGCTTCATCTGCTCGCCGAGGCGAAGGATCGACTCGTCGTCATAGTTGCGCACCGGCTCATTGCGGTCGTTGTTCGGGATCAGATCCTCGATCGTCGTGCGCAACGGCTTGATGTCGCCGCCCGCCTTGTAGGCATCGATCAGCTCGCCGATCTTTCTGCCCATGCCGGTGCACGCCCACCCGAGATGCGTTTCAAGAATCTGACCGACATTCATGCGGCTCGGCACGCCCAGAGGGTTCAGCACGATGTCCGCATGCGTGCCGTCTTCCAGGAACGGCATGTCTTCGACAGGAACGATCTTGGACACGACGCCCTTGTTGCCGTGACGGCCGGCCATCTTGTCGCCGGGCTGCATCTTGCGCTTCACAGCGACGAAGACCTTGACCATCTTCATGACGCCGGGCGGCATCTCGTCGCCGCGCTGCACCTTTTCGACCTTGTCCATGAAGCGCTGCTCAAGCGCCTTCTTGGAATCGTCGTACTGACCGCGCAGAGCCTCGAGTTCGCTCTGGAGCTTCTCATTCTCGACGGCAAACTGCCACCACTGCGAGCGCGGATAGTCGTCCAGGACATCCTTGGACAGCG
Source organism: Mesorhizobium sp. (assembly GCA_040512755.1). Lineage (GTDB taxonomy): Bacteria > Pseudomonadota > Alphaproteobacteria > Rhizobiales > Rhizobiaceae > JBEVEP01. Next base: position 8,343 of record JBEVEP010000390.1, read on the forward strand.
TCGTGCCCTTCTTGAAGCCCTTCGGCCCCGCGATCGCCTCCTTGCCTGCCAGCATGTCCGCGAGGCGGCTGTAGACGTTGCGGTCGAGGATCGCCTGCTCGTCGTCACGGTCCTTGGCGAGACGCTCGATTTCCTCGCGCTCGATCGCCATAGCGCGCTCGTCCTTCTCCACGCCGTGGCGATTAAAGACGCGCACTTCGACGACAGTGCCGAAAGCGCCGGGCGGCATGCGCATGGACGTGTCGCGGACATCGGACGCCTTCTCGCCAAAGATCGCGCGCAAGAGCTTTTCTTCCGGCGTCATCGGGCTTTCGCCCTTCGGCGTGATCTTGCCGACCAGGATATCGCCCGGTTGCACTTCCGCGCCGATGTAAACGATGCCGGCTTCGTCGAGGTTCTTCAACGCCTCTTCCGACACGTTCGGAATATCGCGCGTGATTTCCTCCGGTCCGAGCTTCGTGTCGCGCGCCATCACCTCGAATTCCTCGATGTGGATGGAGGTGAACACATCGTCGGCGACGATACGCTCTGACAGAAGGATCGAGTCCTCGTAGTTGTAGCCATTCCACGGCATGAACGCGACCAGCACGTTGCGGCCGAGCGCCAGATCGCCGAGATCCGTCGACGGGCCGTCAGCAATGATGTCGCCCTTCTCGATGCGGTCACCGACTTTCACTAGCGGACGCTGGTTGATGCAGGTGTTCTGGTTCGAGCGCTGGAACTTCATCAGCCGGTAGATGTCGACGCCGGACTTCGACGGATCGAGTTCTTCGGTCGCGCGAATGACGATACGCGTCGCATCGACCTGATCGACCACGCCGGTGCGGCGAGCGCCAATCGCAGCGCCGGAGTCGCGCGCCACGATCGGTTCCATGCCGGTGCCGACGAACGGCGCCTCCGCGCGCACCAGCGGTACGGCCTGGCGCTGCATGTTCGAGCCCATCAGCGCGCGGTTGGCGTCGTCGTTCTCGAGGAACGGAATGAGCGCCGCGGCGACCGAGACCATCTGCTTCGGCGAAACGTCCATCAGGTCGACGTTTTCGCGCGGAGCCATCATCACTTCGCCCGCATGCCGGCAGATCACGAACTCTTCCGTGAACCGGCCGCTCTTGTCGAGCTCGGCATTGGCTTGAGCGACGTAGTGCTTCGCCTCTTCCATGGCCGACAGATAGACCACGTCTTCGGTCACCTTGCCGTCGACGATCTTGCGGTACGGGCTTTCGATAAAGCCGTATTTGTTGACCCGCGCGAACGTGGCGAGGCTGTTGATAAGGCCGATGTTCGGACCTTCCGGCGTTTCAATCGGGCAGATGCGGCCGTAGTGGGTGACGTGCACGTCGCGCACCTCGAAGCCGGCGCGCTCGCGGGTCAGACCGCCCGGTCCAAGAGCCGACAGACGACGCTTGTGCGTGATCTCCGACAGCGGGTTGGTCTGGTCCATGAACTGCGACAACTGGGACGAGCCGAAGAACTCGCGCACAGCGGCAGCCGCGGGCTTCGCGTTGATCAGGTCCTGCGGCATGACCGTGTCGATTTCGATCGAGGACATACGCTCCTTGATCGCGCGCTCCATGCGCAACAGACCGACGCGGTACTGGTTCTCCATGAGCTCGCCCACAGAGCGGACGCGGCGGTTGCCGAGGTTGTCGATATCGTCGATCTCGCCCTTGCCGTCGCGCAGTTCGACCAGCGTCTTGACCACCGCAAGGATATCCTCCTTGCGCAGCACGCGGACGGTGTCCTCGGCGTCGAGTTCAAGACGCATGTTCATCTTGACGCGACCGACAGCGGACAGGTCGTAGCGCTCGCTGTCGAAGAACAGCGAGTTGAACATCGCTTCCGCGGTTTCCAGCGTCGGCGGCTCACCCGGACGCATCACGCGATAGATATCGAACAACGCGTCCTGCCGGCCCTCATTCTTGTCGACCGCAAGCGTGTTGCGGATGTAGGCGCCGACATTGACATGGTCGATGTCGAGGATCTGGATTTCGTCTTCGCCGGTTCCCAGCAGAACCTTGAGGGTCTTCTCGTCGATCTCGTCGCCGGCCTCGAGATAGATCTCGCCGGTCGCGTAGTTGACGATGTCCTCTGCGAGATAGCTGCCGAAAAGATCGTCGTCGGTCGCCTTGATCGCCTTCAGGCCCTTCTCGGCCAACTGCTTGGCCTGGCGCGCGGTGATCTTCTTGCCGCCCTCGACGACAACTTCCCCGGTGTCCGCATCGACCAGGTCGCCCACCGCCTTAAGGCCGCGGAAACGATCCACGTTGAAGGGAATGCGCCAATGGTCGCCGGCGCGCTTGTAGGTGATCTTGTTGTAGAAGGTGGAGAGGATCTCCTCACCGTCCATGCCGAGCGCCATAAGAAGCGACGTGACGGGGATCTTGCGGCGGCGATCGATGCGGGCATGCACGACATCCTTCGAGTCGAACTCGATGTCGAGCCAGGAGCCTCGATAAGGAATGACGCGGGCCGCGAAGAGCAGCTTGCCCGACGAATGCGACTTACCCTTGTCATGGTCGAAGAAGACGCCCGGCGAGCGATGCATCTGGGAGACGATAACGCGCTCCGTGCCGTTGATGATGAAGGTGCCGTTCGACGTCATGAGCGGCATATCGCCCATGTAGACGTCCTGCTCCTTGATATCCTTGATCGACTTCGCGCCAGTGTCCTCGTCCAGATCGAACACGATCAGGCGAAGTGTCACCTTGAGCGGCGCCGCATAGGTCAGGTCGCGCTGGCGGCACTCGTCAACGTCGAACTTCGGCGCTTCGAATTCGTACTTGACGAATTCCAGCATCGACGCGCCGGAGAAGTCGGAAATCGGGAAGACAGACTTGAAAACGGCCTGCAGTCCTTCATCAGGACGCCCACCCTTGGGCTCCTCCACCATCAGGAACTGGTCATAAGATGCCTTCTGAACCTCGATCAGGTTCGGCATCTCCGCAACTTCCGGAATCTTTCCGAAGAATTTGCGTACGCGTCTGCGGCCATTGAAAGTCTGGGTCTGGGCCATCGTCGCTCCTTGGCTAGCTCTCTTGGGGCGCGCCCCGCCGGGCTCGCCTTGCAACTCATGACCGCCGCAACCGGCGGTCCATCCAAAACGGGAGAAAACCCGTTTCCTGAGAGCCGCTTTCGGCTCTCGGGAAAGAGGTTCTCGTACCAATCGAACCGCGAAACCGGCAGACGGCATCGCCGTCCGCCGGTAGCGCGCATGCTTACTTCAGGTCGACCTTGGCGCCGGCTGCTTCGAGCTGGGCCTTGATCTTCTCGGCGTCGGCCTTGGAAGCGCCTTCCTTGACCGGCTTCGGAGCGCCTTCAACCAGGTCCTTGGCTTCCTTGAGGCCGAGACCGGTGATGGCGCGGACTTCCTTGATCACGTTGATCTTCTGGGCGCCGGCATCGGTGAGGATGACGTCGAATTCGGTCTTTTCCTCGACCGGAGCAGCAGCAGCGCCACCAGCGCCACCGGCGGCAGCAACGGCCACCGGAGCAGCGGCGGAAACGCCCCACTTTTCTTCCAGAAGCTTCGACAACTCAGCCGCCTCGAGGACGGTGAGGCTCGACAGGTCGTCTACGATCTTTGCGAGATCAGCCATTTTTCATTTCCTTCAAAAGTTCGAACACATGTTTGGTGACAGCGAGGAACGGCCTCATGCCGCCTCGTCCTTCCGGGCATAGGCGCCGAAAACGCGGGCAAGCTGAGCTGCCGGGGCGTTGACGACCTGGGCGATCCGGGTTGCCGGCGTGACGATCATGCCGACGATCTTGGCGCGCAGCTCGTCGAGCGACGGTAGGGTGGCAAGAGCCTTCACACCATCAGCATCGAGAGCGGTCGCCCCCATTGCGCCACCGAGAATGACAAGCTTGTCATTCGCCTTGGCGAAATCGGACGCGACCTTCGGCGCCGCAACCGGATCGTCCGAGTAAGCAATCAGGGTCTGTCCCTTGAACAGAACCTGCATGCGCTCGGAATCCGTGCCCTGAAGAGCGATTTTGGCGAGACGGTTCTTCGCGACTTTGACGGTTCCACCGGCAGCGCGCATTTTTGACCGAAGGTCATTCATTTGCGCGACGGTGATTCCGGCGTAGTGGGCCACGACGACTGAACCAGCGTTTGAGAACGCCTCATTCAGGCCCGTGACGAGTTCGCGTTTTTCCGCTCTGTCCACTGCCTATCTCCAGTTGGCAGCCATCTATCCAGAATGGCTGCCGGGTTGCCTTTTGCCGGTCGGGTTATCCAGCATGTGGATCACCCGAACGGCGCTCGAGGATCCTGTCCCCTTTCGCCACGCCGGAAGTTCCGGCGCGCAGACAAAAGGCAAACACGGTTCGAACCTTTCATCGGAGCTTGCGCCCCTTTGTCGGGTCTTCACCCGTCTCATGCAGGCCCAATTGAATTAAGGCGAGCCGCCTGCAATCTCGGACAGGATATCCGGAGCCCTTCCGGCCTCCGGAATCCAAACCTTTCGGTTCGGAATTCTTCACCGAATCAGGCTTTTAAAGCCTGATTCGAAACTTTCACATCACGACGCTGAGAGCGTCGCGATATCGACCTTGAGGCCCGGGCCCATCGTCGTGGTGACCGACACCTTCTTGACGTAGTTGCCCTTGGCGCCCGTAGGCTTGGCCTTGATCACGGCATCGGCGAAGGCACGGACGTTCTCTTCGATCGCCTTGGCGTCGAAGGAAGCCTTGCCAACACCGGCGTGAATGATGCCTGCCTTCTCGACACGGAACTCAACCGCGCCGCCCTTCGAGGCCTTGACCGCAG
>JBEVEP010000391.1:0-4183 GCA_040512755.1 Mesorhizobium sp.
CGATGACGAGCATCACCTCCACGGTCGAAGACGGTATCGTCAAAGTGCGACTTTCCGGGACGTTGACCCACGGTACGCTCATCGCCATCGCGGCGGCGATCGCCGATGGCGATCCAAGCGATGCGAAGCTGAGCCTTTTCGACTGGCTAGAGATCGGCAGCTGGGATTTTTCGACTCCGAAAGAGGAGTGCATTGCGGCGCTGCGCACCGCGGCTAAACAGATGGTGCGTGTGGCAATCGTTCACGGCCGTCGAGTGAATCGGCCGGTCGCCTGGGTGGCGGCGATCCTGCGTGAGGAAGGTGTAGCGGTTCGCTCCTGGCGGGCACAGCAAGTCGCTGCGGCGGTTGCCTGGCTGAAGGTCTAGCAGCGGTTGAAACAAGCCCGAACTGTTCTGCCGAGCGAACTTTTTGCATTTTTTGCGGCTTTTGGCTGGCTACTGCACTTTCTGAGTAGTGGCCTTGCGTGACTGGCGGCACGATCCTTGGAATTGGAACCTCGTCGCGACTGGCCGGTCCGCTTTGGCCTTTCACCGAGGTCGAGAAGAGGAGCGAGCGATGACCGGTAAAGTGCAAGGAGACCTCTGCCGTGGCCCAGAGGAAAGCGTGACCATGAGGCGTCGCGACCTGCTGCTCAGCGGTGTCGCGCTCTTCGGCGCAGCCAGCCTGGCTTCGATCAGTCCGGGCACCTTGGCCAGGGCCCAGACGAATGCCCGGCCCCCGAACATCCTGATCCTGTGGGGCGACGACGTCGGCTACTGGAACATCAGCGCCTACAACCAGGGCATGATGGGTTACAAGACGCCCAACATCGACCGGATCGCCCGAGAGGGCGGCCTGTTCACGGACTACTACGGACAGCAGAGCTGCACGGCCGGTCGCGCTGCTTTCATCACCGGGCAGTCGCCCTACCGGACGGGGCTGCTGAAGGTTGGCCTGCCGGGTGCGAAGGAAGGTATGCAGGCCGAGGATCCAACGCTTGCGGAATTGCTCAAGCCCCACGGTTATATGACCGGCCAGTTCGGCAAGAACCATCTGGGCGACTTGGACGAGCACCTACCGACAGCGCATGGCTTCGACGAGTTCTTCGGCTCCCTCTACCACCTCAACGCCTCAGACGAACCGGAACACCCCGACTACCCGAAGGACCCCGAATTCCAGAAACGATTCGGGCCGCGCGGAGTCCTGCACACCTATTCCGACGGCCGCATCGAGGACACAGGGCCGCTCACCAAGAAACGGATGGAGACCATCGATCAGGAGGTGACCGACGCTGCAATTGACTTTCTCAAGCGCGCCAAGGAACAGGACAAGCCGTTTTTCCTGTGGTGGAACTCGACCCGCATGCATGTCTGGACGCGGCTCAAGGCCGAGAGCCAGGGCAAGACCGGCCTCGGCATCTATCCCGACGGCATGGTCGAGCACGACGACTCCGTCGGCCAAATGCTGAAGGCACTGGACGACCTCGGCCTCGCCGAGAACACCATCGTCATGTACTCGACCGACAACGGCGCCGAGAAATTCACTTGGCCGGACGGCGGCCAGTCACCCTTCCGCGGGGAGAAGAACACCAACTGGGAAGGCGGCTATCGAGTCCCATGCGCGGTTCGCTGGCCGGGCGTCATCAAGCCGGGCACGATCTACAACGAGATCGTCGCCCACGAGGACTGGATACCGACACTTGTGGCGGCGGCCGGCGATCCGGATATCAAGGAGAAACTGCTGAAGGGGCACAAAGTCGGCGAGAAGACCTTCAAGGTCCACCTCGACGGCTACAACGTCACCGACTATCTCGCAGGCACTAGCGAGGACCCGCGCAAGGAGTTCATCTACTTCGTCGATGACGGAAGCCTCGTTGGGCTCCGCTACCTGCAATGGAAGATCGTCTTTGCCGAGCAACGTGCGCATGGGTTGGATGTTTGGCAGGACCAGTTCGAGCCGTTGCGACTTCCGAAGCTCTTCAACCTCCGCTCCGATCCGTTCGAAACAGCGGACGAGGAGGGGATGGATTATGAACGCTGGCGTGTCGAGCACCTGTTCGTGCTGGTGCCGGCACAGGCCTACGTGGCCAAGTTTCTGGAGACCTTCAAGGAGTTCCCGCCGAGGCAAAAGCCCGGCAGCTTCTCGATCGACCAGGTGATGGCGAATATGGAGCAGGCTTCGAGCGGAAGGTGAGAGCGAACACTGAGGCGGGAGTGCCGTCACCTGACGCACTTCCGCTGCCGTCCCCCGGAGCACACTTGCAGGAACTCCAGGGTCCGTAGTTGGCGTAAAGCGCTTGCCTCAATTCCCCGAACGACCGGCTCTGACCCGGAGACTGCCCCCATAGAATGATCCCAAAGATGCAGCGCCTAAGGAGTCGTCAGGAATGGGATGAGCGCCGCAAGCGTTGCCTGCGGATTCTCCTCGGGCAGGAAGTGCCCTGAATCGATATCCTGACCGGTCGCTTGCGGTGCAAAGCTCGCACGCCAGATGTCTAGAGGTCTGCTGCCTGCCGCAGGAATACCCGCATCTCCCCACAAGACAAGGCTCGGACAGCGCACCGTTTTACCGGCAGCGCGATCGGCGCGATCGTGTTCGACGTCAATTGTCGCGCCCGCGCGATAGTCTTCGCAGCAAGCGTGAACACGTCCGGGGTCGGCGAAGAAAGCGCGATAGTGCGCAAGCGCGTCCCCATCAAAAACGTCAAGCGAGTTGTGCTTCGTCCATTTCGCCAGCGTATAGTCGAGATACTCGCGCGATGCTGTCGAGAGGAGCATTTCCGGCAACGGATAAGGCTGCGCGAGAAACGGCCAATGATAGACCTGCACCGCACGCTCCGCATTCATGCCCTCTCACATCGCGATCGTTGGAATGATGTCGAGGAGAGCGAGCTTCGTCACCCGCTCGGGGTGATCGAGTGCCAGCCGGTAGGCGACACGTGCGCCGCGATCGTGGCCGACGATAGCGAAGCGGAAGTGGCCGAGTTTCTCCATGACCCGCAGGATGTCACTGCCCATGACACGCTTGGAATAGAGCGTGCCCTTTTCGCTTTGCGGCGCCGACGACGATCCGTAGCCGCGCAAGTCCATGGCCACGATGGTGAAGCGTGCGGCGAGTTCGCCGGCCAGGCGGTGCCATTCGACATGCGTTTGCGGGAAACCATGGATGAGCGCGAGCGGCGGTCCGCTGCCTCCCGAGCGCGCGAAGATTTTGCCAGCGTCCGAGTCGATCCAATGAGATGCAAAGCCAGGAAAGAGATCTGCAAGCTCGGACATAGCGAAAGGCTATACGCTCGGTCCCCGTGTGTCCATTTTGGGATGGTGACGGTGGGACACCCCGCTTCCGCAACAATGAAGTGGACTAGCGCCCTTTCATCTCAGAGTGATCGCTCCAAGCCTGTCGCGGGTCCTTGGTCCCGTGCTCTTGCCGCTGCAGACGGCAACAGCCGTACTGCCCGCTACTCATCCGATCTGTCACGAAGATCGAAGCGATCAAAAAAGGTCTGCTGGGTCCGAACAGCAAAGCGCCTCAGGCTGGTCTGCAGACTGAGGCGCTCAATTCGATGAACTTGGTTGCGGGGGCAAGATTTGAACTTGCGACCTTCAGGTTATGAGCCTGACGAGCTACCGGGCTGCTCCACCCCGCGTCAATCCATATGTTCCGCCAACTTAAAAGGCCGCTTGACGCGGCCCTTGCCGCCAAAAGGTTGGCGGTCGTTCATGAAGAGAAGATTGAATGTGCGTTTGGCAGACCTGGCAGCGACCTACTCTCCCGCGTCTTAGGACGAAGTACCATCAGCGCTGGAGCGTTTCACGGCCGAGTTCGGAATGGGATCGGGTGCAGCCGCTCCGCCATAACCACCAGGTCAGCGAAACGCACATTATTCGAGAAGCTGTTTTGTGCCGTTCAGTCTTACCGACTGAGGTCACCGCAAATGCGGTGGGCATAGATAATGAGAACGATCAAGCCGATCGAGCTATTAGTACCGGTAAGCTTCATGCGTTGCCGCACTTCCACACCCGGCCTATCAACGTGGTCGTCTTCCACGACTCTCAGGGAATACTCGTTTCAAGGTGGGTTTCCCGCTTAGATGCCTTCAGCGGTTATCCCGTCCGTATATAGCTACCCTGCTATGCGGCTGGCGCCACAACAGGTCCACCAGAGATACGTCCATCCCGGTCCTCTCGTACTAGGGACAGATCCT
>JBEVEP010000341.1:0-3178 GCA_040512755.1 Mesorhizobium sp.
GAGGCGCTGCCTGGAGTTCGTTTTGGACAACAATGGAGATCGCTCTGATCTCCGCGCCGCTGACTGCCGCCATCGGTCTGTTGACGGCCTACCTGCTCGTGCGGCAGGATTTTGCAGGCAAGGACGCCTTCGAATTCGGCACGATGCTTTCTTTCGCCATTCCAGGAACAGTCATCGGCGTGTCCTATGTGATTGCTTTCAACGTGCCGCCGATCGAACTCACTGGAACCGGCCTCATCCTGGTTCTGTCTTTCATCTTCCGCAACATGCCGGTGGGCGTGCGCGCAGGCATTGCCTCAATGTCGCAGATTGACCGCAGCCTTGACGAGTCTTCGTTGACCCTCGGCGCCGGTTCCTGGCAGACCTTCCGCAGGGTAGTGCTGCCCTTGTTGAGGCCCGCCATTCTCGCCGCGCTCGTCTATTCCTTCGTGCGCGCCATGACAGCTATCAGCGCCGTCATCTTTCTGGTCAGCGCCCAATACGACATGTCGACGAGCTACATTGTCGGGCGCGTCGAGAACAACGAATACGGTATCGCGATTGCCTATTCGACGGTCCTCATTGTCGTCATGCTCGCCGTCGTCGGACTGATGCAGCTGTTCGTTGGCAGGCGCAACATCGGTCGCCGCAGCCTACAGGACAACCTGTCTCAATCCCGCACGAATGTCGATCTGCCTGGCCGGGTGCAACCGGCGTTCACCGGGGGCGGATGATGGCCGAAATTAGAAGCAATGCCGCCTCGGTCGAGTTCAGGCATGTCAGCAAAACCTATGGCAAGAGCAAGGTTCCGGCAGTGAGCGATATCTCACTTTCCATCGAATCGGGCAAGCTGGTTACGCTGCTCGGGCCGTCTGGCTGCGGCAAGACGACGACGCTGCGTATGATTGCCGGCCTGGAGTTCGCGACGGCCGGCCAGATACTTATTGGCGGGTCAGACGTGACGAGGTTGCCGGCTACTGAGCGCGACGTGTCGATGGTCTTTCAATCTTACGCGCTGTTCCCGCACATGACCGTAAGCGAGAACGTGGAATACGGCCTGAAATTCTCGGGCTTCAATCGCCGGGAAGCGGCTGACAAGGCACGGGCCGGGCTCGAGCTTGTGGGGCTCTCCGGGTACGGCGAACGCCTCCCCAGCGAGCTTTCGGGCGGGCAGCAACAGCGCGTCGCCGTCGCGAGAGCCCTGGTTCTTGAGCCCCAGGTTCTGCTTTTCGACGAACCTCTGTCCAACCTCGACGCGAAACTCAGACGCAGGGTGCGCGAGGAGATTAGGGAAATACAGACGAAACTCGGGCTGACTGTCGTCTATGTAACCCATGACCAAGAGGAAGCTCTGGCGGTGTCCGACCGGATCGTAGTGATGGACCGCGGTGAGATCGCGCAGGACGGGACGCCCCGGGAGTTATACGAAGCTCCCGCTAATGTGTTCGTTGCCGATTTTATCGGCGAGGCCAACATCCTGCCGTGCGAGATCGCCTCCATCAAAAATGGAACTGCGGAGGTGAAGATTGGCTCGGTCGTCCTGAGGTTGCCGGCTCGAGGCTTCGGGGTCGGCCCGGCCCGCGTTGCCGTACGACCAACCCGCATGTCGATCATGCCGCGCGACACTCCAAACGCGCTGCCAGCCACGATCGCAAAGGCGACCTATGTTGGCAGCGAGATGGAATACCTTGTTGAAACGCCGGTACGGTCCGTTTTCATCGTTTCATCCGCGGTCGATGAGCCGCGGCAGGCGGGAGAAGCAGTAGCGTTAGCGTTTTCAGAGTTGGGTCCTGTCCTGATTAGAGACTAAGCATTCAGAGTTTGTACGAGGTCTGAGCCACACCTACAGTTGCGCGGCTACAGCCGAAGTTCCAGGCGGCTGCCGCAGCAGGCTATGGGCGGGCTCGGCTCATCGCACATCTGGACGGCCGGATTGAACTTATTGCGGAATCTGCCGACAGACAGGCCCAAGCTAAATCCGCTAATGATAATAGCCGGGATGAGGTGCTCGAATGAGGGCCGGGCGTCACTAGAATCGTTGATCGACACGGCAAGGTACGGTGGCGTTTTCGCATGAAAGGCCGGCCAAACTGCTATCTTTTCGGTGAATATGGTTCTGCAGAATTCATTGCCGCCTACGAGCTTGCGGCGAGTGGCGACAATGCTGCTACGGCAACGCCCCGATTCAAGTACGGCACGTTCGACTGGTTAATTGAGCAATATTACCGAGGACCAGTGTGGCGAAAACTTGCCGCCATCACTAAAAGCGACCTTCGCGGTGAACTGGAGCGGTTTCGAAAGATCACGGTTCGAGGCGCGTTGCAGACCTTCGCCCCCTTCATGTCGAAGCCGTCATCGCGAAGAAATCAGATACGCCGGCTGCAGCGAACAAGCTCCTGAAGCTCATGCGCCGCCTTTGCCGATTTGCGGTAAGGAAAGAGCTGATTTCAGTCGATCCGACGATCGGCATCGCCCGCTACGCCGAGAACCCGGACGGCTATCACACCTGGACCGATCTTGAGATCGAGCAGTTCGAAAACTTCCACGGCATCGAATCCAAGGCCGTCCTTGCACTGCGCTTGACACTAAGCACCGGCGCGGCCAGGCAGGATGTAGTTTGTTTCGGATGGCAGAATATCAGCGCTGGGCGTATCGCCTACCGTCGCGGCAAGACGGCCGGTGACGTCGATCTCCCTATACTCGATGCCACGGGGACGCATGCTTCTTCATCACCCATACTGGTGATCGACCCTATGAGGAAACGTCGTTCGGAAACTGGTTCCATGATCAGTGCATCGCCGTTGGCTTGCCTCAGTGCTCGGCGCACGGTTTGCGGAAGGCTGGTGCAACGAGGCTGGCGAATGCGGGCGCGACCGAGTTCGAAATAATGGCGTTTCTTGGCCACAAGACGCCCATTGAAGCTCGGACGTATACCACGAAGGCAAACCGCAAGCACCAGCGCATGGAGAAGCTTGTGAGTGCGAAAGTATGTCCGACCTGGTGGAAAGGTTGGACAAACATCGCAGCAAAAGCTTGAAAGGAAAGGTGAATTAGATGTCGGTGGCACGCCCAACGGGACTCGAACCCGTGTTTCCGCCGTGAAAGGGCGCGACGATAAACAATATCAAGGCGGAAAAGCATGTGAAATCAAGGATGCACTCTCGACCATAACTTATTGATTTTGAGAGGTGTCAATACT
>JBEVEP010000041.1:0-3230 GCA_040512755.1 Mesorhizobium sp.
GTGCGTATTCGGAAATCAGTGTCTCGACAGGGATGCCCTGTGCCTTCGCCCCCGCATAAATGTCGGAAAAGAGCGGTTCCATGCCATGCAGATGGTCGACGGAATAGACTTCCGTCTTGCCGCTGCGACGGCCATCGAGAACCGCACTTGCAGGCTGGATTCGGCCTTCGCCGTCGCGTTCATTCTTCAGCAGGAAGAACTCGAGTTCGAAGGCTCCGGCGGGATGAAGGCCCCTCGCATGAAAGGCTTCAACTTGCCGCGCCAGCGCGTGGCGCGGATCCGATGTCATCGGCTGACAGTCCAGATGATACATAGACATCAGAACCTGGCCTCGCGCCGGGGTCGTGCCGTGAAGCGGCGTCAGAGTGCCGGGTATCGGCCAGGCGCGCAGGTCTCCATCACCAGAGTCCCAGATCAGCCCGGTCTCATGGACATCCTCGCCGGTGATGTCGAGGCCGAGGATCGAGATTGGCATATGTCTACCGCCCTCGTAGATGGCGGGCAGTTCATGGCGGCGGATGATCTTGCCGCGACCGACACCGTTTGTGTCGGTGAGGACGATGTCGAAAGCTTCGATTTCTGGATGTGCGTCCAGAAACGCCTTCGCTTCTTCAATGGTCGAACCTGACGGGGAATTCATGGATCTGCCTTGGCGAACGGGGGTTCGTCGCGCTTCTCTCACGCCACGAGGCTTGCTGCAATATCACCGAATGCCCCGACCAGACGATCGACCTGAGCGTCAGTCGTCGCGGGCGACAGCAGCATCATGTTGTGAAAGGGCGCGATCAGTACGCCGCGATTGACCAGGGCGACATGAATTGCGGCCTCCAGCGCGGGCGCATGGGCGGCTTCGGCTTCGCCGCCGTTCCGCAACGGTCCTGGCGCGCAAACGAACTCGACGCGCGCACCGACGCGGACGACATCCCAGGGCAGGCGATGGGCGGCGATGCGATCGTTCAGACCGTCTTCGAGCCGGGCGGCGAGCCGCTCCATATGCGCGTAGTTTTCGTCGGTCATCACCTCCTCGAGCGTCGCACGCATGGCCGCGAACTGGAGCGGATTGGCCGAAAGCGTCGTGCCCATGCCGGAATAGCCGGGCTCCTTGGCGCGCTCGTACCGGGTCCAGGCTTCAGCGACGGCGTCGCTCATTCCCCACACGCTTGCCGACACGCCGCCTGCAATCGGCTTGCCGAGCACGAAGAGATCGGGTTCGAGGCCATACTGACGTGTATAGCCTCCGGGGCCTGTTGAAATCGTGTGTGTTTCGTCGATCAGAAGCAGCGTGCCATGGCGGCGAGTAATCTCGCGCAACCCGGCATGAAAGCCCGGCTCCGGCAGCACCATGCAGGAATTGGTGAGCACAGGTTCGGTGATGACGCAGGCGACGGTCTGGTCGCGAAGGGCGTCGTCGAGCGCATCGAGATCGTTGAACTCGACGATCCTTGTTGCCTGCGTGAGGTCACGGAATTCGCCTGCAAGTCCGGGACGGTTGATCGGCCGGCCATCGCCGAGACGGACCATCGTTTCGTCGACGGAGCCATGATAGCAGCCGTTGAACACCAGAATATTCGGACGGCCGGTGACTGCGCGCGCTATTCGCAGGGCGAAGCGGTTGGCATCGGTGGCCGTGGTCGCGATCTGCCAGCGCGGCAGGCCGAACTTTTCTGTCAGAAGTCGGCCGATTTCGAGGGCATCTTCGCTCGGCAGCATATAGGTCAGGCCGCGGGACGCCTGCCGTTCAATCGCGCGGGCGACCGGCGCCGGCGAATGGCCGAACATCGACCCGGTGTCGCCAAGGCAGAAATCGTCAAGCCGGTTCCCGTCGATATCCGTTATCGTCGCGCCCTGCGCCTGCTCGACCAGGATGGGGAAGGGCATCGGCCAGTCTTGCATCCAGTGCATCGGGACGCCGCCCAGGAAACCCTGCATGCCTCTGGAGAGAGCGGCTTCGGTCTTCGGCCGCGCTCGACGGTAGATTTCCGCCTCCTGCGCGCGGAGTGCTTCAATTCTTTCGCCGCCGATCCCGCCCCGCGGGCTTTGGATATTCATGAAAGGCCCTCAAAGACCACACTTTAGCCGATCGCTGCCAAGCACCTCAATTGGTGCAAAGGTTGGCATTTTCCGGCAGAGCGTTATCCGGCGATGTCGATCACGCCGCAATCGCCGGCCTCTGTGCCGAAGGCGATGCGTCGGCCCTCTTGGTCCCAGCTCATCGACGTGATGGCGCCTTTACCGGGACGGCGCAGAAGCACCTCTTTCTGATCGGCAAAACGCGCCGCAAGCACCATGCCGTCGGAATAGCCGATGGCTGCGATTTCATCGGCAGGATGGCACGCAACGCACGTCACCGTCGCGTCGCCACGTGTCCCAAGTTCAAGCGGGGCTTTGCCCATGGGGCCGTCCTTGGCGAAGAAAGGCCAGACGATCGCTGCCGGTGCGCCGGAGCTTGCCAGCCAGCGGCCTTTGGCGCTCCAGGACAGCGACTTCACCTTGGCCGGATAGCCGGACATGCGCATGTGTTTTCCGTCGGAGAGCTTCCAGCCGTGCAGCGCGTTTTCCTGCATGGTGGTGACGAGGAAGTTGCCGTCCGGCGAGAAGGTGATGCCGGTGTGGGCGCCGGCCCATTCCAGCTCCGTCGGCTTGCCGTCTGTCGCGGGAAAATGGAGTGTGGCGCCATTGTAGCGCGCGACGCCGAGCCGCATTCCCTTCGGCGCAAAGGCAATGCCTTCGACCGAGCGCGGATGCGGCAGTTCCTTCACCTTGCCGTCCGGCAACTTCACGAATGCGCTGCGGCCGGAAGCGTAGGCAAGCGCGCCCTGCGGTCCGCTCGCCACGCTGGTGATCCATTTGCGTTCGGCTTCTGCGGCAATCTTGGTCTCGCCATTGCCGCTTGTTGCGAAGACCTTGCCGTCCTCGCCGCCGGTGATCAGCAATTTGCCGGTGAGATCGACGGTCGCAGAGAGCAGCCCGTCATTGGCCTGCACGGTCTTGTGCCCGTGATCGAGCCGGTGGATTGCGCCATCGGCCATGGCGAAATGCGGCACGTCGTCGAGGAAGACGGCGACGACGCAATGACCGCCGAGATCAAGTGGGGCTACCGTGGGCATATAATGAGCGATCTTTCAGAATGGAAACGCTGGCGTTTCTTCGTACCCCCCTCTGTCCTGCCGGACAAAACCCCCCCCACGGGGGAGAGAGGCTGTCGCGCCAGCTTTCGCCGATCGCTAATG
>JBEVEP010000059.1:0-4518 GCA_040512755.1 Mesorhizobium sp.
CCGCAAGGGGGGAGATACGCCAGCGCCTGCGCGCCCACCAATTCTCGGGCGTTGGGCGATTGGCGGCGAGGTTGCAGCCGGCCTATCTCCCCCCGTGCGGGGGAGAAAGCGTTTTCCTGCATTTGCGAGCGGGCTTGTCCCCGAGCAAGTGCTTGGAAAACGCAAGAGAGGGGGTCATCTGCCCGCTTCGCAACCGAAATGAAGGCGTCTCTTCTCCCCGTTCTACGGGGGTGAGGAGTGGTCGCCGGAGGCGACGAAAAACCAACGATTTGGCTTTTCGAACGACGAACGCCCGAAGCCATAGCGAAGGGCCGGGTCCGGCAGGGCGATGAGGGGCAGCACAATCGGTCACTCATTCCGCTGCGGTCGCCATTCGGCGGAAACGCGTCACCATCGAGCGCAGGGCAGCAGGCTTGACGGGCTTGTTGATGACCGGGACGTCGATTGCGGCAGCAGAGGCGCGCACTTCGTTGGACCGGTCGGCGGTGACCAGAATAGCAGGCACATCCAACCGGTACGCGGCGCGCAGCTTCCGGATCACATCGAGCCCGTTTTCACCGTCAAGGTGGTAGTCGGCGAGGATGATGTCAGGCGGCGCGCCGGTTCCCGCATCACCGAGCTCGCGCGAGCCCGTCGCAGTCCGCACCTCGCAGCCCCATCCCTCCAGCAATAGGCGCATGCCCTGGAGGATGCGCGGATCGTTGTCGATGCAGAGAACAGAGAGGCCATTGAGCGCGACGGCAGCGGGCAGCGCGGATCTTGTTTGCGATGGCGCCGGCAGTTCGGAGGCGTCGGTGGTCGGTACGATGACGGAGAAACGCGTGCCGTGGCCTTTCTCAGACGCGATCCGGATTTCGAGTCTCAGTACGCGCGCAATCCGATCGACGATCGAAAGCCCCAGACCGAGGCCTTGCGCCTCCCGAACTCCATCGTCAAGCCGCATGAACTCGCGGAAAACCGTCGGCAGCTTGTCCGAGGCAATGCCTATGCCCGTATCTATGACCTGGAGCTCCGCGCAACCATTGCTGCGGCGGACGCCAACAAGGATCGTACCGGTGCGGGTATATTTGATGGCGTTGGAGACGAGGTTCTGGATCAGGCGGCGCAGCAGGTTCCGGTCGGTCCTGACAACGAGCGACGAAGGCACGATCACAAGCCTGAGGTTTTTCGCGGCCGCCATGGGCAGGAAATCGGTGCCGATCTGATGCAGGAGCCTGTCCAGGCGGAAGACTGACTCTGCCGGCTTCATTGCGCCTGTATCAAGCCGCGAAATGTCCAGCACGGCGCCGAGAATGCTCTCGACGGATTCAAGGGAAGACTCGATATTGGCTGCCGCCTCGCCGATGCCCACTTTGCCCGCCTTTTCGATCAGCGACGAGCAATAGAGCCTTGCGGCATTCAGCGGCTGGAGGATGTCGTGCCCGGCAGCGGCGAGGAATCGCGTCTTGCCGAGGTTGGCCTCCTCGGCAATCGTTTGCGCCTGCGCCAGTTCCTCGTTGACACGGGTGAGTTCGGCGGTGCGGTGCCTGACGCGTTGCTCCAGCGTCTCGTTCACGCGCTTCAGCGCCAGGTCAGCCGCCACGCGCGACGTGATATCGGTGTACGTGGCGACAACGCCGCCGTCCGGCATCGGATTGCTGCGCAATTCGATGATCCGGCCGCTGGTTTTCAATTCGATCTGCCACGGCTCACCGAAGCTGGGGAACCGGTTGAGGGTCGCCACGCGGGTGTCGGATGGAATGTCGCCACGCTCCGCCAGAAAGCGCAGGATCCGGTCAAGCGAGACGCCGACCTGTCCCATTTCGTCCGGAAGATCGAACAGCGCGCGGTATTGCCGGTTCCAGCAGGTCAGCCGGAAGTCCTTGTCGAAGACGGTGATGCCTTGCTCCATCTGGTCGAGCGCGATCTGCAGGAGGTCGCGATTGTGCTGCAGGGCTTCGGTGGCATCGTCCAGAAGGCGAAACGCATCCTTGGAGGTCGTGTCGTTGCGCTGGAAGAGTAGCGAGAGGATGAGCCGGGCCGACGATGAGCCGACGGCGCTCGCCAGGAGCTGCTCGGAGAAGCGGATGACGGCCATGCTGGCCGGCTCGCCGCCGTTGAGCTGTCCACCGTCGACAAGTTCGAAGGACTGGAACGACCGCTCCGTCCGTTCGACACCGAGATAGCGCGAGATCGTATCCTTCAGGTCGTTGACGGTGACCGCCGTTCTGAACCGCCGCAGATTGGGCATCGGGTTCGCATCGCGCGGGACGAAGATAGACGCCTGGATGCGTTCGAGCGGAACGGAGGCGCGTGAGAGGGAGCCAAGCACGAAAAACAGCGTGTTGATCGAGAGGCTCCACATGACCCCATGGTTGAGCGGCTCGGCGACCGTTCCGAACAGCGCCTGCGGCTTGAGGGATTCAAGCCCGAACAACCCGTTGACGAGAATATTGGTGCCGGGAGCGGCGAGCGACGGGAACAGGAGTGTATAGGCCCACACGATGATGCCGGCGGACATGCCGAGCGCTGCCCCGCGCGCATTGGCGCCACGCCACACCAGGCCGCCGACGAAGGATGGCGCGAACTGTGCGATTGCGGCGAACGACATCAGGCCGATCGAGGCCAGACGCGCATTGTTCGTGCTCTCGCGGTAGTACAGGAACGCAATGAAGAGGATCGAAAAGATCGCCGCGCGCCTAATGTTGAGGATCAGCGTCGACCAGTCCTCGTTTTCTGAACTTTCGTTCTTCAGCAACCGCCGGACAAAGAGTGGTATCACCAGATCATTGGAAATCATGATGGAGAGCGCAACGCTCGCCACGATGACCATCGCTGTCGCAGCCGACAGGCCGCCGATGAAGGCAGCCATGGCGAGCAGATCGTGTCCGCGCAGCAGGGGCAGCGAGAGAACGTAAAGGTCGGCGCTCGTCCGGTCGCCGACCAGCGCCGCGCCAGCAAGCGCGATCGGCAATACGAACAGGTTGATGAGGACGAGATAGAGCGGGAAGACCCAGGTCGCAGTGCGCAGCTCAAGCTCGCTCCGGTTCTCCACGATCATGACATAGAACTGCCGCGGCAGCATGATGATCGCGAAGCCACTCAGGCTCGTCATGACCAGCCAGGTCCCGATCGAGGTCCGGTAGTCGAGGGCGGCGCGGACCTTGCCGTCGGCTGCAATCGTTCCGACGAGGTCGGCCGGGCTGCCGAGAAGTATGAACATCACAGTGAGGCCGACGGCGAGGAATGCCGCCAGCTTGACGACCGATTCGACGGCAACGGCGAGGATCAACCCATCCTGATGCTCGGTTGCGTCTGCGTGCCTGGTGCCGAACAGGACGGCAAAGAGAGCGAGCAGTCCGGCAACGACCAATGAAATGTCACTGACGAACGGGTCGAAGGAAGGCGGTGCGCCGCTATAGTGCTCCACCATCAGGCTGACCGAGCCTGAGATCGCCTTGAGCTGCAGCGCGATATAGGGAACGGCGCCGACGATCGCGATAAGCGTGGCGATCAGCGCCACGGAGAAGCTCTTTCCGTAGCGGGCTCCGAGAAAGTCGGCGATCGACGTGATCTTCTCTGTCTTCGCGAGGCGAATGATTCGCCGCAGCAGCGGGAACCCGAACAGGAAGACCAGCGCAGGCCCGATATAGATCGCGACGAATTCGAGACCACGCTCCGAAGCCAGTCCGACTGAGCCAAAGAACGTCCATGACGTGCAGTAAATGGCGAGGCTCAGGGAATAGATATAGGGCCTCGGAAGTCCGTGGCCGTTTCGTGCAGCCCGACGGTCGCCGAGACTGGCGATAGCAAAGAGCAGCGTCACGTAGGCGATCGCGATGATGACGACGATCCAGCCCTGCACGTCTGCAAACTCCTCCCGAATGGCCGCTTCTTCAAGATCCGAGGAAAGGCAACCACAGCTGAGGCGATGAGTCCATGCCCGGGGTGACCCGCATGCTTGTGCAGTCCAAAGGCCTGGCCGGCTGTCTGGCCACTCTTCAGCACAGAAACGAGTGACGTTTTAGAGGTTTTGCGCCTCCGTCATTTTGTTATGCTTATGACCAGACCGGATCGGGGGAACGAGTCGCAAGTCAGCGCTGCCAAGGAGAGGCCGGATGTGGAAAGAGTTTCAGGAGTTCATCTCCAAAGGGAACGTGATTGACCTCGCCGTCGGCGTCATCATTGGCGCCGCCTTCAGCAGGATCGTTTCCTCGCTCGTCGAAGACATCATCATGCCGATATTCGGAGCGGTGTTCGGCGGGCTGGATTTCAACAATTATTTCCTGTCGCTCTCTTCCGCCGTCACCGCCACCTCGCTGGCTGAAGCCAAGAAGCAGGGCGCCGTTTTCGCCTATGGCAGCTTCTTCACTGTTATCATCAATTTCCTCATTCTCGCTGTGATCATCTTCCTGTTGGTCAAGATGGTGAACAATGTTCGCCGCAGGCTGGCTGCCGAGAAGCCAGTGACGCCCGAGGCGCCGTCGGCCGATGTGCAGCTGCTCACCGAAATTCGGGATTTGCTCGCCAAGCGGTAGG
>JBEVEP010000120.1:0-8729 GCA_040512755.1 Mesorhizobium sp.
CGACGCCCTCGCGAATACGGGAAATGTCGGCGAGCGCCTTTTCAGCGTCGGCGATCATGTCCTTCTCGTTTGCGCGCTTCTCCTTGATCGCTATGCTCATGCCGCATCGTCCTTTGATCGTTGGAACGCTTGCCGGCTACGTTCCTCAAAAACCCGAGTCGCGCTCGAGCGCGTGAGTTGAACTTAAATCATCGAACTAGGCTGACAAGCAGAACAACAGTGACTATTTCGTGACCATGACCAAGCGGGAAAGCAGAACAAACAACACGCTGGCCAGCGCCGGAGATACCGCGGGGCTGGAAGCTTTGATCGGTCGCGCTGCCCGTGCCGGCAAGGGATTGCCGCCTGTTGAACGCTGGAATCCGGAGTTCTGTGGCGATCTCGACATGGAGATCCGCGCCGATGGAACGTGGTTTTACCTTGGTACGCCGATCGGCCGCATGCCGCTTGTGCAACTCTTTTCCACAGTCCTGAGGAAGGACGAGGACGGCAGGACATATCTCGTCACTCCGGTAGAGAGAGTTGGCATCAGGGTGGCCGACGCCCCGTTTGTCGCCGTCGAGATGAATGCGTCAGGTACGGGGGCAAATCAGGTCATCACGTTCCGGACCAATGTCGGCGATGTCGTCGAAGCTGGCCCCGACCACCCGTTGCGTTTTGTCGATGAGGACGAGACGGGTGGTTTGAAACCCTATGTGCTGGTGCGCGGGCGACTCGAGGCTCTGGTGGCGCGGCCCGTAATGTATGAGCTGGTCGAACATGGGGAAGAGATCGAGATCGACGGAAGACTGATGTTTGCCGTTCGTTCGAAAGGCGAGGCCTATCCGATCATGCCGGCGGAAAAACTCACACGGTTGAGCGCCTGATAATGGACGCTCGGTCTGAGAGGCTCTTTTCGACGGCCGATTTCCGGGCCAGGGCCGCACGGGAGCGTGGCCCCCACGATGAGTCCGACTATGGAGATCATCGCCTCAATCCGGACCTTCGCCATCTGATCGTTCGGCCGGGCCTGCGCGACGCGGCCGTGCTCATCCCAGTGGTCGACCATGGTGATGACGCCACTGTTCTGCTTACCAAGCGGACCGAGCGGATGCGCAGCCATTCCGGTCAGATCGCTTTTCCTGGCGGCGTGATCGACCCTACTGACGCTACGCCCGAAGATGCGGCGCTGCGCGAAACGACCGAGGAGATAGGGCTCGGTCCGGAAGATATCGAGCTGGTGGGCCGAATGCCCGACTATATGACAGGCAGCGGCTACCGCATTGCCCCGGTGCTCGGCATCGTTCGGCTCGACTATCTTGTCACCATCAATGAAGATGAAGTTGATGATGTTTTCGAGGTGCCGCTGTCCTTCCTGATGAACCCGGCCAATTATCGCCGGGAAAGTCGCATTTGGCAGGAAAAAGAAAGATTTTATTATACAATGCCTTACGGCCAACGGTTTATATGGGGAGTCACGGCCGGCATCATTCGCACGCTCTACGAAAGGCTTTACGCGTGAATGGAACGGCCTCGATCGCAAGCCGCGCTCCTTGGCTGAACAGCCACGGCCTGCAACGCCTGCTGGCGGTTCTGTCGCAGGAGGGTGAAGAAGCACGCATCGCAGGTGGCGCGGTGCGCAATGCCTTACTCGGCGAGAGGGTGAGCGATGTCGATATCGCCACAACGAATACGCCGGAGGAAACGATGCGGCGGGCGGAAGCCGCAGGCTTCAAGCCGGTGCCGACCGGCGCCGCCCACGGAACGATCACTGTAGTTGCCCATGGCAAGCCCTATGAAGTGACGACGCTGCGCGCAGACATCGAAACCGACGGGCGCCGTGCCAAGGTCGTCTTCGGCCGCGACTGGAAAAGCGATGCCGAACGCCGCGACTTCACGATCAACGCGCTCTATGCGGAAGCCGACGGGACCGTCATCGATCTCGTCGGCGGTCTCGCCGACCTTGAGCATCGTGTTCTGAGATTCATTGGCGATCCTGAAAAACGCATCCGCGAGGACTATCTGCGCATCCTGAGGTTTTTCCGTTTCTTTGCCTGGTATGGCTCCGGCCGCCCCGATGGAGAAGGTCT
The DNA here is from genome assembly GCA_040512755.1 of Mesorhizobium sp. Classification (GTDB taxonomy): domain Bacteria; phylum Pseudomonadota; class Alphaproteobacteria; order Rhizobiales; family Rhizobiaceae; genus JBEVEP01. Next base: position 2,070 of record JBEVEP010000120.1, read on the forward strand.
GAAAGCCTGCGCACGTCTCAAGGACGGGCTGGACCGGCTTTCCGCGGAACGGGTCTGGAGCGAGCTCAAGAAGCTCCTGTCGTCGCCTGATCCTTCGCGCGCCCTTCTCTGGATGCGGCAGGCCGGCGTGCTCTCGCGGGTACTGCCGGAGAGTGAAAAATGGGGAATCGATGCGATCCATGCGCTAGTCAAGGCTGAGCGAGACCTGGGCTGGATGCCCGACCCGCTGCTCAGGCTGGAGGCGATCGTCCCCCCGGATCGCGAACGGCTGTCTCAGTTGGCCACACGGCTCAAGCTCTCCAAGGCGGAGACCGAGCGCCTCTCGGTATGGGCGGGAACAGAGAACATTAGCGCCTCCACGAGCGAAGCGGAATTTGCCAAGAGGCTCTATCGCGGTGCGACGCAAGGGATCGTCGACCGACTGCGTCTTTCCCTTGCCGCGGCTCGAAGCCGCGCTACCGAGAGCACGCCGGTTTTGATCGAGGCGGGAGGGTTTTCACGGCTGCTCGACTATGCGGGGAAATGGCAAAGACCGGTATTTCCGGTGAAGGGCAGCGATCTGGTGGAAATCGGCTTGAAACAGGGTCCTGAGCTTGGTGCGACGCTGAAGTCCCTGGAGACAGCGTGGATCGAGTCCGGCTTCGCGCTTGATCGCGGCGCACTTCTCGCGCGCGCCGCCGAAGGCATCAAGGCCTGATCGCTTTGTTCAACGTGTTCTGCTGAATCAGCGTCTCGCCTTAGCGCCTTGTTTTGGCTCATAATCTGGGCCGTAGTCCTGATGGGGAACTGAAGGGACATCGGCTCTGACCTTGTCAGCTTTTTTCAGGCCGCGTCAGGAACCTTCTCGATACGGGAGCGGATCGCTTCGATCATTGTCTCGCGAATAACGGTTTCGCCATGTGTCTCCCGCAGATGCTCGGCGACGCGCCGGATAATCTCTGCTTCCTCTTCATGACGTGTGTGCCAGTCGCAGCCGGGGACGAGCGACCCACATTGGAATTCCTTCATCGGACTTCTCCCTATCTCGTTCTGGTCACAGGATGATAGTAACACGGATCGGCACCACAAGGTTGCGCGAAGGGAAAAAAGGCGGAGCTGCAGTCTCCGCCCAACCGCATCTACCCGAAGATCGAAGTCGATTTCCGAGGCCCGATGCGCAGTTTCGCCCGGTGTCTTTGCGCCTCGATGAATGGCGCTGTAGACCGATCAGCCGATCACTTTACGATCGTAACCTGATCGGCAAGCCGCCCGGTGCCGCTCTTTTCCCAGGAAACCGAAACTTTCTCGCCAGCTCTCAGGCCCGGGTCCTTGAACTTTTTGGGGAGCATGTAGCTGCTGCCGTCCGCAAGCGTCAGCTTCATGCCCTTCGCGTCGAATGTCTTGATCGTGCCCGTCGCATGCTGCTCAGCAGCGAACGAGAGGGCGGTTGTAGCAAAAAGGGCAGCTGCGACTGCCGGGATGAGAAGTGTGCGCATGGCGATCACTCCAAAATATGCGGGCATCCATGGGGGAGGTTGATGCCCGCGGGATGCTGAGCCGTCCGGTTGCGTCGGGTCGCGGTTCGGAGCGAACCGCCGGCGTTTCCCGGCCCGTGGTAAGAAATAAACCTTTGTTCTCAAGAGGATATTAGACGAAAAAGAAAATTCGCCTGCCACACGCTGCCATATTCGTCGGACATTTTTCGTGATTGTGGCGCGATGCGGGCGATGTCTTCCGCTACGTTAGGTCGCACCGAGGGCGCAACGCCGTCCAAACGGGCATTCGTCGGTGCGACCTGTTGCCTCAGTCAGCGCCAAGTGGTCCGAACGGCCATTCTCCACGAGTTGGCGCGGTGGCGACGTCCAGATCGTCAAACCGGAAATCGCATCGCGCAATAATACGTCGGGCGATTGGTTGTCTGGCGGAATATCCAAGTCCTTGCGGGGAGAATAAACCGTAAGCGCATTGAAGCGTGTGAATTCCGGTACGTCGGCAGGTTGCCAATGGGGAAGGGCCGGACGCTGTTCCGGCACGCCGACATGCTGCACGATTTCGCGAGCGATCAGCGCCTTGAGGGCCTCGTTCATCACGGCGGATCTCTGCGCCAATCCGGTCAGCAGCAGTGCCTCGGCGAGGAGTTCGTCGTCAATCACCAGTGTCGTCCGCATCGGTATCTCCGGGGAACGGTGCACAGGTGTGTGCTGGTTCGGTCTGACTTGCTTCGTTTTTCGGGGTATCCGCTGGCTCTAAAGCGGCAACCGGCTCTAGGGCCACTTCACCTCTGGCGGCAGGCTGGACAGGATGGAATCGACGTTGCCACCCGTCTTCAGCCCGAAAATGGTGCCGCGATCGTAAAGCAAATTGAACTCGACATAGCGGCCGCGCCGGATCAACTGCTCTTCCCGGTCGGCATCCGTCCAGTTGAGGTTGAAATTGTTCTTCACGAGGTGCGGATAGACGACGAGGAAGGAGCGCCCGACATCCTGCGTGAAGCGGAAATCGGCTGCCCAGCCACCCTTTTCCTCGGGTGAATGAAGCCAATCGTAAAATATGCCGCCAATGCCGCGCGGCTCGTTGCGGTGCGGCAGGAAGAAGTACTCGTCGCACCAGTTCTTCATTCTGGCATAGTCGGCGACGCCGCCATTCTTGTCGCAAGCGAACTGCATGGCCTTGTGGAACGCCCGGCTGTCCGGATCGTCCTGGTTGCGGCGCTTGTCGAGCACCGGGGTCAGGTCGGCGCCTCCGCCAAACCAATGGCGCGAAGTCACGACCATACGCGTGTTCATGTGGACGGCCGGCACGTTCGGATTCCAGGGGTGCGCGATCAGCGAAATCCCACTCGCCCAGAAACGCGGATCTTCCTCGGCGCCCGGCATCTGTCGGCGAAACTCCGGCGAGAATTCGCCATAGACCGTTGACGTGTGCACGCCGACCTTCTCGAAAACGCGGCCGTGCATCATCGACATGAACCCGCCGCCGCCTTTGCCTTCGTCGCGCTTCCACGGCGTACGCTCGAAGTGCCCGGGCGACCAGGAGGACTGTGGTCCGCCTACCTGATCCTCGATTTCCTCGAAGGCTGCGCAAATGCGGTCGCGCAGGGACTCGAACCAGGTCCTTGCCGCCGTCTTCTTGTCTTCGATATCCGCAGGCAAACCCGCCGGGATTTCCGGGCGATCCATGCGCCGTCTCCGGTTCTTCTTGTCGGCGGGCGTCGAGCGGCCACGCACAAAGGACTCGTCTTTTCCGGGCGCGATCCCTAATCTTTAATATGCAAGGGTCAAGGAGTTCTTTGTGCGCACCCCGGCAAGACCACCGCTCGATGGTCTGAAGAGAAGGCTCGATCACGCTCGTGCGGAGCGACAGCGGATGCCGCGTGACGGCTTCCTGCGCGAGACTTTCATTTTGCCTCGGGCGGATGCACGCGACAAGGCGCGCGAGTGGTTTGATCGTTGGCCGAAACAGGCCTACTGGACCGAAATCGAGAGTTGGTTCGAGCGTCCGGGAGATGTCATCGAGTTCACGATCCGGCGGCTGCCGACCGCGGACTAGCCACCCCTCAGTGTTCGACTGCAAGGGTGGCCGGCCCGCACGGATGTGTATGAACGTGCGGTACGCGCGGCGGGTAGCGATCACAGGTTCAGTCACCCGTTTCTTCCCTTCTGAGCCAGATCAAGCTGCCAGAAGCCGGAATCGGGCAGCTTGCTATAAGCATTGTTTGCGCATCGAATTGATCCGAGACCTGCTTCGCACTTTTCGGTCCGATCCTCTCAGTCGATTCGTTCGACCGGAGCGGCTTTGGATCAACTTGAACGGGACGCAGCGGATTGTAACGAAACAAAGCCGATCGAACTCCGAAACTTCACGATACCCGGTGCGGCTGACACATGGACCGCCAGTGGCGATTGCCTGGACTGGAGGCTGGAACGTGTTCGTCCACCGTTGTAGACTGGGCGTCGAAATACCCTCCGGGCGCGGTTTGCTGGGGACGTTCTGATGGGCAATCCGTCCTCAATGCCGTTCCGCCTGAACGGCCGCAAGATCGACCTGCAGCGCGGTTCTCTAACAGATACCGCCGGACAGATGGTTACGCTGCGGCCTCAGGCTGCCGAGGTGTTGAGGGTGCTTGCAGAGAAACCGGGCCAACTGGTCAGCAAGGAAGAACTGATGCGGGCGGTCTGGCCGGACGTTGCCGTGACCGACGACAGCCTGGTTCAGTGCATCACCGAAATCCGCAAGGCGCTTGGGGATGAAAACCACGCCTTCATTCAGACTGTCCCACGGCGCGGCTATCTGCTTGAGATGAGCGACCAGCGGGCGGTCGTGCGTCCGGCGATCGCGGTTTTGCCATTCAGAAATTTGAGCGGCGAGGAACAGTGGTCGCGCTTCGCCGACGGCATGACTGAGGACATCATCACCGATCTGGCGCGGTTCAGGGACATTCCTGTCATTGCCCGTACCTCTTCCGAGCTGTTTCGTGACAAGGCAGAGGATGTGCGCGAGATCGGAAAGGCGTTGAACGTCAAATATGTACTCGAAGGTAGCCTACAGGTCGCCGGGCACAGCCTCAGGGTCAATGCCCAGTTGATCAACACAGAAAATGGGGCGCACATCTGGTCGGAACGGTATGACTGCCTGAAAACTCAGCTTTTCGATGTGCGGGACGAGATTTCGGGCAAGATCGCTGCGACGCTCACCGGCTGGGAAGGACAGCTCAATGAAGCCGAAAGAGTCCTTGCCCGGCGGAAGAGTGGTGTAGGCCTCGACGCCTATGATTACTGGCTGCTGGGTGTCGAAGCCCGGAACCGGATGTCCCCGGCCAGCCAGGCGGAAGCGCGAGAGCTTTTCGCCAAGGGACTGGCGCTTGCTCCCGATTTTGCGCCTCTGATCCGCGACATGGGAATAACCTATTCCATCGACATCCAGACCGGCGCTGCCGCGGATCGGAATGCCGCGCTGGAACAGCAGGGCTCCTATATGGCCCGGGCCCTGGCGCTGGATCCCAACGACGCTCTCGCTTCCTTCTTCATGGGATCCTACCTGACACTCAAAGGCGACGGCGAGGGCGGTGGACGCTACTATCGCCGTGCTTTGGAGCTTGGGCCGAACAACTCCGATGTCTTGGCGCTGCTGGCGTGGACCTCATCGTATAGCGCAACCCCGGAGCGTGGCGCCGAGTTGGCCGATCACGCGCTCAGGCTCAATCCGCACCATCCCTTCTGGTGGAACAGCGCCTTGGCGCGCGCCTATTTCGCGGTCGGCGACTTCGAAAAGGCTTACTCATTCTCGAAGCGCGCTGCATCGACAGCGCCCAATGAAGCTGCCATACATGCGATGGTCGCCGCACGCCTCGGACGGCGGGAGGAAGCGGCCCGCGCTGCCGGAAGCGTCCTGCAAATGCAACCAGACTGGACAGCGGAAGGAATGTACAGTTTCCGTCTGGCGCCACAAGCCGCCCAGCTTTTTGCGGAAAGCGCTGCCTTGGCCGGACTTCCGGTATGCATGACAGCCGAACAATTGATGAAGTCTACTGACAGCACCCGGTTTGCAGCTTGCGAGGCGGAGCGCGCCAGCAAGGCGTGAACGCATGCTTAGGCTGTACGCGCCGCGCTAGCCGAGCTGCCTGAGGGCCTCGCCTGCGGCCATGGCGGCGCTGAGCGCGACATTCAGGCTTCGGCCGCCACCCCGCATGGGAATGGTGAGACGCGCATCGGCCAGATTGTGCACGGCGTCGGGAACACCTGCCGACTCACGCCCGAAGAGCAGAATGTCACCGTCCGCGAAACTGAAGTGGGTATAGGGCAGGTCCGCTTTGGTGGAGAAAAGGACCAGCCGGCGTTCCTCGTTGTGACGCCATTCGTCGAAGTGTGCGAAATCGATGTGCCTTCGCAGCGCCGCCATTTCGAGATAGTCCATTCCGGCCCGCCTCAGATTGTGGTCTGAGAGGTCGAAGCCTGCGGGTTCGATGATATCGACAGCAAGCCCGAGGCAAGCGGCCATGCGTAGAATCGTGCCAGTATTGCCGGCGATGTCGGGCTGATAGAGCGCTAAACGGATATTTGTGCCCAACGAAAGCTTCCCTAGTCGCTGACTGAATTGTGGCTCGGCGGCCACACTTGGACGTCGCCGTCGGAAAAAACATTCCGCAGCGGTAGCAAAATTCCGCGAATGCGGGTATAGAGCCGGCATCGTTAAATCGAACCGAAGGAGGCAGGCATGGAACATATCCATTTCGCTATCGCAGCCTGCCGAACTCGCAGGCTTACAGCCTGACGGCGGTTTCGGTTCGACGCTTTCCCTGACACCCTAAAGCTTCATCGCATCGATTCCCGCCGGAGTTTTTCCCGGTTTCCAAAGGAATCGTCCGATGCTTTCCGATCTGCTTCGCGGGCTTAAAAACCCGCCTGACCCCACTTCCGATCAGTTTTCCAGATGGCGCCCGCCATGGCTGGACCGGTCGTTGCCGCCATTACCCAAATCTTCCGGACCACAGGAGGAGACCATGTTTGACTATTTTCGCGTTCCCGGAGTGTCCACGATCCACGAGAGCAAGCTGGTGGCGTGGGCCTTGTTCATGGGCGAAAGAAACCGCATTGTTTCGTCGCCTGATCGAAGCGTGCGGCCGCATCGCGGTATGCTGCCCGACATCGATCCGGCCAGCGCCGTGCTCGATCCCGCCCGCCG
>JBEVEP010000357.1:0-7022 GCA_040512755.1 Mesorhizobium sp.
GCGCGCTGCCGGGCTGCGATCCTGTCGCGGCGGTCAACCGAGATCAGTTCTGCAACCCTCCAGACAAGGTTGTCCTCCAACTCGTGCAATTCGCCGTCCGCGTAGACCACTTCCCACATCAGACCTATGAATTCGACGCGCGCTTTTTCGTCGAGGTGCCGCTTGAGGACAGTCGTGAATGCGTAGAGATCGACAGCCTCCCGGTCGGCTTTCTCACCAGCCGCCACAAGTGCATCCAGCTCCGGTCCGCTAACGCCATAGGTCGTCGCGATTACTCGCCGAAGGCGGTCGCTTTCCTGGCTGCGCCGGATACCGTCCGCGTCCATGACATGGATCATCAACGCCGCAGCGGCGACCCGCGGATCGTCAGCGGGCGTAGAGCCCGACTTCCGCTGCCCTGCTGGAATATCTTTGATGAAGGAAATAAGACGGTCGAGCATTAACCTTCACATGTGCGGGATTCGCCTGCGACCAATCCTTACGACATCGCTCTTTCAAAACAACCGGAAACGACGGTCGGCCTTTTCGGTATCGTCTTCTGACTCAACACCCGGATCATCCGGCAACCCGGAAGGAATGAAGCCGTTCTGCCCCCCCTCCGGCGAAGGCGGCTGTGCAGCTGATCGTTGGAGGGATTCGCGCGCCCGCATCCCTGTGAGGGGCACTGGATCGCTCGGGGTTTGCGCCGATACCGGCGATTTTTCAGGGGCCGGTTCGGACACCTCATGCGGAGCGGTTTCCGCTTCCTCGGTCTCGGTCGCTGCGATTGCCTGCTCCGCGGCAGGCGCAATAAGAGCGGGCTCACGATCGACCGTCTCAAGGTCGTCGTCGGCCTCGATCAAGGGGGCAAGCCGTTCGACGGGCACCCGCCATTCGAAAGCGTCCAGCTTGCCTGAAATCGGCGAGATCGGAGCCCAGCGATCCGAAACATAACCATCGGCAACCCATGCCGGGTCACGCGGCGCTCTAACTGCCTTCGATAAATACTGCCGGATCCGGCCCTGATCGCCAGTTTCCGCCTCCTCAATATCGGCAAGCAACAGGTAGGCGCTTTCCCTGGGCTGCATACGCATCGCGGACGTCGCCGCTTCCCGGGCTTCGCGGTACTCCGCCGCATCGAGAGCCGCCCGACCAACCGCAAGTGCGGATTCGGGATTGTTTCGCTTGAGGGCCTCCAGCTTGCGCGCCCGCGCCAAACGATCATGCGTCGAATCACCGGGGCGCGCATGGACATAGAGATCAGCCACTTCCGGATGTGGCTCGATCTTCCAGGAAGCTTCGAGGATTTTTGCTCCTTTGCGCAGATCGTTTTGGCGTAGCAGTGCCTTCGCTGCGACGACCGCCGCGGGGACGAGATCCGGTTGTAAGCGATTAGCCTCCAGAGCGGCATTCTTCGCCGTGACGGGATCCGTATCCATCAACGACATCGCCTTGGCCGTCAGCAGCACGGCACGGCGACGATTTGTGCGGTCCTTTTCGCTTTGCCGCGAGGCCTTTTGGCTGTCGAGCAGCTTCAGAGCTCCGTCCCAATCGCCCCGCTCGGTCCTCTCCTCCAATGTCGCAGTGCTTGCCCATGCAAGCTGCGGGGCGACTTCGGCGGCCCGGCCCGCATAGTGGCGCGCAGCGGCGCGATCACCCAACCGCTCTGCCTCGAGATAGAGGCCGCGCAAGCCAAGCAAGCGCATCTCGGGATCGTCGAGCATTGCCTCGAACTTCTGGCGGGCGGAATCCTGGTCACCCTCAAGCAACAGGGTTTGCGCGTCGAGAAGATTGATCAGCGGCTCCTGGTCGGAACGGATCAGCTTGGCTGCCTGTTTGCTCATCTCGCGAGCCTTCGCAGCGTCGCCAGCGCCCGCCGCTATCATGCCTGTTGACAAGGCCTGATAGCCCCGGTCCCGTCGGCGGACGCGGAAATAGCGCGCGATTGTGTAGGGACTGTTCCATATGGCCTTGGTGAGCCACCAGACGATCATGACCGCCGCAACGACCGCCGTCACGGCGACGGCAGCGACCATTAACGAGATCTCGTACTGATATCCGCCGAAGGTTACGATCATGTCGCCCGGACGATCGGCCAGCCAGGCGAAGCCGAGGCCCAGCACGAACACGACGAAGAGGAAGAACAGAATACGGATCATCGCTCAGTCCTCGTGCCTCAGGCTGATTTCAGTGCGGCGGCAGTCGCCTTTTCGACAAGCTGCTCAGCCGCGAGCCTCGCGCGAACTTTGTCCACAAGGGATCGCCCTGCAGCCTTCGATGCTTCCGGCAGCGTTTCATATTCGGCGAGCGCCCTGGCGAAATCGCCATCTATCAGCGCTGCTTCGAGCCGAGCGACCGTTTCCGGCACGCCGCTACCTTCCACAGGCCCGACCGGCCGGACTTTGACGAGCGTTTCTGCGCTGGAAAGCAATCGCTCAAAGATTCCAGCATTCTGATCAACTGTACGCGCAGCATCGATCATCGCCCCGGCCGCTTCCGGCGCTTCGGCTGCAATCTCAGCCGGACTCGCTACGCCTTTTGTGGCGACAGCCCTGAGTTCCGAAAGTTCAGGCGCATTCGGCGCGACGGCTGCAAACGTTTCGACTTCCGAAGAGAAAGGCCGGCCTGCGTCTACTGCAGCCTTCAGCGAGGAGACGGCGATCGCCAGCGCCACCTTGGGCTGAGACGACTGCGCTTCGACCTTGCCTGTCAGCGCAGCCACATTTTGCTCGACTGCGGACACGCTCTTCTCGATTGCGGCAATCCGGCCATCATTGGCAGATGCGGCGCTTGAGGCAGCCGTGACGGCCGTTTCAATACCTGTGAGCTTTTCATTGATGGCCGCGGAATCGCCCCCGCCAGTGCCTGCGCCGCCTTGGCCCAGTGCTGCAACCGTCTTGGCCAGTTCCGCAATTTTGGCGTCGAGTGCTGTAAGCCCCGCACTCTCTCCAGCACCTCCGGATTCGACCGCCGACTTTAATCCTTCGACATCCGTTTTTATTTGATCAAGCGTTGCCGCGAGGCCGTCCACGCGGCCGGCGGAATCGGTGAGCGTCTGCAGCCGGCTATCGACGTCGCCTGCGCCGCCGGACTGAACGCTGGCGACTTGGTCCCGGAGCGCCGCGAGTTCCGTCTGGATACCGGATACATCAATCGACGCGCTTCCCCCTGCGGACCCAAGTGACGGCATTAGGCCCGAATATTGCAGCCCTGCAGCCGCCGCGAGTGCAACAAGGCCTCCCAAAAGGCCAGCCGCCAATCCTCCGAGCCCGCTCTTTCTGACTGGTTCGGCGGGAGCCCGCGTTAGGTTCGCAGGATCGGCCGCCTCCTGCGGTTGGGCGCGGCCAAATCGCAGGCCGGTTTCTTCTGCCGCAGGCTTGGAAGCATCGTCCGAATATTCGGACAATCGGTCACCTTCCGTCTCGGGTTCACTGCCTGACGACTGTTGGTGGGCGGACGAGTCATCCGACTGAGCCGCATCGGCGATATGCTCAGCCTCCTCGGGAGAGGCAGCTCCTATATCAACGTTCGTGGCCTCTTCATAGGAATCAGTATTTTCCGGAACGCGTGAAACCGCGCCAGGCTCGAGTTCGATCGTCACCGGGTCCTTGTGCTTCTTCGAGTGCCGTGTCTGGGGCGGTTTGACCATGTTGTCACTCCCGGAAATCTGCTTCGGAACCGCGCTGCGCGCTCGGGGGATTACGAAATGAGATCACTAGCACACCAGCCCGGTGTGAAAAGAGGCGGAGCCATTGTGGATCAGCTTTCTCTTTCCAGGAGGGAGATGAGTGCATCCTCATCCGGCATGGCGGCCGCGTAGACTTGATCAACGCCGCCTTGGCTCAAAACGCCCGCCGTGCGGGCAGAAAGACAGAAATAGCGTGTGCTTTCAAACATGTAACTCAGCCCGGGACGTCGTCGCAGTGTAAGCAGCGCCTCAGCGGCGACCGCCGACAAAACAAGCGCCGCTGCAACCGGCTTGTCCTGGAGAGCCGAAAAGACAAAATCTGATTGATAGTCGAGCGTTCGGGTATCGTAGGTTTCCAGGGCACCGACTGAAAGTCCGGCGGCGATCAGTGCGGACTCCAACGCCTCACGGCGAATTCTGCCACAAAGGTAGAGCACGCGGGAGCCGGGCAAAAGGGCGGCACTCATTTCGCGAACGAGATCGGCTGCGTCGCCCGCGCCCTCAATCACAGTTGTAAAGCCGGAATTCCTTGCCGCTTCGGCAGTCTTGCGGCCAACCGCATAAAGGGGCTTGGAAATGAAAGCTGAAATGATCTCTGGCGGCGCATGGCGAATGGCATTGGCGCTGGTCACGGTCACTGCATCTATTGCCGCCGCATCGGGAAAGCGGCTCGGCTTCAGGGGCCGAATTTCGGTCAGCGGAAGTACAACAGGTTCGAACCCCAATTCCCTGAGTCGCCGCGCCGTGCGCGATGCGCCAGGTTCCGGCCGCGTGACCAGCACCCGCACCGGCATTCAAGACCATCCTTCGAAGAATTTGGCGCCTGCTCTGGCACGTATCGCAGCCCCTGCATCTCGGCCGATGCGATTGGCATCAACGATGGAGCCTTCTGCGGCAATGTCATACCACTCGCGTCCGTCCGGCGTGATGACCAGCCCCGAAAAGCGGAGCAGCTCTCCGTCGACGGTAGCATATCCGGCAATCGGTGTGCGGCAGGAGCCGTCGAGTGTTGCGAGGAACGCGCGTTCACAGGCCAGTGCCGCGCAGGTCGGAGCATGGTTGATCGGAGCCAGTAGCTCGGCAATGCGCCGGTCGCCTGTCCTTGTCTCCACACAGATAGCGCCTTGGCCTGGCGCGGGAGGAAAGCTCTCGACAGGCAGCAATTCGGTGATCACCTGATCGAGCCCAAGTCGCCGAAGACCGGCATTCGCAAGCAGCGTTCCGTCGACCTGACCCTCTTCCAGTTTCCTCAGTCGCGTTTGCACATTGCCGCGGAAGGTGACCACCCTGACATCCGGCCGTATGCGGCGAAGCAGCGCCTGGCGACGAAGCGACGACGAGCCGATCGTGGCGCCGTCCGGTAGCTCCGCAATGGCACGAACGGCACGACCGATGAAGGCGTCGCGCGGATCTTCCCGCGGCAGAAAAACCGAGAGCTCCAGCCCAGCCGGCAGAACTGTCGCCATGTCCTTCGAAGAATGCACGGCGAAATCGATGCGGCCGTCGAGCAGCGCCTCCTCGATTTCCTTGGTGAAAAGCCCTTTGCCGCCAACCTCCGACAGCGGCCGGTCCTGTATGCGGTCGCCGCTGGTGGAAATCGGCACGATCTCGAAGGTCGTCGCCGCCAGGCCATGCGCTGCAACGAGCCTGTCGCGGGTTTCGTGCGCCTGCGCCATGGCGAGCGCACTGCCTCTTGTGCCGATTCTTGTTGTTTCCATAGCGAGCGGTCCGTGTTAACCCCGCCGCGCGGGATGTTTCCCGCTCCTCTAACCGGGAAACTGTGGCCTCGCAATGATACAGCAAGACCAGCTCAAGGTGCTCGGCATAGAGACGAGTTGCGACGAAACGGCAGCCGCTATCGTTGCGCTGCACGAGGGCGGACGGCCGGAAATCCTTTCAAGCGTGGTTCTCAGCCAGATCGACGAGCATGCTGCCTTCGGTGGCGTTGTGCCGGAAATCGCTGCGCGCGCACATGTCGAGGCGCTGGACGACATTATCGAAACGGCACTCACCGAGGCTGGAGTCGGGCTTGCCGATGTCGACGCCGTGGCTGCCACCGCTGGACCCGGGCTGATCGGCGGCCTGATCGTCGGACTGATGACCGCAAAGGCGATCGCGTCGGCGACACACAAGCCGCTTGTTGCCGTCAATCATTTGGAAGGCCATGCGCTGACCGCACGTCTCACCGACGGCCTCGACTTCCCCTATTTGTTGCTGCTGGTCTCAGGCGGACACACACAGATCGTGCTCGTGCGCGGCGTAGGCGAATATGAACGATGGGCAACGACCATCGACGACGCCCTCGGCGAGGCATTCGACAAGACAGCCAAGCTGATCGGCTTGCCTTTCCCCGGCGGTCCCAATGTCGAGAAGGCAGCGGAAGCCGGCGACCCGCGTCGTTTTGCATTTCCGCGTCCGCTGAAAGGGGAGATGCGGCCCGATTTCTCGTTCTCAGGATTGAAGACCGCCGTTCGGCAGGCGGCAACCGCAATCGCCCCGCTGACTGACCGCGACGTCGCGGATATCTGCGCTTCCTTCCAGGCAGCAATCGCGGAAACGCTGGAAGACCGGGTCTCCCGCAGCCTGGATCGTTTCCGAAGCGAGTTTGCCGGCGTTCGTCGGCCCGTGCTTGTTGTCGCTGGCGGTGTGGCCGCCAACCGGCTGGTCAGGTCCGCGCTTCAGAACCTGTGCACGGCGAAGGGGTTCGACTTCGTCGCCCCGCCGCTCGAACTCTGCACCGACAACGCCGCCATGATCGCCTGGGCTGGCATTGAGCGCCTGCGTGCCGGGCTGACCGGCGAGGACGCGATGGAGATGGCTCCTCGTTCGCGCTGGCCTCTGGATAGCGTGTCCGATCCGCTCATCGGAGCCGGGCGCCGGGGTCCCAAGGCATGAGCGACTTTACCGTATCCGTGCTGGGCGGTGGCGCCTGGGGCTCGGCGCTCGCCTCGACGGCGCGACGCGCGGGCCACTCTGTGAGGCTCTGGGCCCGCGACGCGGATACGGTCGCCGCCATCAACACGCGCCGTGAAAACCCGCGCTATCTGGCGGGCGTCAAACTGGCAGACGGCATTGCAGCGACAGGCGATCTTGCCGGCGCAATGACCTCCGCCGATCTCATCCTCGCAGTCACACCCGCGCAGACGCTGCGGGACGTTTTGTCTGCGGCAGCATTCGCCATCTCGCCTGGTGCTCCCGTCATTCTTTGCGCCAAGGGCATCGAACGCAATTCCGGCCGTCTGCTTTCGGCCGTGGCCGAAGACCTACTGCCGCAAAACCCGATCGCGGCACTGTCCGGCCCCAGCTTCGCCTCCGATGTTGCCCGCGGGCTGCCGACCGCAGTCGTCGTCGCAGC
>JBEVEP010000270.1:0-3335 GCA_040512755.1 Mesorhizobium sp.
AAAACATCGCCGCCTTCGCCGCGTCCCGTTCCGGCGACGTCATTGCAATCTCGCCGGCGACCCGGAGGACTTCGGCTTCGTACCATCGTTCCCCGGTGGTCTCGATCGCCGTCGTCGCCTCGCCGATGCACTGCCAGGCCTCGTCGAACCGGTCGAGATCCCGGTAAGCTATCGCCAGGCACGACATGTGCAATGGCATCCACAAAGTGGACCCGGTCGACCGAAAAGCGGCTAATCCGGAAGTCAACAGGTCAGCCGCGGCGGAAGCCCTGCCGGTCAGGGCAAATACCCAGCCTTGTGCCATCGTGCCGATCACTTTCCAGAACAAGGCGTCTTTGTCGCCCGCCACTGCAACCAGTTCTTCCGCTTCCGCGTCGGCTGCCGCGTAGTTCCTGGAGACCAAATGCGTCAGGGCAGCGTGGGTCAGGGCAAACATCAAAGTAGCGGCCTGGCCGATCTCGCGGGCTGCCTTGACAGCGCTCTCGACATCCACCAGCGATGCCGCTGGATAGCCGAGCAACCACGAGCCCAGCGATCGATAGGCCAGGATTGACACCCCGGGATCCTGGCCAAATCGAGTGGCAAGCGTACTGTGCTCAGCTGGATTGTGAAGCGCCGCTGCTTGGTCGGAATGCACGCGAGCTTCTACGATGTCCCCCGTACACAACAAGGAGACCGCCATCATGCGATGAGCGACCACGATCGGGACTACGGATTCTTGCTTCTCGGCAAGTACGAGGAACTGCGCGGCAAGCTCGCGCATGGCTTCGCCGTTGAACGCGACGTAGTTTGCGACCCAGACGCCATAGAGGACAGAGAACAAGAGTAGTGGGTCTTCGAGGGGCTCTCCCAGCGCCCGGGCTTGTTCGATCAATAGATTTGCTCGCTCCGCTGCAGCTTTGGTTTCCGGCGCTGCGTAACCTTTGACGTGGAGAAGCGGGGTAATAAGCTCGGCCTGGAGCTTGATCTCTTCGCGACGGAGCGCCGGCGTAGGGGACAAGGCCGCGATCAGGCCGATTGCTCGAGTGAGCTGATCCACTGCCTCAACCAGCGCCGAACGCACCAGTGAACGCTGACCCGCCTTGCCCCATAGGCCCGCCGCCTTCTCTGTCAGCCCGGCTTCGGCGCAGTGACGCGCCAGCAACTCGGGTTGGTTTTCTGCGACCTCGGTGAACTGGCCTTCCAGTACTTTGGCGATACGCGCGTGCAGCCCGCGTCGCGCCTCGCGCAGCAACGTGCCATAGGCGGCGTCCTGCACAAGGGCATGCTTGAACAGGTATGTCGCCTGCGGCGGCACGCCCTGGCGGAACAGCAACCCTGCGGCGAGGAGCCGGTCGAGAGCCGCCCCCAGGTCTGCCGCCGACTTGCCCGCCACCGCCGCCAGAAGGGCGTGCGGGAACTCCCGCCCGATGGCCGCGCCGACCTGCGCCACGTCCTTGGCGGCGCCGAGCCGGTCGAGACGCGCCATCAGGGAGGCGTGCAAACTTGCCGGAACCGCGTGAGCCGAAGACGGAACCGAGGCGGCCAAATGGTTGGCCCCGCCTTCGCTTTCAGCTTCCAGAATGGCCTTGGTCATCTCCTCGATGAATAATGGGATGCCGTCGGTGCGCTCGATGATATCTTTCCGGACATTCTTCGGGATTGGCTTATTTTCCGCGACGAGGTCGATAATGGCATCGACATCACGTTCAGCCATCCGATTGATCGTTAGGAGGGTGACGTGCGGCCGCCCGATCCAAGGCGGAGCGAACTCGGGCCTGAACGTGGCGAGGAGCAATACACGTAAGCTTCGGATCCGGTCCACTATCCGGCCGAACGCTTCCAGGGTCGTCGGATCGGTCCAGTGCGCATCCTCGAAGATGATCAGCACCGGCCGGACGTGCGACAGGACTTCCAATTGCGAACCGAACGCCTCCAGCGTTTTTCGCCGGCGCTGCTCCGGAGTCAGATTGAGGGCAGGATACCGTCCGTCATTGGGCAGCGACAGCAGTTCGGCGAAAAGCGCCGCGTCCTGGGGCGATGCTGAACTCTGGCCGAGCAGGGCAGCGAGCTTGTCCAGCCTGACAGCAACGGTCTCATCGCGCGCTAGTCCCGCAGCGCGCTCCATCTGACGAATGATCGGATAGAACGCGCTGTCAGTATGCTGCGGCGAGCAGAAATAACGCAGGCGTGTATATGGCTCGCCGGCGAGGCGTTCGAGGAGCGCCGCCGTCAGCCGAGATTTGCCGATGCCGGCCTCGCCGGAAAGCATCACCACCTGACCTTCGCCACCATTGGCCTTCGACCAGCGCCGAAGCAGAAGCTCGATCTCTTCCTCCCGGCCGACCAGCGCAGTCAGACCGCTGGCGTGGAGGGCCTCGAAGCGGCTTGCTTCCGAACCCGCGCGTAGCGCCGCGAAAGCCCTTGTCGCCCCTGCGATGCCCTTGAGTTCCTTCTGACCGAGGTCCTCCAGATCGAAGAGATTGCCGAGCAGCTTCCTAGTGGCCTCGGCGATCACCACCATGTTCGGTTCGGCAGTGCCTTGCAGCCGGGCCGCAAGGTTCGGCGTCTCGCCAACGATGCCCCGTTCCTGGGCTTGCCCCGACCCGATGAGGTCTCCAACTACCACCAATCCCGTGGCGATGCCGACCCGCGTTTGCAGCGGAACCGTCATCTTGAGTGCTGTCACCGCCGCGACGGTTTCAAGCCCGGCGCGTACGGCCTGTTCTGCATCGTCCTCATGGGCCTGCGGATAGCCGAAATAGACGAGTACGCCGTCTCCCAGATATTTGGCCACGAAACCGCCATGACGGCGCACCGTCTCGGCGACGCAGGTCTGGTAGGCCGAAATCAGCTCGCGCAGGTCTTCGGGATCCATCTGACCAGAGAGTGCGGTCGAACCGACAAGATCGGAAAACATGACGGTGACTTGGCGACGCTCGGCGGAATCCTGGGCCTGCGGCTCGGACAAGGCAGGCGACACAGAAATGGCACCGGCATGCTCCGCTATCGCCTTCAACAACTTCTTGCGATGGCCGAGCGACACGACGCCGATATCCTTGAGATCGTCATTAGTTAGCTGGGCCAGCAGCTCGATATTGATGTCGTTTGCGCGAAACATCTCGGCATACTCGGCGAGACCGATCGCGCGGAGCCAACCGTCGATTTCCATCTTCTGTCTCCCGGCGTCAGCTCAAAAAATGAGGCTCGGCACCCAACCGCAATTTCAAGAGGTTTCTCGAACAACGTTAGATTGCCCAAGTGGACGCCAAATATCCGACAGCAGCATAGCCTCATCGTCACCCTATACCAGAACGATTGACCGACGCGGAATGGCATGTGATCGCGCCGCGCTA
>JBEVEP010000272.1:0-2734 GCA_040512755.1 Mesorhizobium sp.
AGCGGTGGGCGAAGTCATAGCGCTCACCCGAAATGAAAGCGCGGTGCACGAGAAGATCGGCGTCTACGACAAGGTTGTCACCGGCGACCACACCGCCATGGCGCTCGGCGAGAATATCGATCTCCGCATCTTCCCAAAAATCTGGGCGCACGGTTTCGCGGTGGAAAAGCGTGACGGCGACGGCATCAGGCGCAGCCTGCAGTTTTTCGACGAGGCCGGCGACGCCGTGCACAAGGTGCATCTGCGACCCGGTTCCAACCTTTATGCCTATCAGAAGCTTGTCGCGGAACTATCGTCGGTCAATCAGGCGCAGACGGTGGCGACGGTCCCTGCTGTCGTGGCGGCAGACGGCAGCACGTCCGAGCTCCAAGCGGATGCAAGCGATTTGCGCGACCGTTGGAGCAAACTGTCCGACGTCCACCAGTTCTTCGCCATGCTGAAGTCCCTGAAACTGACCCGCCAACAGGCGGTGCGCATGGTCGGGGCAGACTATGCCTGGCAACTTCATACCGAGTCGCTGACGGCCATGCTGCATCATGCCGTGCAGCAGGAAATCCCGATAATGTGCTTTGTCGGCAATCGCGGCTGCATCCAGATCCACTCTGGCCCAGTCAGAAACGTCAAGCCGATGGGACCATGGATCAACGTCCTCGACGAGACGTGCCACCTGCACCTTCGGACCGACCATATCCGCGAATTATGGGCCGTACGGAAGCCGACGAAGGAAGGGCATGTCACATCGCTCGAGGCGTACAGCGCGGACAACACGATGATCATCCAGTTTTTCGGCCAGCGGCACGAAGGCGCTAATGAACGCAGCGATTGGCGGTTTCTGACGGAGAACCTGCCTCGGGTTCCGCATCCCGCGGCTACCTGAGGAGATACCATGCGATCGACACTGAAAGCGGCCCGCAGGGCCGCTGCCCTGTTTTCGGCGCTTGCCGCTTCCGCCATCTCGGCCAGCGAAACACAGGCTCGGTTACCGAAGGAAGCGCGCGTCGTCTCGATTGGCGGGTCGGTCACGGAGATCGTCTACGCCCTTGGCGCGCAGGAGCGCCTGATTGCGCGCGATTCCACCAGCGTCTATCCGCACAACGCGCTTTCGCTTCCCGATGTCGGCTATATGCGTCAGCTCTCGCCAGAAGGTGTGCTTTCGGTCAATCCGGGCGCGATCATCGCGCTTCAGGGCAGCGGGCCGCCTGAAGCAGTCGATGTTCTCAAGAAGGCAAGTGTGCCCATCGTCATCGTGCCGGAACGCTTCGACCGCGAGGGCATCCTGGAGAAGATTCGCATCGTCGGGCATGCCTTGGATGCCGAGACCAAGGCGGGTGAATTGGCGAAGGCCGTGGAGGCGGACCTGAAATCCGCGGAGGCGGATGCGAATGCCAATCCTGACCGCAAGCGTGTGCTCTTCATTCTGAGCCTGCAGGGCGGCAAGGTCCTGGCTTCCGGGACCGGCACAGCGGCAGCCGGGATCATTGCGATGGCCGGGGCGGAAAATGCGGTAACCGGGTTTTCCGGCTACAAGCAGCTTTCCGACGAGGCCATCGTCATGGCAAAGCCCGATGTCATCCTGATGATGGATCGTGGCGGCTCCGATGCGGCGGAAAAGCCGGATCCCTTCGTCCATCCCGCAATCGCATCGACACCGGCCGGCCGGTCGAAGCAGCTCGTCCGAATGGACGGCGCCTACCTTCTCGGCTTCGGCCCGCGCACGGCTGGCGCCATCCGCGATCTGTCATCCGCTCTCCATGGCAACGGCACGCCGAACTGACAGGCCAGGAACATGCGTGCGGTAGACCCGAAAGGCAGCCTGATTTTGGACCGGCAAGGCGCAACGCGCGATCACGCGGCCTCAGGGCGGAGAGCGGCGCTGAGTGGCGGGGTGAGGGGTCTGTTCGGCGACGCCGCGCCCGGGGATCGCTCCGCAAGAGCGCGGTTTGCTATCTTTATCCTTGCAGCTCTCCTTGCGGCGGCCATCCTGTTCAGCCTGGCTTCCGGGGCGTCTGACGCCTCGGCCTTGGCCGTCCTGGCCGATTGGCTCTCTCCCGGCGCTTCCGATGCGCTTTCGGAGCGCAACCGTATCATCATCAGTGAGATACGACTGCCGCGCGTCGTTCTCGGCGTGCTGGTCGGGGCAGCCCTTGCCGTCTCCGGCGCCGTGATGCAGGGCCTTTTCCGCAATCCTCTTGCCGATCCCGGCATTGTAGGGGTTTCGAGTGGCGCCAGCCTGGGCGCGGTGTCGGTCATCGTGCTCGGCGGAACCGCGCTTGCGCCGCTTGTCAAATTCCTGGGGCTCTATGCACTGCCGGTCGCCGCGTTTTTGGGCGGGCTAACCGTTACGCTGATCCTATACCGTGTTTCGACCCGGCGCGGCCAAACGTCGGTTGCAACGATGCTGCTCGCCGGTATCGCACTTGCCGCCATGGCGATGGCCTTCACCGGAATGCTGATCTTCATCGCCGATGATCGACAGCTACGCGACCTGACCTTCTGGAGCCTCGGCTCGCTTGCCGGCGCGACATGGGGCAAGATCATCGCTATCGCGCCGATCGTCCTTCCTGCGGTGGCGACGGCTCCCTTTCTGGCGCGCGGCCTCAACGCCCTGGCGCTCGGCGAGGCGACGGCGAACCATCTCGGCGTGCCAGTCGAGCGCTTCAAATATGTGGCGATCCTGGCAGTGGCGGCGGCAACTGGCGCATCCGTGGCCGTCAGCGGCGGCATCGGCTTCGTC
>JBEVEP010000286.1:0-4234 GCA_040512755.1 Mesorhizobium sp.
GATCCGCTTGCGGTCGCTTCCAGGCGTGATTTGAAGCGCATCAACGCTTTGATGTTTCATGCAGCGATCATGTCCCGCCTGCTGCGCCGGCACACCGCTACGCAGCCTAGCCGCATGCTCGATATTGGCGGAGGGGACGGGACGTTTATGTTGGCCGTTGCGCGGCGCTTGGCAAAACACTGGTCTAATCTGGAACTTATCATCCTTGACCAAGCCGAAGCTGTAGCCTGTGAACGTCAGGAGGACTTTGCGCGCCTTGGGTGGCGGATGAAAACTGTTTCCTGCGACGTGTTCGAATGGATCGCTAATGCCGACGAGGCGCCGTTTGATGCGGTTACGGCGAACCTCTTCCTGCATCATTTTTCTGAACCCGACCTCGCCAGGCTTCTTGCCGCCCTGCGGCCGCTTACGCCGGTCTTTGTGGCTGCCGAGCCGCGCCGCGCCGGCGTAGCCCTTGCGGCATCGAGCATGTTATGGGCGATCGGCGCGAACAAAGTCACCCTGCATGATGCTCCGGCAAGCGTACGTGCAGGATTTTCGGGACGTGAAATTTCGGCGCTTTGGCCAGTCGGGGAGGGTGATGTGCTCGAGGAGCGACGGGTAGGGCCTTTCACCCACATCTTTGCTGCAGCGAAGCCAGAAGCGATGAGGCCGTAGATGGACTTCGATGCCATTGTGATCGGCGCCGGACCTGCGGGCAGTTCCACGGCTTTCGCATTGGCGCAGTTAGGGTGGGCGGTCGCGATCGTGGAAAAGAGCGAATTCCCGCGCCGGAAAGTGTGTGGGGAGTTCCTGTCGGCAACAAATCTCTCCCTGCTTGCCCGTTTCGGTCTCGACAAAACCTGGCGTGCGGAGGCGGGTCCTGAAGTGCGCCGGGTCGGCCTGTTTGCCGCGGGCAGCCGGATCGAGGCGCCAATGCCGCGTTCGCCCGATGGCGGCTATGGCCGCGCGTTGGGGCGCGATCGGCTCGATGGCCTCCTGCTGAAGATGGCGGGCGAGGCGGGGGCGGTGGTCTTTCAGCCTTGGCAGGCGGTGAGGGCCACTGCCGAAGGAGACGTGCAGGCGTTACGAATTGTGTCCGGCCGCGAGGAAATGAGTCTGCGAGCGCCCGTTGTCATAGGCGCGCATGGGTCCTGGGAGCCGGGCAAACTTCAGAGCCAGCTCGAAAGAACCTTCAAATCGTCCGATCTTTTCGGGTTCAAGGCACATTTCACAAGCGCACAGATGGAAGCGGATTTGATGCCGCTTCTTTTGTTTCCTGGCGGGTACGGCGGCATGGTTTGGTCGGATCGCGGTCATCTCTCCGTCTCGTGCTGCATTAGGCGTGACATGCTTGCCGAGCTCCGGAAAGCGCCTGGATGCTCTTCTGCCGGAGAGGCGGTTCAAAGGCATGTCATGGCAAGCTGCCGAGGGGTCGCAGATACCCTTAAAGGCGCTTCGATCGAAGGAAACTGGCTTGCCGCAGGTCCAATTCGCCCAGGTATTCGTCCGCGCTATGCCGATGACATTTTCCGCGTCGGTAATGCGGCAGGAGAAGCACATCCGCTGATCGCCGAAGGGATATCGATGGCAATGCAATCCGGATGGCTTCTGGCTTCGGAACTCGCTTGTTGCAAAATACACAACCGAGCGGCACGGCAACGGGCAGGTCAGCGTTACTCGGCCCGGTGGCGGCGACAGTTCGTTTTGCGCATCGGGGTGGCCGACCTGTTTGCGCGGATCGCAGCATTTCCGCGTAGTGCTGACATTGTTGGCCCGCTTGTGACCACATTCCCCAAAATTCTGACGCTTGGCGCAGAGCTGAGCGGAAAGTCAAAGATTGTTCCTGCGTGGGGCGATGGCCGCTAGTGATCTTTAACAATTCACCATATCATTTTGAAATAACTGATGATTACCGAATCTCCGGCGTGCGCCGCGTCAGGGCGCTCTACGTATCATCGGCGGACACCTCATACAGCAGCTTGCCCGATTCCGCATCGATTCCCGCCAGGCTGACATTGTAGCCCCAAAGGCGCCGGACGTGGCGCAGTGTAGCGTCGCGAGCGCCGTCCGAGAGAACGACGCCGTCATGGACCGTATGCTGCAGGCGCAGATGGCGATCGCCAAGAAGATCGACGTCCACCACCTGGATGTTGGGCTGGTTGGCGCTTATGTCGAAGTTGTGGGCTAAAGCCGCACGAATTTTTTCATAGCCACGTTCGTCGTGAATCGAAGCCACCTGGTAGTAGCTCTCGTTCGACTGGTCCTTGAGGACGAACAGCCGCAATTTTCGCATCAGCGCAGGGCTGAGATACTGCAGAATGAAAGACTCGTCCCGATGATTGGCCCAGGCGCCCAGCAGGGTACCAAGCCAATCTCCGTTCCCGGCTATATCAGGGAACCAGTCCCGGTCTTCCGGCGTCGGTTCGGTGCAAATGCGCTGAATGTCCTGCATCAGAGCAAACCCCAGCGCGTAGGGATTGATCGAAGAATAGCGCGGATCGTTGAATGGCGGCTGGAACACCACGTTAGCGTGGCTCGCGAGAACTTCCAGCATGGTGCCTTCGCTCACCCGGCCTCTGTCGAACAGGGTGTTCATGATCGTGTAGTGCACGAATGTAGCGCAGCCTTCGTTCATGACCTTGGTTTGCCGCTGCGGGTAGAAATACTGGGCGACGACGCGAACGATCCTCAGGATCTCCCTTTGCCAGGGCTCAAGAACCAGACTGTGTTTTTCAAGGAAATAGAGAAGGTTCTCCTCGGGCAGTTTTAGCGATTTCTTTCGCTCTAGAAGCTCACGTTTGGCCTCGGTGGATACCTCACCCTCCTTGCGCGGGGGGAGGGTTCGCCATAGGTCGCTATAGGAACGCTCCTCGTACTCCAGCCGCTCCCGAATGCGTTCACGTTCTCGTTCCAAGGAGAGCCGGGGCGGACGCCGATAGCGGAAAACGCCTTGCTCCATCAGGGAGTGTGCGGCGTCCAGCACTGCTTCGACCGCGCCAAGGCCATATTTCTCCTCGCAGCGGGTTATATAGCCCTTTGCGAACTCCATGTAGTTGAGGATGGCGCCTGCGTCGGTCCACTGCTGAAACAGATAATTGTTCTTGAAGAAATGGTTGTGGCCGAAGGCTGCGTGGGCGATCACCAAAGCCTGCATGGCCATGGTGTTCTCCTCCATCAGATACACGATGCAGGGGTTGGAATTGATCACCAGTTCATAGGCAAGGCCACGGCGGCCCTTCCGGTAAAGGTGCTCCTCATGCACGAAGTGCTTGCCGAACGACCAGTGGCGGTACATCAGCGGCATGCCGATCGAGGAGTATGCATCGAGCATCTGCTCGGATGAAATAATCTCGATCTGGTTTGGATAGACGTCGAGCCTGAGGTCGTTGAGCGCGATTTCCTTGATCGCATCATAGGTCCGCGAAAGCGTGTCGAAGCTCCAGTCCGAACTTCGATACAGCAGTCCGGTTCTTGCAGGACGCTTACCCACCATGCCCCACCCTTCAGCTGCTCTTGGCCAGAGCTGGTTGTTTCGCGAACAGTTCGTGAAAGACCGGATAGATGTCAGCCGGCTTTGCAATCCGTGTCATCTGGAAGTTGGGCCATGTTTCGCTCACGGTACGATAAGCCTTCCACAGCGAGGTGCCGTTGTCGGTGGTACGAAAGATGTCGCGTTCGCGCTCATCGATGATCTCGACATAGGCGTAGTACTGGCAAAGGCGCATTATCTCCCGATCAAGAAGAAAAACGCAACGATCCGAGTCATCCCCGCTATTATCCCCGTCCGAGGCTTGCGCGGCGTAGATGTTCCACTCATGGCTTGGATAGCGCTTCAGTATGATGCCGCGCATTTCTTCAAGAGCGGTCGAGACGACGGTACCCCCGCTTTGCGTGCTGTAGAAGAAAGTCTCCTCATCGACCTCATGAGCTTCGTGCGTATGCCTGACGAAGACGATGTCGGTCCGTTCATAACGACGCTTCAGGAAAAGATGCAGAAGCACGAAAAACCGCTTCGCCAGGTCCTTCTCACGTTCGCCCATGGAGCCCGAAACGTCCATGAGGCAGAACATGACCGCATTGGCGTTCGGCAGAGGCTGCGGCTCGAAGCGATTGAACCGGATATCGACCGGGTCGACATATGGAATTACCCTGCGGCGACGCTCTAATCTGTCGAAGTCCTGACGTAATTGTTCGAGCCGCTGACGCTTGGTCGTACTGGGGTTCACGTCGGCTTCGATCGCCGAGACCTCGC
>JBEVEP010000288.1:0-3804 GCA_040512755.1 Mesorhizobium sp.
CGCCTCATCTCGATGATCGACCGCCTGGTCGCCGCGACCGAGGGCTTTCTGAAGACGCGCGGCATCGCGGCCCCGCTGATGGTCGTGCGGGGCGACGGTGCGTTGGTTTCCGCCGGCTTTGCCCGCGCCAGGCCGATCGAGACCATTCTGTCGGGCCCTGCCGCCAGCCTTGTCGGCGCGCGCCACATGACCGGGCTCGACAATGCCGTCGTGTCGGATATCGGCGGCACGACGACAGACGTCGCGGTGCTCGACAATGGCCGCCCGCGGCTTGACCCGGAAGGCGCGACCGTCGGCGGCTTCCGCACGATGGTCGAGGCGGTCGCGATGTGCACCTTTGGCCTCGGCGGCGATTCCGAGGTCGCGCTGCAGGACGGCGGGCTTGATCCCCGGATACAGCTTGGGCCGCGCCGCCTCGTGCCGCTGGCGCTTGCCGGCATGGCGCATGGCGAAGCAGTCATCGGCCAGCTCGAACGCCAGCTTCGAGCGCCCAATGCGGGCCGCATGGACGGGCGTTTCGCCGTGCGCACCGGCGTGCCGGATCGTCTTGCGGCGGGGCTGAGCGGCCCTGAGGCGAAGCTCTACGAGCTGATCGGCGCCGTGCCGCAGCCACTCGACACGCTGCTCACATCGACAGCGCAGAACGCCACGCTCAACAGGCTGGTTTCGCGCGGACTGGTGCATATTTGCGGCTTCACGCCATCCGACGCTGCCCACACGCTGGGCAGGCAGACCAACTGGCACGCCGGCGCTGCGCGTCTCGGCGCGGAACTCTTCGCCCGCAAGCGTGACGGCAGGGGCCAGCCCATCGCGTCAGGGCCGGAAGGCCTTGCGGAGCGCGTGCTGACGGCGCTGACGCGCTTTTCGGCGGAAGTCATTCTCGAAACCGCCTTTGCCGAAGACGGCCTTGACGGGGCCGCCACAGTCGCGCATGCGCTCGTGCAACGCGCCGTGGACGGCACTCATGGCATCGCACAGCTGAGCGTCGCGCTCGACCGGCCCGTCATTGGCCTCGGCGCGTCTGCTCCGCTGCATTATGCAGGGCTGCCGCCGCTTGTCGGCAATCGCTGCCTGGTGCCTGAAGACACTGATGTGGCCAACGCGTTGGGCGCTGTCGTCGGCCAGGTTCGGGTGACTGCCGAGGCGCAAATCAGCCAGCCGAAGGAAGGCCTTTTCCGGGTGTCGGCCGGCGACACCGTCAGCGATTTCACCAATGAGGAAGCTGCGATCGCGGCGGCAGAGGCCTCCGTGCGAGAACTGGCGCAAAGCCGCGCCAAGGCAGCCGGAACGGATACGGCTGAAATCGAACTGAACCGCGATATTGTTACGGCGACCGTCGAGGGGCAGCGAACCTTCGTCGAAGCGCACGTCGTGGCCATCGCTACCGGACGCCCCCGCATCGCCGTATGACCTGCGAGAGACGATCCGCTGCCGTTGACAACCGATTCTTGCCGGATGAATCGCCCGCCGGAAATTACGATGATTGACCCGTTGGACGCGGCGTGCCAAAGGCCGGAAAAAATTTCTGCGTCCAAGGTTGGAATTCTGGAGAAGCGGCGGATGACGGATCGCATCGAGTTGGCCGGGTTGAAGGTGGCGAAGGAACTCGCCGACTTCGTGTCTCGCGAGGCGCTGCCCGGTACCGGCGTAGGCGAGACGGCCTTCTGGGAATCGTTCTCCGCGATCGTGCACGATCTCGCTCCCCGAAACCGGGCGCTGCTCAGGAAGCGAGACGAAATTCAGGAAAAGATCGATGCGTGGCATCGCGCCAACGGAGCCCCTTCCGATGTGGCTGTCTATAAGGATTTCCTGAAAGACATCGGCTACTTGCTGGATGAAGGCCCGGCCTTCAAGGTTGGCACGCAGAACGTCGATCCGGAGATTGCGGTCGTCGCCGGACCTCAGCTCGTCGTGCCGGTCATGAATGCCCGCTATGCGTTGAACGCGGCTAACGCCCGTTGGGGGTCGCTCTACGATGCGCTCTACGGCACCGACGCCATTTCCGACGAGGGAGGGGCGGCGAGAGGCAAGGCCTACAATCCGGCGCGCGGCGCAAAGGTGATCGCCTGGGGCCGCAATTTCCTTGACGCCTCGTTTCCGCTGAAGTCAGGCGCCTGGGCCGGGATCTTGGGGTTGGCGGTCAGGAACGGAACC
Organism: Mesorhizobium sp.; assembly: GCA_040512755.1. Taxonomy (GTDB): domain Bacteria; phylum Pseudomonadota; class Alphaproteobacteria; order Rhizobiales; family Rhizobiaceae; genus JBEVEP01. The sequence goes on from JBEVEP010000288.1 coordinate 2,155, forward strand.
CTTGAGGCGGGAGCGGCGGGCCTGGCTGATCCAGCGCAATTCGTCGGTTATCGTGGCGACGCAGCCAAGCCTGATGCGGTGCTTCTGAAAAACAACGGGCTGCATGTTGAAATCATCGTCGACCGCGATCATCCGATCGGCAAAACCGACCAGGCCGGCATCGCCGATATCGTGCTTGAGGCGGCGCTGACCACGATCCAGGACTGCGAGGACTCGATCGCGGCGGTCGATGCCGAGGACAAGGTGATCGCCTACCGCAATTGGCTCGGCCTGATGAAGGGTGATCTCGCGGAGGACATCGAGAAAGGCGGCAAGACGTTTACGCGCCGGCTCAACCCCGATCGCGTCTATACCGCCGCCGATGGAGGCAGGCTGACCCTGCCCGGACGTTCGATGATGCTGGTGAGGAATGTTGGCCATCTGATGAGCAACCCGGCAATCCTCGACCGCCGCGGCGACGAGGTGCCTGAGGGCATCATGGACGCGATGATCACGAGCCTCATCGCGCTTCACGATGTTGGGCCGGATGGCCAGCTTGCGAACTCGCGGGCGGGTTCGGTCTATATCGTGAAGCCCAAAATGCATGGGCCGGAAGAAGTGGCCTTCGCGGTCGAACTGTTCGGCCGCGTGGAGCAGGCGCTCGGCATGAAGCCGAATACCCTCAAGATGGGCATCATGGACGAGGAACGGCGCACGACGGTCAACCTCCGCGAATGTATCCGGGCCGCAAGCGATCGTGTTGTCTTCATCAATACCGGCTTCCTCGACCGCACCGGCGACGAGATCCACACGTCGATGGAGGCCGGCCCCATGATCCGCAAGGGCGACATGAAACAGGCTGCATGGATCAGCGCCTACGAGACCTGGAACGTCGATGTCGGGCTCGAATGCGGGCTGGCCGGTCACGCGCAGATCGGCAAGGGAATGTGGGCCATGCCCGATCTGATGGCGGCTATGCTCGACCAGGAGATCGCCCACCCGAAGGCCGGCGCCAATACGGCCTGGGTCCCCTCGCCGACAGCCGCCACGCTGCACGCGACGCACTACCACAAGGTCGATGTGCATGCGGTCCAGGCAGCCATCCGCGGCCGCCCGAAGGCCAAACTGGACGATATCCTTTCGGTGCCGGTCGCAGTGCGCCCGAACTGGACGCCGGAAGACATACAGAAGGAACTCGACAACAATGCGCAGGGCATTCTGGGCTATGTCGTGCGCTGGATAGATCAGGGCGTCGGCTGCTCGAAAGTTCCCGACATCAACGATGTCGGGCTGATGGAGGACCGGGCCACACTGCGCATTTCCTCGCAGCACATCGCCAACTGGCTGCACCATGGCGTCTGCGCGCGCGACCAGGTTCTCGAAACGATGAAGCGCATGGCTGCGGTGGTTGATCGGCAGAACGAAGGCGATCCACTCTACCGGCCGATGGCGCCCGATTTTGAGAACTCGATCGCGTTTCGCGCCGCCAGCGATCTCGTGTTCCAGGGCCGCGCTCAGCCCAACGGTTACACTGAGCCAGTCCTGCATGCGCGCCGGCTGGAATTGAAAGCGAAGAAAGTCTCGAGGTAGGCCGATTAGCGGCAGATTGGGCCTGGAAGGGATATGATGGCGCCCTACGTTGCCCCCCTCTGGCCTGCCGGCCATCTCCCC
>JBEVEP010000308.1:0-3649 GCA_040512755.1 Mesorhizobium sp.
CTGTCCGAACAGATTTCAACCGCCGGCATGGAGGCATCCGGCACCGGCAACATGAAGCTCGCGCTCAATGGTGCCATCACCATCGGAACGCTCGACGGCGCCAATATTGAAATCCGCGAACATGTCGGTGCCGAAAACGTCATCATTTTCGGGATGACTGCCGAACAGGTCGCCGACAGGAAGCATGCGGAGTTCAAGGGCACTCAGGCGATCGCTCGTTCGCCACGGCTTGCCGCTGTAATCGATGCGCTGGCCGATGGCCGCTTTTCTCCCGATGATCCTGCCCGCTACAAAGAACTTGCACAGGCTCTGCTCGCCTACGACCCCTTCATGGTAGCCGCCGATTTCGATGACTATTGGGGCGCTCAATGCAGCGTCGACCAATTGTGGCGATCGCCCACCGCGTGGTGGCGCGCGTCCATTCTCAATACGGCACGGATGGGGTGGTTCTCCTCGGACCGCGCCATCCGTGAATACGCTCAGGATGTCTGGCACGTCCCTGCCGACTGAACTATCGGAAGCTACGGCCCGATCGCGCAAAGGCATCGGCGACGGCGTCCAGGTTCTCATTCCGATCGAGGTCTTCGAGCGAGACCGGCAGCCGCCGGCGCCAGTTCGGATGTTCGTCAAAGGTGCCGGGGATGTTGATCTGTTCCAACGCCCCTACAATGTCGTCGAGGGCAATCGCAACGAGTCGCGACGGAGTTCGCGCAAGAAACTGGGCAATTGCCGCAAGTCGATCACCGCCCGCAGGAAGGCTTTGTTCTCCCAGCATCGTCTCGAGGCATTGCCGAGCCCAGGCGCGTGTTTCGTCGCTCTCTCCGGTATCGAGCCCAAGTGTGCGTTTCGTGCGCAGGTCATGTCCTTCCAGCCATCCGCGCAGTGTCGGAAGGTCGTGCGTATTGAAGGTGGCAAGCGCCTCCACCGGGTACGCTTCAGGCGGACGGAAACGGCCATCTCCTTCCCGTTCGAACAACATCACGCGATATGTCCAGAGACCCCAGCGCGCTATGGTTTCGCGAAAGCCTTCCGGCACCGTGCCTAGGTCTTCGCCGATAACCGTGCAACGCGCCTTCCGGCTCTCCTCGACGATCGCCCGGAGAGATTGCTCGAACGGAAAACGAACGTAGGTCCCTTCGGCAGCAGGACACCCGTGCGGTATCATGAAAATCCGCTTCAGGCCCAAAACGTGGTCGAGCCTGATGGCGCCGGCATGCCGCATTGCTGATTTCATCAGCTCGCGCAGCTCCGCGAAATCGTCATCCGGCAGCGTTGCAGGATTGAAAGGTGCGAGACCCCAGTTCTGACCGTTCGGATTGAATTCGTCAGGTGGCGCGCCGACGCTGACATCGGACAGGACGCGTTCTTGCGCGCTCCAGGCATCGGCACCATCAGGATGAATTCCCACTGCGATGTCGAGATAGAGTCCGACAGGCATGCCACATCGGCGAGCGGTTTCCTTGCAACGCTCCAACTGACGATCGGCGATCCATTGCAAGTATTCGTGGAATTCGCATTGACTGCGCTCTTCTTTCCGCAGGTGGAGCAGATCCTGCGGGCTTGGATTCCGCCAAGGCTCGGGCCAATCTTTCCATCGGCTCGGCGCAAATCGCGGCCGCAGGACTTCAAAACACGCAAACTGGTGGAGCCGTTCGCCTTGTTCGCGGCGATATGCGTCGAAGTCGGCGCGGCGGTCTTCCGGCGCCGTGGTCAGAAAATGTTCAAAGGCGAGACGCAGGCCGTCGAGTTTTGCCCGTGCGACCAGCGCGTGATCGATGAGGTCGCCTGCGCGAAGAATGCCGATGTCAATGCCAGCGACTGCGGAGCCTGGAAACTCCGGAATGGCGTCGACATCGATGTAGAGCGGATTGAGGAAGATGCGGCTGTTCGGAGCGTAGGGGCTCGCCTCACCGGCGCGCTCGATGAACAGCGCGTGCAGCGGGTTGAGCCCGATACCAGCCGCGCCGCGTGCTGCCGCAAGCGGGATCACGCGAGCGAGATCGCCGAAATCGCCGTGCCCCCAGTTTCGGCTAGAGCGAAGCATGTAAAGCTGAACCGCCAAAAGCCAGTACCGCCGCCCATCCCCTTGGAATGCTCGGAGCGTTTCATCCGGAGGGGGAAATTCCACCGGCGGACTTCTCCCCTGTGACAAGGCAGAAATCAGCCGTCGTTGGGTTTCGTCGCTGGCCGCGTGCCAGCGTCCAAAAACATCGTGATAGCCGGGTTCGATGCCCAAAATTCGCGCTTTTGCGGCCAAATCAGTCATTTTCAAAGGAACTTTCGCGAAATCCTGTGGTTTTCGTTAAGCCGAGACCATAACAATGAAGCAGCCCGGACCCGAGCGCGCTGTTGTGCGCGAGCGATCTAATTTCCTCGCAGAGCTGCGGGAGCGGTCTCCGGCCGATCCCACAGGACCGCGCTTTTTCATCGAAGATATCTTCCCTTCCGTCGATGGCGGTCATTACCCGGTAAAACGAATAGCTAGCGAAAGCGTCGACGTCTGGGCCGATATTTTTCGCGAAGGGCATGACGTCCTGGCGGCGGCGATACTGTGGCGCCGGGAAATCGACGCGGACTGGCGCCGCGTTGCGATGGAAATGGATAGCAACGATCGCTGGCATGGCAGTTTTACGCCGCCGGCGCCCGGCACCTATCTCTATGCCATCGAGGCATGGACGGACCAGTTCGCCACCTGGCGGAAGGAATTCGCGATCAGAAGGGATGCCGGCCAGGACCTTTCTCTGGCCCTGCGCGAAGGGCTTGAGCTGGTGTCGCAACTCAAGCCCAGGGACCGCAAAGCGCGAACGCTCGTCGATGACTACACGCGGAGATTCGCGGCCGAAGGCAACTTCGAGCTGCTGCTCGACGATGCGCTCGCCGCGGCCATCGCAAGAACCGAGACGCGCCCGGACCTCATGCGCAGCCAGGCCATTCCTGTGTTGGCGGAACGTGAGCGGGCGCGTACGGGTGCCTGGTACGAAATGGTGCCGCGAAGCCAGGGAACCGTTCCAGGCCGGCATGGCACTTTCGACGACTGCATTGCGCGAATCCCGGAAATCGCGGCGCTTGGCTTTGACGTGATCTACCTCACGCCGATCCACCCTGTCGGTCGCACCAACCGCAAGGGCAAAAATAATTCGCTAAACGCCGGAGCGTCAGATCCAGGCAGCTTCTATGCAATCGGCAACGAGAGCGGCGGTCACGATGCGGTTGAGGCCCAGCTTGGAACGATGAAGGATTTCCAGCGACTGATCGCCGCCTGTCATGACCATAAAATGGAAATTGCGTTGGATTTTGCCGTGCAATGTTCCCGCGATCATCCGTGGCTGAAGGAGCATCCTGAATGGTTCCGCTTCCGGCCGGACGGAACGATACGTTTCGCCGAGAACCCGCCGAAGAAATACGAAGATATCGTCAACCCCGATTTCAACAGTGACTATCGCATTGCTTTATGGGAAGCGCTGCGCAAGGTCATGCTGTTCTGGGCTGACCAGGGCGTGCGCATCTTTCGGGTCGATAATCCGCACACCAAGCCATTTCCGTTTTGGGAATGGCTTCTGCGGGAAGTTCGCGCGCGGTATCCCGACGTCATTTTCCTATCGGAGGCCTTCACCCGACCCAAGGTAATGAAGGCACTCGCCAAGCTCGG
>JBEVEP010000367.1:0-5931 GCA_040512755.1 Mesorhizobium sp.
CGCAGGAAAGTTTGCAACCTGCTGCAGTGGTCCAGCTGAGCGGCCTCGAAGAGTTCCTGGGGAATCTTGCGGAAGAAAACCGACAAGATGAGCACGGTGAAGGGAAGCGCTTTGGCGGTATGAACAAGGATGATCCCGATACGTGTTCCGGTCAGACCCAAGCCTTCGATCATCATGTAGATGGGAGTGATCAGCGCGACGGCCGGCACCAGCGGCGACAGGATCAGGAACATGAAGCTGAGTTTCTTCCCGGGAAACGTGTAGCGGGCATAAATGAATGCTGCGGGCGCACCCAAGACGATATTCAGCAGCATTGCGCTAACCGCAATGACAGTCGAGTTAAGCAGACTGCGCGGCACCTGCCGTGCGGCATCCGAGATCATTGCGCGGTTGGCGCTCTCCTGACGATAGGACGCCGGCAGCTCGCCAAAAAACACGTAGCGGTAGCTCTCCAAACTGGGCCCCTCCGACAAGACGCTACGGTCGGGATCCAGCAAAATGCGATCCGGAACAACGCTGCCGTAGAGCGAAAGCGCGGCCGGTCCGCCGCTGAAGAGCAGGATTAGTGCGGCAAACAGGAAAGTCCGTAACGACCTGAGTCCGGCGGCCATATCAATCGCCCTCGAACAGGTCGGACGGCAAGGCGCGCACGATCGCAAGAATCATGAGGGCCGACATCGCGACGACGATGAAGGCGACCGCCGAGCCCGCACCGAAGTCGTACATGGAAAAGCTTTCCTTCCAGATCTGGAAAGAAAGCAACGTTGTTGCGGTGCCCGGACCACCGCCCGTCATAGCGTAGACAAGATCATACGTCGTGAATGCTGTGAGAGCATTGTAGATCAACAGAATCACTATCATCGGCCTGATCTCGGGGAAAATGACATAGCGGAAACGGCGAGTTGAACTGCGGCAATCCACCATCGCGGCCTCGAGCGTCTCGGAATTGATGGTCGAAAGCGCGGCCAAGACGAGCACCACCGCGAATGGCACCTGCGTCCAGACATGTGCCAACGCGACCGACATCAGTGCGAGTTTTGGCGAGATGAGCCAAGGGATCGAGCCGTCGATCAACCCAAGGGCGCGGAGCCCGCCATTGATGATGCCGAAGCTCGGGTGAAACACCCAGATCCAAAGCACTGCGCTGATGGCTCCAGGCAAGACCCACGGCAGTAGGACAATCGACCGGACAACCTGGGAACCAAAAAATCTGTTCTGCAGGAACAAAGCGATCAAGGTGCCAAGACCCACGACCAGTGGAGCAGCCATGACGGTGAAGACGAGGGAATTATACAGCGCGTCGAGGAAGTATCCGCTTGTTACCACACGGACATAGTTGTCGATCCCGGAGAATGGCGTATCGGGAAACAGAAGCAGCACCGAGTGCAAGCTGGTCCATAGGGCATAGCCGATCGGGTAAATTGTCATAAGCGCCACCGGCAGCAACGCCGGCAGCAGCCACAATGCCGGAAAGCGTCGAGTAGTCCACATAGGCAGCCCGCTCGGTCGGTTGAGCGGCGAGCGGCCAATTTGGCGCCCGCCGCCTGCGTCTTCGAGCTATCGGCTGGCGAATTGCTCTCTCATCTGGTTCCAGCGTTCGGCGCCATCCTTCATCACCTGATCAACAGGCGCTTCGCCTACCATGGCCTTGGCAAGCAGTGGTCGAAAATAAGCCGACCATTGCGAACCCCACTCCGTCCATGTCCCCGCCCGCGCCGTAGCGACCTGCTGCTTCAGCGTCGGAACATCGATCCATTTGCCCCAGGCTCCTATGACTGCCTGGTCCTCGAACAGTGGAAGCTGTCCGAAGCCTAGGCCCTTCTCGGCCGCCCAGCGTTTGGCAACGGTGTACGGCTTGCCAGCCATGAAATTGATGAACTTCCAGGCCGCCTCAGCCCGCGTCGGATCCGCCGCAGTCTTCGCAGTCACCGCATAGAACTTCGAGAAGCCGAGCGTCTCATGCGTCTCGCCCGGCATCGCGGCCAGCGCGAACTGCCCGGCGAGCGGCTGGTCGGCGGTGTTGTTCATTGCCGCAAGCACATAGTTATAGACGACCGTGAAGGCATGTTGGCCAGTATTCATAGCCGGAATGATTTTTGACTCATGCGTTTCGGGTTGCACAAGCCCCTTCGAAAAGGCGTCAGCCAGCCACTGTAGCTGTTTGAAGGCACCGTTCTCCGCATTGTCGAAAACGGCCTTTTGTTCTGAGTCAAAGAGTTGAGCGCCACGGCCGTATGACTGCGCTACAAAGGCGTCAAAGAAGTTTGGAAGTTCCTGGGCGTATTCGTAAGAAATAGGATGCTCCATGCCGCCTGCTTTGAGCTTTTCCGCGGCTGCGGTGACTTCTTCCCAGGTTTTTGGAACTTCGATCCCCTTGTCGGCGAGAATTTTCTTATTGTAGATGAACGAAATCGTATCGGCGTAGTAGGGGAGCCCGTAAAGCTTATCCTTATAGGTCATGTCGCTTAGCGCGAAACCGGCAATGTCCTTTCTCAGATCGTCGACCGCGCCGTCAGGCGCGATGTCGTCGAGCGGCGCCACAAAGCCGGCAGCGGCCCAGCCCGGCAGCCAGTCCTGACCGCCGTAGATAACGTCAGTGGGGGTGCCGCCGCGAAAACGCAGGATAAGACTGTCGTGGTAGTCTGGCCAAGTGTAGTCCGTGACTTTCACCTTGATGCCAGGATTGGCTGCCTCAAATTGCTTCACGTTATCCTGGATGGTTTCGAGCGAGTAGTTCCACACCACAAACTCCAGCGTTACGTCCTCGGCTACGGCCGGCCGAGTGAGGAAAGCGGCGGAAACCAGGATTGAGGCGGTCAACAGGTCACGACGTTTCATTGAAGCTCTCCCTCTAGCAGGTGCGTCGAGCCCGGATCGACGCGTCCCGTCAAATGGTCGTTGATACAGGGCCAGTGGCCAAACTATATGAACCGATGAAGATCAATTGCAACCTTTTTTGAGTGGCTGTAGACACGAGGTAGACTCTGCCGAAGGGTGCATCTGGAGATGAACGGGATGAGATGGGAAGAGCTGAGTTCTCCGGATGTCGCGGCGCTCGACCGGGATCGCACTGTGGTCATGCTGCCGCTTGGGTCGGTCGAGCAACATGGCAAACACTTGCCTCTTGGCACCGACACCATGCTGTCCCATGCCGTCTGCCTGGGTGCGGCGGAGCGCGCCGGCGAGGCTGCAGTCCTACCACCGCCCTGGTTCGGCTTTTCGGCTCATCACATGCGCTTCGCAGGAAGCATCACTTTGAGGGCCGAAACGCTGGTTGCGGTGGCGGAAGACATCGTTGACTCGCTAACGCATCAAGGCTTCCGCCGCATTCTCTTGGTCAACGGCCATGGTGGAAATACTGGCATCGTGGACGTGTTGTCATCGAAGCTTGGCCACCGACACTATGGGGCCGCCAGAATCGCAGGACTTACCTATTTCCAGCTCGCTCGTGAGTCGATCGCGGAACTGAGGCGATCCGAGCGCGGTGGCATGGGGCACGCATGCGAATTTGAAACTGCGATGGTTCAGTATCTGCATCCTGACTTGGTGAGGATCGAACGGGCCGAGGCTACCTATCCGGACCCCGGATCAAACTACCTGACAACCGATCTCCTCGGCTCATCGGCAATCCGCACGTACCACGATTTTGCCGATCTTTCGCCGAGCGGCACGCTGGGCGATCCTCTTCTTGCGAGCCCAGAGATAGGCTCGGCCTTTTTTGATGCAGTCGTCGGCGCTCTTTCCGCATTCATCAATGATTTTCGCAATTGGCGGATCGCGGAGGTATCCAAGTGATGGAGCAGCTGAAGGTCGGGGTGATCGGTCTCGGGTTCTTTGGTCTGCGCCACGCGAGAGTATTTGCAGAACATCCGTCGGCAGAACTGGCTGGGGTGTGTGACGGCAATCCCGAACGAATGAACGAAGCAGTCAGGATCACTGGCGGAGCCGCCTTCGCCGACTATGCCGCGCTCCTTGCACTACCAGGGCTTCAAGCCGTCAGCATCTGCCTGCCTGATCGCCTGCATGAGGAAGCTGCGGTAGCAGCGGCCGGAGCGGGCAAGGCAATTCTTCTAGAGAAGCCCTTTGCACACACTGTTTCGGCGGCAAGGCGCATCAGGCGTGCCGTAGAGCAATCCGGAGTCCGGCTGATGATCGGCCACATCTTGCGGTTCGATCCTCGTTATGTGCGTACCTATCACGCGGCAGACCCGGAGCGCCTCGGCCAGCCGATCCATTTGCGCGCCAAGCGAAACGGCGTGCGTTCCACCGCAAAGCGTCTGGGCGACACCACTTCGATCCTGTTCTACATGGGGGTGCACGACGTCGACGCCATGCAATGGATCGCTCGCTCCCGGATCTGTCGGGTTTATGCACAGAGGCGCTCCCTGCTCGATCACGGCAACGAGGATGTGCTTTTTGCAGTGGTCAATTTCGAGAACGGTGCAATCGGCAGTCTCGACTACTCTTGGGCATGGCCCGATGGGCTGATGAATGGATTTCGTTCATCGCTGGAGGTCGTGGGTACCCGCTCGGCGACATATCTCGACTGTACGGATCAAGGGTTTTTTGTCGTCGAGGAGCAAGGCACCAGCGGAGGCGACACGCACCTATGGCCCGAGGTCAACGGGCGCATTGTAGGCGACCTCGCCGACGAGCTTGACCACTTTGTCAAGGCGACGCTAGGAGGCTGGCCCTATCTTCAGGACTGGCGAGAAGCCTTCGACGCGATCCCGGTGCTCGAGGCGCTCTCAAGTTCGGCCGAAACGGGCGCACCCGTTGATGTCGTGCGTTGATTGGGCCAGATTGCGCACGAATGGTTGACTTCTATCGGCCAAATCTGCTTCTGAATTGCGACACACGGGACGTGCCTCCATGACCTCCTCAGCGGCTTTGCCAGAACTGGCAGCGATAGCGACCAACGACCGAGCGACGCCGTCGCTCGTCTACCGTTCGCTCCTGCGGGGTATCAGGGAGGGTCTCATGGTGCCGGGAGCAAGACTGCCCAACGAGCGCGAACTAGCCCAACAGCTCAAGACCAGCCGCTCGGCTGTGCGAAGCGCGCTTGCCATGATGGAGCGCCAGGGGCTCGTGCATCGGCGCGTCGGCAGCGGCACATTTCTCGCCGACGATGCGCGCGACGTATTCAACCGTATCGATCAAACCAGTGCGGGAAACCACGAGGAGGTCCCCACACTCGCTGAAATCGTGGAAGGCCGCCTGTTGTTTGAGCCGGCGATGATGCATCTCGTAGTCAGGCGCGCAAAAGAACACGAGATTGCGGAGATGAGACTCATCCTCGCCGAGATCATTTCCGCGCCCAGTTGGGAGAACTTCAAGGAAAGCATCTACGCGCTGCACCGTCAAATGTACGCCAGCACAAAGAACAAGTTCCTGATGCAAATCATGAATAGCATCCTGGACGACCGGCGGGCCGTGCATTTCGATGGACGGGACACCGATAAACCCGCGCCGGAACCGGTGCGCAGGCAGACTCACAAGGATCTGCAAATGATCGTCGATGCGATCGCCGCCCGGGACTCAGTGCGGGCCGAGGAATTGGTGTCCGACCACCTGATGCGCACACTTGCTACAGTAAATATTTGGCAGTAGCGCGCGGCCCGCGGGTCGAGCGACCTGCGGTTCCTGAGCGACGGAGATGCCCCACCGCAGCCCCGGTCGAGGATGGGATCCTGCTAATCTGCATCCTTTTGGCATGGACTAGGAGTCACTGGGACATCTGGCCGGCCTTGCAGGTAGCCATCGCAGTCATGGCATATGCGACTCGGCACATCCAACTTTCACCTAAACCGTGGTAGCCGCTGCATTAATGTCGCCTTTGCGCCATGAACTGCCATTGAGGGTGAGTCAATCGAACGTCCGGGTTGGGTCCAGGCCGTGTAAAAACGTGCCGCCTGAGCCGGAGAGTAAAAT
>JBEVEP010000335.1:0-4654 GCA_040512755.1 Mesorhizobium sp.
AGTAGCGTCGACTTGCCGGCGCCGTTCGGCCCGATTATCGCAAACACGCCGCCGTGGGGGATATTGAGCGAAATGTCACGAACCGCATGCACGCCCCCAAAGCTCTTGTTCAGGGATTTGCTGCGAAACAGAACCTTATCCGAGTTGCGCCGCCCGTCCGCCTGACCCGCTACCCTCCCTGATATGTCATCGCTCATCCGGCTTCCAGCCTGGCTCGCAACCGGTCAAACTGCGCGCGCACGATTTGGGCGGCTTGTACGATGCCTCCCGGCATGAACAGCACAACCAGCGTGAGGGCCGCGCCGTAGAGGACGAGACGAAGATCGCCGGACCCGCGCAACACCTCGGGCAGAACTGTGAGCAGGATCGCGCCCCAGACCGGGCCGATCAGGGTTCCCATACCACCGACGATCACCATGGCAAGGATTGTGAACGACTCGGTGATGATGAAGGCATCTGGAACCAACGTGCCGACGGAGCTCGCATAGAAGGCACCGGCCGCGCCTGCGACCGCCGACCCGGCGCCGAAGGCGAACACTTTCCAGGCCGGGCAGTTAATGCCGAGCGAAGAAGCTGAGACCTCGTCCTCTCGGATTGCGGTGAGTGTCTCGCCGATCGGTGAGCGGACGAGCTGGTCGAGCAGAACGTAGAAAAGCAGTGCGAAACCTGCGACCAGATAGAACATGTTCGCCGAATTGCCGAAAGAGATGACCGGCAGGCCGGGCAGCGCAATCTCCGGCGGCGGCTTGATGCCGTAGATGCCAAGCGGCCCTTGCGTCAGGCTGATCCAGTTCACCAGCACCTGGTGCACGATGACGGCAAAGCCGAGGGAGGCGATCGCAAGGTAATGGCCGCGCAACCGGACCGCAAACATCGACAAAGCCATTCCCGCTGCACCCGCCAGTACGATCCCGCAGAGGAATGCCACCCAGAATGGCAAGCCGAGCTTCGTAATGACCAGCGTCGAAACATAGGCACCAATGCCGTAAAACGCGGAGTGGCCAAGGTTCAGTTGGCCGGCGTAACCGAGAATGAAATCGAGCCCAATGGCCAGCATGACGTTGAGCGCGCACACGATCAGATTTGTACGCCAATAAGAGTCCTGAAAGACGAGCGGCAGAAGCCCAATGGTGACAATGGCGCCGAGAAGCCACCAGCGCCGGCTCACGCTGCTGCGATCGAAGGGGTTGGCAAGCTCGGTATGATCCCGGCTAGACATTCTCTTCGCGCTTTTCGGCGATGAGTCCCGTGGGACGGAAGGCAAGCATCATGAGGAGCAGCGTGAAAACTACAATGTCGATCAGTCCCGGATTGACGAACTGGGTTGTGTAGCTCTCGATCAGCCCGACTAGGAGCCCTGCGATAATCGTCCCTTCGACGTTTCCGAATCCGCCAATGATCACGATGGCGAAAGCCTTCACGATCACGGTCGTGCCCGCAAAGGGCGTGAGCACCAGAATGGGCCCAAGCATGGCGCCGCCCATGCCCGCGAGCGCCGAGGCGATCACGAAGGTCAGCATAATGAGATGATTGGGATTGATGCCCATGAGGCCCGCAGTTTCGCGGTCTTGCGCGACTGCGCGTAGCGCCTTGCCCATGAAGGTGAATTTCATGAAAGCATAGAGCAAGGCGATCGTCAGTGTGGAAACGGCAATGATGATGAGGTTCTGTCCGGTGATAAATGTGCCGCCCCACAGCCGGATGACTTGATTACTATAGGGGCTGTCGAAGGCATATGGGATGGGCCCAAACCACAGCAACATCACGTTCTGCAACAGTACGGATACGCCAATGGTGGCGATCAGCGGTAGCAATTCACTTCCACGTTCTCGCAACGGTGCAAAGATTGCCGCATTCACGAGCCACCCAAGGATAGCGCCGACTAACAGGGCGACAGCAATGCTGGCGAGATAATTGCCGCCGAAGGTGAACGTGAAGAAATAGGCTGCGAATGCGCCGATAGTGACGACGTCCGCATGCGCGAAGTTGATTTGGACGAGTACGCCATAGATTAGGGTGAGCCCCAATGCCACGAGCACATAGAGGCTCCCAAGTACGACACCGTTGATGCCTTGCTGGAGTAGGACGGTCGACATGACCACCGCTCAGTTCCAGCCGAGCGCCTTCCAGGAGAGGTCCGGCAACGTCTCCATGTAGTGGATGGTGTCCATCTTGATGTTCTGGTTGGTCTTGTCGAACTCGACGCTGCCAGTCACGCCAGAGAAGTTCTTCGTTCCCGCCATGATGTCGCGGACCGACTGCGCATCTGTGGCGCCGCGGCGAACCACGTCGGCAATGAGCAAAATCTGATCAAAGGCGTGCGCATTGATGTGCGTTGGGTCCTGGTTGTATTTCGCTTTGAAGGTCCGGATGAAATCTTGCACAACTTCGCGCTTGTCGGTCGGATCGAACTGGACGATGCGGACGTAGCCAAGCGACGCCTTGCCGGCCTTCTGCTCGAAACCGAACGGCAGCCAGATCGTACCGAGCTGGATCGATTGCCCGCCGCCACCCTTTGTCACTCCAGCTTGTGCCAGTGCCTGCGTGATGCGCAGGCCCTGGCCTTCGAGCGTGTAGGTGGGAATGACGTCCACCTTGCCGAGACCCGTGATGCGCGTTGCGATCGAGGTAAAATCGTTCACATCTCGGCCGAAGCCAATATCGGCCAGGATTTGTCCGCCGAGCGACTTGAACGTATCGCCGAAAACTTTTGCATTGCCAATCCCGGCATTGGTGTTCTCGTAAAGCAGCACCGCCGTGCGCGCGTTGAGGCGCTTATAGGCATGAGTAGCGATATCGACGCCCTGCATCACCTCGTTCGGCATGATGCGGAACGTCCACGGGTTGCCCGGATCGGTGATCTTGATCGAAGATGAGCCGGCATTGAGCAGCGGCACCTTCGCCTGCTCCATAACCGGCATGATCGCAAGGGTAGCGTCAGAGCACTCCTCGCCGACAACCACAAGCGGCTTGTACTGTTCGAGCAGGCGCTTGGCGGCCTGCGTCGCCGGCAGCGGGCTGCATGCCGAGTCCTCGAATTTGACCTCGAGCTTGTAGCCATTGACGCCGGTCTTATTGAACTGCTCGATCGCCAGTTCAATTCCCTGCTTGTCCTGGGCGCCAAAATAGGCGCCCGGGCCCGACATGGGGAAGAGTCCCCCGATCTTGATCAGTTTATCTTGCGCGTGGGCGGGGTTCGCAACAGCGAACATGCCAAGAATTGCAACCATGCCAAGACAAAAAATGGCCGAGCGGGTTTTCATGGTCACCCTCCGTTAAAGAAGCTCATTAAAGCCCCAAAAGACGACACTTGCCAACCTGTCCAAGGTCGGGCTGCGCCGGTTGGCCGCCGCGAGGGCCGCACGCATGTTGTGCACGGTGCCGTGTTCACACCTGCGCAGCTGCACAGATTGCTGCGGCTACGAACAGACCGACAAGTTCGATAGCCGTGAATGGCATCGCCACGCTCGAACGAAGGGATTTCGCAAAAGCAGGTAGCCGTGGCTGACCGACTTATCCTGACCAAATTGGATATTGCCGGAGCAGCACAGTGTACGTCATCTACTCGGCGCCGAACATGCCAACCGCGACGGCCAGAACGAACGGCGCGACATCAACCAGCCCTGCCTATGCGTCTATGGGACGCACGGTGTCGAGCCGTGGGGTCTTGCAGCCAGTATGGTGAGGCCCGGTAATGGCCGTTCCGTTGAAGCAGTTGCTCGCCGACAGCAAACGTCTCGTCGCACGCGACTTATTCGATCCAGCCAACGCCGAGGTGACCTTTACCATCTCGAGCAACGATCTGCCTCCACCCTCCCGGCCAGCCGGCGGCCGAACTTTTCGTGGCGCGTGTCGCCGCCTGATCAACGTTTCGCCCGTTCTGCGCTACAACGCGTTGCCACTAGCCAAGCGCTGCTGACCCTCTTGGGGCAGGTTGAGCGTGCTGCAACCGACTGCCCATCGTCGGCTGGATGTTATCCCACCGGCACCGCCACGGCGGGAGGGAGGAAGCCAATGATCGGCATGCGGCGGCGCGATTTCATCACACTCTCGGTGGTGGGGCGGCGGCTTGGCCGCGCTAGCGCCGCCGCTCGCCACATCGACGCCTCATTGGCTATAGTTGGCGCGCAGAGGTGGCCGGAGGCAGGCCCGCGCAAGTACGGAAACGTTCCATGGACACCGTCGAGGCAGGCGGACTAAGCGTTGCGAAAGCTCTTTATGATTTCATGAATGACGAGGCTTTGCCCGAAACGGGGCTCGCGGTCGAACGCTTCTGGGACGGGCTTGGTGCGATCATACGCGGCTTCGCTCCCCGTAATCGCAAGCTGCTCGACCTGCGAGACACGTTGCAGGCGCGCATCGACGACTTTCATCGCGCTCGGCGAGGTCGGCCGTTCGACGTCGCCGAGTATGAAAGATTTCTGCACGACATCGAATATCTGGCGCCCGAGCCGCCGGATTTTTCAATTCGTACCGCGAACGTGGATGACGAGATCGCGCACATCGCCGGCCCGCAGCTGGTCGTGCCGCTGTCGAACGCCCGCTATGCGCTCAATGCCGCCAACGCCCGCTGGGGCTCGCTCTACGACGCGCTCTACGGCACGGACGCGATCCCGGAGGATGGCGGGGCCACCCGCGGCAGCGGCTACAACAA
>JBEVEP010000419.1:0-2894 GCA_040512755.1 Mesorhizobium sp.
CAAGGGCCCCCGTACACATCAGCGACGTACCCATAAGACGATGCCCAAGCATGAGTGGAACCATTGTTCCCCGCTTCTCGGCAAGCGCCAAGCACTCTGTCGCAAGGTCGAGGAGAGCGTCGCTGTTGAACCCTATATAGTTCGCGACCCAGAACCCATAGAGGACTGAAAACAGGAGCAACGGGTCTTCAGGGGGCTCTCCGAGTGACTCCGCTTGCTCGATGAAGGCGCGGGCTCGATCGAGAGATGCGATAGTCTCAGGGGCCGCGTGGCCCTTGGTGTGCATCAAAGCATTCACAAGCGCGACCTGCAGTTTGATCTGGTCGCCACGCAGCGCTGGTGTGCCCGGCAGCGTCGCAATCTGTGAAAGAGCGCGGGTTAGCTGAACCGTTGCCTCTACTAGCGCTGAACGCGCTAGCGATCGCTGCCCTGCCTTGCCCCATAAGGCCGCCGCCTTCTCGATCAGCCCGGCCTCAGTGCAGTGATGTGCCAGCCGTTCCGGCTGGCTCTCGGCTGTCTCGGCGAATTGGCTTTCAACTGCTTCGGCAATGCGTGCATGAAACGCGCGGCGGGGTTCGCGCAGCAACGTGCCATAGGACGCGTCCCGCACCAAGGCATGCTTGAATAGGTAAGTCGCATTCGGCGGCGAGCCTAACTTGAAAAGCAAACCAGCCTGTATGAGACGGTCTAGCACTGATCCCAGTTCCGCCTCTGGCATGCGCACCACCGCCGCCAGGAGAGCATGCGAAAACTCCCGGCCGATCGCCGCGCCAATCTGTGCCACTTCTTTGGCGGGGCCGAGCCGGTCGAGCCGCGCCATCAATGAGGCGTGCAAACTTGCGGGGACTGCCCAGGCCGGGGACGGAACGACGGCAATCGTGCGTTCGACCGCGCCCTGGCCCTCCGCCTCCAGCACTGCCTTCGTCATCTCCTCCACGAACAGGGGGATGCCATCGGTACGTTCGATGATGTCCTGCCTGATGCCCGCCGGCAGCAGCTTGTTGCCGACTACGCCGTCGATCATGGCGCCGACTTGGCGTTTCGTCAGCCGATTGATCGTCATGGCGGTCACGTGCGGCCGCCCGATCCAGGGCGGATCGAATTCCGGGCGGAATATCACAATCATTAGCGCGCGAAGGGTCTGAATCCTGGCCACGACCCGGCCGAAAGCTTCTAGGCTCGTAGGATCGGTCCAATGCGCATCCTCAAAGATTATCAAGACTGGGCTTTGCCGTGTAAGCGCTTCTAATTGTGAGATGAGCGCTTCGAATGTTCTCTGCCTGTGCTGCTGCGGGGTCAATTGGAGGGCGGGATAGCGTCCATCATTCGGAAGCGACAGCATCTCGGCAAAGAGCGAAGCGTCCCCGATCGAGGTTGAGGTCTGCGCGAGCAGGGTATCAAGCTTGTCGAGCCTCGCTTGCAGTGTATCGTCGTGCGCCAGCCCGGCGGCACGTTCCATCTGCCCGATGATCGGATATAGCGCGCTGTCGGTGTGCTGCGGCGAGCAGACATAGCGCAAACGCGTATGCGGCTCTCCGGCGAGGCGTTCCAGAAGCGCGGCCGTGAGCCGCGACTTGCCGATCCCAGCCTCACCGGCGATCAGGACCACCTGGCCTTCACCTGTCTTTGCCCTGGCCCAACGCCGTAGGAGCAATTCGAGTTCTTCCTCCCGCCCGACGAGGGCAGTTAGGCCAGTTGCGTGTAGCGCCTCGAAGCGGCTCTCCACGGAACTCGCCCGCAACGCCACCCAGGCCCGTGTTGGCGCGGCGATGCCCTTGAGGTCCTTCGGCCGGAGGTCTTGTAGCTCGAAGAGGTTGCCGAGGAGCCTTCGAGTGCCTTCGGCGATGACAACCGTGTTCGGCTCAGCGATCCCCTGCAGACGAGACGCCAGGTTCGGCGTCTCGCCCACCACCCCGCGTTCCTGGGCCTCGCCGGCACCAACGAGATCGCCGACCACGACCAAGCCCGTCGCGACTCCGATACGCACCCGGAGCGGCTCCTGGATACCCAGATTGCCGATCGCCTCGATGGTCGCCAGTCCCGCCCGGACGGCACGCTCGGCATCATCCTCATGGGCGTGGGGATAGCCGAAATAGATGAGCACCCCATCGCCCATGTACCTGGCCACGAAGCCGTCGAACCGGGCGACCGTCTCCGCGACGCACTTATGATAGGCGCCGATTACCGAACGCAGATCCTCTGGGTCGAGCGTGGTCGAGAGCGCGGTCGAGCCAACGAGGTCGGTGAACATCACCGTCAGTTGGCGACGCTCGGCGTCGTCTCGTCGAGTTGGCTCGATATCCACGAGTGCAGAAGGTGCCGTTACGGCAGCCGAGACGTTGCTGAGATCGCGGATCGCACGCAGCATTTTCAACCGGTGGCCGAGCGAAACGCCAAGGTCTTTGAGATGTTGGTCGGTCAAGTCGGGGAGAACGGCCATATCAATGTCGTTCTCGGCGAACCTCTGCGCGTACTCGGACATGCCGAGCTTTTTGAGCCAGTCGGTAATTTGCTGCATCGCAGCCCCCCTCCGGATTTTGCGCTATCCGCTCTGGACCGACAGGACCGAAAGTTTACCACGCGCGCCGACTTATTCCAGCGCCCGCCGCGAGGTTGCATGTCCGGTCAGGTCATCAACGGACCTGATTGCCCCCAAATCCGACTTCCGCCTTGCCCCCATCAACGGACATCGTCAGGCTGTCTCGGCATGTCCGAAAAGTGCCAACATGCG
Organism: Mesorhizobium sp.; assembly: GCA_040512755.1. Lineage (GTDB taxonomy): Bacteria > Pseudomonadota > Alphaproteobacteria > Rhizobiales > Rhizobiaceae > JBEVEP01. The sequence goes on from JBEVEP010000419.1 coordinate 2,732, forward strand.
ACATGCATCATTTTACGACCAGGACCGGACAGTGCGCCAGTTTTACAATTCGATCGGCTCGGCTGCCGATCAACCGGTCGTAGAGCGCTGAATGGTTGCTCTCATAACAAGCAGTTAGTGGCGCGTCCCATTGCGATATTTCGCTGCAATGCAGCCCGCAAGC
>JBEVEP010000003.1:0-7251 GCA_040512755.1 Mesorhizobium sp.
CTTCGATCTGGCCGGCACGGACTGCGCCAAGGTCAGCCGTGTCCTGATCAACAGCGTAACCGAATGCAAGGGAGCGGGAATCGAACCTGACGCCTGCATTCGTCGTCTGAAGGCCGAAACGAAGGCCGACATCAAGTTTGGCATATAGCGGGTCATGACCGGAGCGATCGAGCCACATTTCGCGAACTGCGCCACCGTCTGGCCGATTGCGAGCGCTCTTCTGGCTGATCCGCCAGAGCCGCAGATCGTGATCCCTGGGGATGCGTTCAAAGGTTGGTCTGCTCCAATCAGTACCAGGACTTTGATAGCAGATCAGACTGCGGAACTTTCCGTGTCTGCCCCCGAGCCGCTGGCCGTCAGGCCGGCCGCCAAGGAGCGTGTTCGGCGGAGTTGGATATCGACAGTCGGGTTGTCGCTTATCCTGCATTCGGCGGCCCTGGCATCGATGGTCTGGCTTGGGGCAATCACCGAGGAGCCAACCTTGATCGCGGGTAGTGAAGCCGATGTCATCGCGCTGTCCGGCAATGCGAACATCGACCAAACCTCTGCGGGCGATCTGGACGCGACCCATGTGACGCTGATCCCTATGCTGGAGGCAAAGCCTGTAGAGACGGTGACAGCGGACGAGGTTCCAGTCTCCGAGGCGACTGGGCCTGTGGAGACCGTCGTCGCGGAAGCGCCATCGATGGAAGTGGCCGAGCCTGTGGCCAAAGCCCATCTAGCGCCGGAGGTGCAGCCCTCGCCGGCTGCCCCCGCCATGGAAGAATCTGCGAAGGAAATCGCTCAGCCCGATCCGCTTCCCGAAATTCTGGCCACCGATCAAGCTGAACCTGTCGAAGACGACAATATTGTTCAACCGCCGACTGCGTCCGTAAAACCTGAGGTGGTTGAACCCGTGGAACAGGCTGTGGCCATGGAGACGACGGACGAAGTTTCGGAGGCGCTCACACCCACTCCAGATCAGCACCTTGTTCCGAAGAAGCCGAAAGAAAAGGCCACCGCGAAGCCAGGAAAGGTTGAGCGGGCGGCGGAGAAGAAACCCCAGAAGGAAAAACAGACGAAGGCGGAAGCAAAAGCGCAGAAGTCCCCGGCGAAATCCAAAGACAACGCGAAAGCCGCGACGGCTATGGGCAATGGCGGCGTCGGCCAAGCTGACACCAAGCGAGGCGCCACCGAGGGCCGGGCGGACGGGACGGCCGCGTCAAGAGGCACCGACGCAAGACGGACGCAGGGAGACGGCAACGCGGCAGCCGACAATTACAAGGGCAAGGTCAGGCGAAAGCTGCAACGGGCCCTGCGAGCGCCTGCCGGCGCAAGCCGTCAAAAAGCCTGGCCAGAGGTCGTCCTGTCGTTCACCATCTCCGCCAGCGGAAACATTGCCGGTCCCGGCCTCATCATTCGCAGTTCAGGTTCACCCGCTTTCGACAAAGCGGCGCTCGCCGCTCTTCGCCGGGCTGCACCATTTCCACCGATCCCACTGGAGATCGGCCGATCGAGTTGGCCGTTCACCATTCCGGTCGAATTCAGGTAGTAGGAACCCGATCTTGTTCCCTCTGACGCGCCTTCACATGCTCGCCGCAGAACGCGGTGACGGTCTTCGGCCGGAATTGCTCGTACTGCTTCGACACCGTGAAGCCATTGCGGCAGCCGGTTCAAACGTGGAAGAACTTTCCGCCATCGCCCCGGCGCGCCGGAGCAGGCCGGACCTCATGCGTCGGCAGCGCGCGAAGAGCACCTGCCCGACGGTGTTATCGACTTTTCGCCAAGCTGGCGCGCGATTGGAAAGCCACCAAAAGATGCCGGCGGCGTGTAAATTCTGAAAGGGATCATTAATGTATATCGCAATGAATCGCTTTAAGGTCCAAAACGGCTCCTAACAATCCTTCGAAGAGGTTTGGAAAAACCGGGACTCCCGCCTGTCGGAGATGAAGGGCTTCAAGGAGTTTCATCTGTTGCGCGGCCCGATTAACGAGGCCGAGGGTTATACGCTTTTTGCCTCGCACGCGGTCTGGGAAAGCTATGACGACTTCATCGCCTGGACGAAGTCGGAAAACTTCCGCGCCGCCCACAAGAATGCAGGTCAGAACAAGGTTCTCTATCTCGGCCACCCGCAATTCGAGGGCTTTTCAGTCGTCGAAGGCGCGTGACAGCATGGATTCGGCACAGGCGATCCCGATCCTTCCGTCACCTGACATCAGCTTGACGAAAGAGTTCTACCGGACGGAGCTTGGCTTCGACGTTATTCAGCCGGAAATGGACCAGTACGTGATGCTGCGTCGCGGTACGATAGAGCTTCATTTCTGGCTTTCGCTGGATAAAGCCCTTCCGGAGGTGTCGTCCTGCTATATCCGCGACGGAGAGATCGCTGCGCTCCACGCCGAGTTCTCGGCGCGCGGCGTGCCAGGCCTCAGCGCATTCGAAAAACGGCCATGGAACATGAAGGAATTCTACCTCCATGACCCGCATGGCAATCTGCTTCGTTTCGGCTGTTCGCCCGACGAAACCTGACATGCTTGGAACCGCTCGCTCCAACGGAATCGCTCTGACTCTTTGTTTTCAAGCAATTCCGGACGGAAAACCGGTCACCACTTTTCCTGGAATTGCTCTAAGCCGCCGCCAACAGGCTCGCATTGCCGCCTGCCGCAGTCGTGTCGACGCAGACGGCGCGCTCATGGGCATAGGCCGCGGGATTAATGATCTCGGACACCAGCGGGACGATCGGCCCTTTCCGGGCAGCCAGCGCCTGACGGAACGCTCGCAGTGTTTCAGGGCCGGCAGAACTTGCAACGACATCCACATTGAGCGCTTCGAGAGATCCCGGTTCAATCATGCCATCGAGGGCTGCGACCGGAAGCCCCTTGCCTGTGAGCGGCTGAAGTGCCGCCTGCGCGCCCGGCGCTACCGCCAGAACCGCGTTTCCTGCGGCAAGCGCCTGGATCGCCTGGGCGAGCACCGCATCCGCGTCAGGACCAAGACACAGAGCGCGCCCGCGCGGATGTAGCGTCAACGTATTCGCCTCGCCGGTCGGACCAGGGAGATCGACCGGCCCGAAGTCAATACCGGCTGCTGCTGCGATCGCGTCCGCGCCCTTGCCTCGCAGATGCTTCCTCAGAATGGCGATGCGGTCCGGCCGTGTTGCCCAGCCACCCAAGACGGCGTCCGGCAGATGCTCGGCGAGCGCCTTGGCGGATACGGTCTTCGTCTGGGCAGGTGCGGAAGCCGCGCTGGCGGAACGGCGGAAGCGGCGCAGATAGTGCGGCCCACCAGCCTTCGGCCCGGTTCCGGACAGGCCTTCGCCGCCGAACGGTTGCGAACCGACCACCGCGCCGATCTGATTGCGGTTGACATAGATGTTGCCGGCATGAACGCCGTCGACAATGTCCTGCACACGGGCCTCAATGCGCGTGTGAAGCCCGAAGGTCAGGCCGTAACCCTTGCGATTTATTGAAGAAATCACGTTCCCGATGTCGTCGGCTTCAAACGTCGCGACATGTAGGACCGGGCCAAAGACCTCCTTCTCCATGTCTCCAATGCCGCCAACCCGGAACACCTGAGGCGACACGAAGCGGCCGCTGTTCGGCGCTTCGCGCCGGGCGATCAGCTTGCCCTTGGCAGCGAGGCCCTCGCAGTAATCATCGATGGATTTCTTCGCCTCATCATCAATGACAGGGCCGACATCCGTTGAGATAGACCAGGGATCGCCGACGGTCAGCGCACCCATCGCACCCTCGAGCATTTCAAGCATTTTCTTCTCGACATCCTTCTGAACATAGAGGATGCGCAGCGCCGAGCAGCGCTGACCGGCGCTCTGGAACGAAGACGCAAGGATGTCGCGGACCGCTTGCTCTGGCAGTGCGGTGGAATCGACGATCATGGCGTTGAGCCCGCCGGTCTCGGCAATCAGCATCGCGTCAGGCGCGGCAGTCTTGGCGAGCTGCCTCTCGATCAGTTTCGCGACTTCGGTGGACCCGGTGAAGCATACTCCCGCAATGCGCGGATCGGCGGTCAAAGGCGCGCCAACCGACGGGCCGTCGCCCGGCAGAAGTTGCAACACGTCTTCGGGAACGCCCGCCTCGCGCAAAAGCGCCACAGCCCGCGCCGCAATCAGCGGCGTCTGTTCGGCCGGCTTGGCGATCACCGCGTTGCCGGTCACGAGTGCAGCGGCGATCTGGCCGGAGAAGATTGCGAGGGGGAAATTCCAGGGCGATATGCAGACGACGACGCCGCGCGCCTCTGTCCCTGCCTCAACCTTCTCGGCCTCGGCTGCGTAGTAGCGCAAGAAATCGACCGCCTCGCGGACCTCGGCAACGCCATCGGCCAGCGTCTTGCCCGCTTCCCGCGTCGCCAGCGCAAAAAACTCGACCGCATGCGCCTCGTAGAGATCGGCGGCCTTGCGCAGGATCGCCGCACGTTTCTCGACCGGCTTCGCAGCCCAGGACTTTTGCGCCTCGACCGCCGCCTTGACCGCGATCGGAACCTGGCTGGCCTTCGCTTCATGCACGGTACCGACGAGATCGGTCGGCTTCGCGGGATTGACGATTTTTCGGGCGGAGCCGTATCCGGCGGCGCGCGTCACCGGTTTTGCGATCCACTGGTCCTGGCTGGCAAAAGCCGCCCGGCCCTTTTCAATCCTTTCGAGCGTCGCCTTGTCGGTGATGTCCCAGCCATGCGAGTTCGGGCGCCCGGCACCGAAGATTTCGACCGGCTTGGCGATGTTCGGATTGGAGGCCGGCCCCTGCACTTCAATAGTCTTCAGCGGATCACGCGCAATCTCTTCAGGCTTCACGTCTTCATCGGTGATCTGGTGCACGAACGAGGAGTTTGCACCGTTCTCAAGCAGGCGACGAACCAGATAAGCCAGCAGATCGGAATGTGCGCCGACCGGCGCGTAGATGCGGCAGCGCGTCCCCTCCGCCTTGCGAATCGTTTCGTGAAGCGATTCTCCCATGCCGTGCAGCCGCTGGAACTCAAAACTGTCGTTATCCGAAGCCATTGCAAGGACCGCAGCGACGGTATGCGCATTGTGCGTCGCGAATTGCGGATAGATGCGATCGGTCATGCCGAGCAGCTTGCGGGCGTTGGCGATATAGGAAACGTCGGTGTTGGCCTTGCGCGTGAACACGGGATAACCGGATAGACCCATCGCCTGGGCGCGCTTTATCTCGGTGTCCCAGTAGGCGCCCTTCACCAGCCGAACCATAATGCGACGGTCGAGCCTGTTGGCCAAGGCGTAGAGCCAGTCGATGACAAACGGCGCCCGCGGACCATAAGCCTGCACGACGACGCCAAAGCCGTCCCAGCCTTCGAGCGACTTGTCGGCCAGAACGTGCTCGATGACGTCGAGGGAAAGGTCGAGGCGGTCGGCCTCTTCGGCATCGATGTTGAGGCCCATCCGGGCGTCGCGCGCCGCCTGGCAGAGACCGAGCAGGCGCTCGGCCATGACTGGCAGCATCGTCTCCTTCTGCGCGACCTCGTAGCGGGGATGGATCGCCGATAGCTTGACCGAAATGCCCGGATTGCGGCGGATGTCGTCGCCCTTCGCGATTCGCTTCAGCGAGGCAATGGCATCGGCGTAGGCGCGCAGGTAGCGCAGCGCATCCGCTTCGGTCCGAGCGGCTTCGCCAAGCATGTCATAGGAGTAGAGATAGCCCTTCTGCGTGAAGGGCTTGCCGCGCTTTACGGCCTCGTCGATCGTGCGGCCAAGCACGAACTGTTCGCCCATTTCGCGCATCGCGGCCGCCACTGCCGTGCGGATGACCGGCTCGCCCAGCCGTCGCACCATGGCGCGGAGCGTGCCCTCTATGCCGCCCTCGCCTTCGTCCAGAACCTTGCCGGTCAGCATCAGCGCCCAGGTCGAGGCATTGACGAAGATCGAGCTCGAGCCACCCGAATGCGCCGACCAGTCATGCGGGGCAATCTTGTCGCGAATCAGATCGTCCATCGTTCCGGCGTCGGGAACACGCAGCAGCGCCTCTGCGAGACACATCAGCGCCACGCCTTCCTTGGTGGACAGCCCGTAGGCGGACAGGAACACCTCCATCAGGCGCGGGTCGGACGAGGAACGAACGGCGCGAACGAGATCGGCGGCCCGTTTCGAGACCGCCTCGCGATCCCCTGCGGAGAGTTCCGTCATCTCGGTCAGCCTTTTCAGGGCCTCAGCCTCGTCGGGCAGATAGTTGGCACGGATCTGCTGGCGAATGGCGTCAAGCATCTGGGCTTTCATGGCTTCCCCTGAACATGGAAAGAGCAAGTCGGGCTGGGTTACCGCCGCCAGCCACTCAAGCGCGCACCATAGCACGGGAGCTGAAACGAGCCGGTCCAAAACGGTGGACGGAATAGTCCGAACCGCCTATTAATTACGCTAATTTTCGACTTATCCGACTACGCTATCCATGACCGAAGACCAATTGGACCGCATTGATCGCAACATCCTTGCCGCGCTTGCGCGCAATGGACGGCTTTCCATGAACGAACTCGCCTCAATGGTCGGCCTGTCGAAGACGCCGGTTCAGGCGCGCGTACGCCGGCTGGAAAAGGACGGCTATATCCGCGGCTATTCGGCAGTCATCGATCGCGAACGGATGGGCGAAGGCCACGTTGCCTTTGTGCAGGTCAAACTCTCGGATACACGCTCGCTCGCGCTTGGCGAATTCAATCGCGCCGTTCAAAGCGTGCCGGAGATCGAACAGTGCCACATGATGGCTGCGAGCTTCGACTATCTGCTGAAGGTGAGGACACGGGACATCGCGGCATACCGGCGCGTGCTCGGCGAGCGAATCTCCGCGCTGCCGCATGTAGCGCAGACATCGACTTTCGTGGCGATGGAAACGGTCAAGGATCGTTAGTCTCTCGTGTCCCGATTCTGAAATTCGCAAGAGTTCGATATCGGCGGCAGGTCGCCGGTGAGGGGTATTTGAGCACATACTTCTCCGCTGCCACGCCCGCTTTCGCGTCTGGCTGTTGAGGCAGTCGGGAAGCGGGGCGCTGGGTCGGTGCCCGGTTAAGTAATAATGTGGCGCCTTCCCCGCGCCCCGCCGGTGGTGTTGCCCGATTTCGGTTTCGGGCGAACCTGCTCTAAGCAGCGAGATGGCGTGCGTCAATCTTGACGGTCTATTTCGCAGCGCTTTCCCTGTTGCGGGATGGTCTGATTCCATGAGGGCTCCTCGGCTTCGGAGCCCTCGATATGGAAGAAGGCAAGCCTCTCCATCTCCACGCCCCGTTTTCGGTCTGGCTTTTGAGGCAGTCGGGAAG
>JBEVEP010000008.1:0-6943 GCA_040512755.1 Mesorhizobium sp.
CTCGGCCTTGAAACCGCGCGAGCGACCGGGCGCCGGTCTGCCGTCACGCGTGACCCAGTCGCGGAATTGCGTCTCCGACCGGACGAATTTTCCGCCGTGTCTCTCGGGTTGGTAGGACTGTCGGCGCCAGACACCTTCGATCAGCGTTCCCATGAACGTTCCCTTCTGCCCGTCGGCCACCACTACACGCCGCCCACAGGGTAGAATTTAGGTCAGATCGGCGGAACGCCCAACCGCTCGTATCGGAACAGTTTGTCTCCGCGGCGGATACGCCGCATCTCGCGAAGAAAATGCCCGATGGACGCGCGCGCATTTTGATGCTAGCGGGCGTCTGATGACGACCTTCTGCGCACTCCGGATTGACCGACGACGAATGGGCGCCCGCGCTTAACTGCGCGTTGGCCGACCAGCCGCTTCTTGCGGCGCCTGTTTCTCTTCGCACCGGATGCAAGACCATGAATGCTGCCGACGTCATCTACCTGCCGGAAGATCCGGCGCATGACTCCGAAATCGATCATATCAATGAAGAGGCCTTCGGCCCGGGGCGCTTCACACGCGCGGCCTACAAAATCCGCGAAGGCGGCCCGCACGAACGGGCGCTGTCCTTCGTGGCCATGCATAACGGCGCGGTCGTCGCGTCGGTCCGGCTGACCCGGGTGGCCGCCGGCATGGGTAGGGCGCTGCTTCTTGGTCCGCTCGCCGTTCGCCCAACCTACAAGAATATCGGCATCGGCCGGAAACTGGTGAGGATGGCGCTGACCGCAGCCGAGAAGGCCGGTGCTCCGGCAGTCATTCTCGTCGGCGACGAACCCTACTACGGGCCGCTCGGCTTCAAGAAAATTCCGCGGGGACAAATCTCGATGCCGCGGCCCGTCGATCTGGACCGGTTGCTGGCGGTCGAGATCGAGCCCGGTGCGGTGGCGTTGCTGTCAGGAATGGTCGAGCACGAGGAGAGGGCAAAAGTGGAGGCGTAGTTAGCCCGCCAGGGAGGACCATTACTCCAAGACTGAACTGAATGGATCGAGGACGGCAACGCCGCTCGATGAAAAATGCCTGACGTTCCGCGTCACGACCGTGAGACCATGTTCGAGCGCTGTCGCTGCAATTTGCAGGTCGGCGCTATGATTGCCGATAGCCGCGCTCAGCTGTCCCCAGCGCCGGCTCGAACCGAGGTCGAACGGCAGAATCCGGTTGCCATACATTGCGAGCAGGCGATCAAGCCAAACCGATAACTGCGTGGCGAAGTCTGGATCTTGAACGCTTTTGAGCGCGATGCCGCGTTCGATTTCTCCAACGCTGACAACGCTGATGAAAAGATCACTCGTTCGCTGAGCGGCGATCCATGTTTCAAGTCTAGGCGCTCGCTGACGCTTCCGCAGTGCCGAGAGGACGTCAGTATCGATCACGTACATTTGCCGCCCGATCCCGCGCGTCAGAATTCGACATCGCGATGGCGCACATCGGGTCGTTCAAATTCGCCGTCATCTCTAGGCATTGCGAGCAACATTTCCGCCAACGACGGCGCCTCGGCTTGCTCCAAACGCTGCAAGCGTTCGAACTGAACCGCATCGACAATGACGACAGCGGCCCGGCCGTGCTTGGTCACGGTCTGCGGTTCATTTCGCGCGGCTTCCACGACCGCGCTGAAGTGGTTTTTTGCGTCCTGAACGGACCATGTAGACCGATGCATGTTGTCGCCTAAAATAGCCAGAAATTCTAGCCAGAATATGGGATCAAAACATCACTTGGTCAAGTTAGCGTGCCCGCGATCAACGATCGGCCCGCCTTGCCCTACCTTCCCTCCCGGTACCACATCGAGCCAAGTGCGAACAGCAGCAGAGCAAGGCCGAAGAAACCGGCGAACAGCGGTACTCGACGGACCGCCTTGAGCACACTGTCGGACGTGGTGCGCAGGCCGATCCAGTCGCGGCCGGAAGCGTCGCCCGCGGAACGCACCGGCACGATACCGGGCAGTGTGACGCCGGTCAGGCCCGCCACCCTGCGAACGCTGCCGCCGCTTTCTTCGGCGACGGGACGCAGCACTTCGGTTGAGGAGACCGTATCGGCGAATTCCGGTGCATTGATTGGCCCGACATGGGCGAGCGCCTTCAGGTCGCCGTTACCGATCTGATAGAGGCCGATCTCGTTGGTCTGGACGCTGCCCGTGAACACTCCCGGACTTTCGGCTGTCAGCGTCACGTTGAGCGTCTTGCCCGACGGCGTGATCACGAGAGCGGGGCCGGGATCGTCGCGCATAGTCTGGCGCCGCACGTCGAGCGTCATGCCCCGGCCGGCGGCCGTCAACCGCTCTTCCTCCAACTCGGGTTCTTTCATCAGCCAGTGCGCGATGCGGCGGTAGAGCGCGACGTGCGGACCACCACCTTCGAAGCCGCGGGCCCACAGCCAACCCTGATCGGACAGGAACATGCCGACCCGGCCTTCGCCTTTGCGGTTAAGCACCAGGAGCGGCTTGTCATCCGGCCCCTTCATGACGATTTCGCCCTCCGGGTTGTCGATGCCGATGAGGCGGAACCAGCGGCTCCAGTGAGGCGGCTCCGAAGCGGAGCCTTCCAGCCCACGTGTGACGGGGTGGCGCTTGCCAGTCTCGGTTAACCGCGGATAGAACCCTTGCTCAAGGACTTCGCCTGAGGGCAGGCCCGGAAGCGCGGCAATCAAGGGCGTGCGCGCGATCGACTGTTCGCCGGCATATTCCGGGCCGGCGGCGATCAACAGGGCGCCGCCTTTTTCCACATATTCGGCGATATAGTCGTAATAGAGGATCGGCAGCACGTCCCGGTGCTGATAGCGATCGAAGATGATCAGGTCGAAATCGTTGATCTTTTCGACGAAGAGTTCGCGCGTCGGAAAAGCAATCAGCGATAACTCGTTGATTGGCGTGCCATCCTGCTTCTCCGGCGGCCGCAGGATCGTGAAATGCACCAGGTCCACCGAAGCGTCGGACTTGAGCAGGTTGCGCCAGGTCCGCTCACCGGCATGGGGCTCTCCCGACACCAGCAACACTCGCAGGTTCTCGCGGATGCCGTCAATGAGCGCGACCGCACGATTGTTGGCTTCGGTGAGTTCGCCCTGCACGGGATCAATTGCGAGCTCAATGATATTGCGGCCGGCGCCCGGAATCACGATTTCGAGCGGCGTCTCCTGCCCGATCTGGGCTTGTTCCACCGATTGCTGTTCGCCATTGACTGACACGCGCACGTCGACCGTCCCGCTGTCGCCCTCGGTGTCGATGACGCGGTATGTCAGTTCCAGCGGCTTGCCGACAATGCCGAAGCGCGGCGCCTTCTCGAAGCGGATGCGGCGGTCGCGCTCACCTTCATCGCCCGTGATCAGTGCATGCAGAGGGTAGGGCAGCGCGGAAGTGGTGCCGGGGACATCGTGCACCTGTCCATCCGTCACCATGACAGCGCCGGCGATACGAGATGGCGGGACATCGCGGAATGCACCCTCCAGTGCGCCGAACAGGCGGGTCTCGGTGCGTTCGTCGGCTGCCTCGCCCCGGCCAGCTTCGACGACACGCACATCGAACTGTTTGAACCGGCCCAGCCGTTGCTGCAGGCCCGCGACTGCTGCATTGGTTTCACCAGTGCGTGCGCCGATATCCTGGCTCTGGCTGCGGTCAACGATCAGGGCCACCACGCTTTTTAGGGGTTCCCGCTCTTCGTCGAGCATGACCGGGTTGAGAAGCGCCGCTGCCAGCGCCAGGAGCGCGGCCAGACGAAAAATCGCGCCGCGCTGGCGAAACCAAAGGCCGACGAGCGCCATAAGGAGCACCGGCGCCAGGAGAGCGATGAGCCATGGCCAGTCCAAAAGCGGTTCGAAGGCGATCGACCAGTTCATGTGAAGACCCAGTCCGCCATGCTACTGGCCCAGCCGTTCGAGCAGGATCGGCAAATGAACCTGGTCGGATTTGTAGTTGCCGGTCAGCATGTACATCATGATGTTGACGCCGCCCCGGAAGGCATACACGCGCTGCATCGGATCGGCGGGAACAGTCGGCAAAAGCGGATCGCCATTCTCGTCCACGGCCCACGCGCCAGCGAAGTCGTTGGCGGTGATCATGATTGGCGTCACGCCATCGCCGGTACGGACCGGGCGATTCTCGACATTCGAGGCCTCGAGCGAGGCCTCGACCCAGAGCGGGCTGCCATTGAAGCGGCCCGGGAACTCGGGAAGGATGAAGAATGCCTTGGTGAGTACGTGGTCTTCCGGAACTGGCTCGAGCGCCGGTACGTTCAGGTTTGCGAGGATCTCCCGAAGCCGCATGGTGGCGGGACTTGCCGAACCGTCGAGGCTGGTCGCGAACTGATCGCGGGTGTCGAACAACACCGTCCCGCCTTCCTTCATATATGCGTCGACGCGAGCAATTGCCGCTTCCGACGGCATCGGAGCATCCGGGACAATCGGCCAGTAAAGAATCGGGTAGAAGGCGAGTTCATCGCGCGCGATGTCGACGCCAGCCGGTTGACCAGGTTCTAGCGCGGTCTTTTCGATCAGGAACCGCGTGAGGCCTGCAAGGCCAGCCCGGCTGACAGAATCCACGCCTGCATCGCCGGTCAGCACATAGGCGAGACGCGTGACCGAGATCGCATCGACCGCATCGGCATCGCCCGGTTTGGCATCCTGGGCTTCCGCGTTCGGCAGGGGTACCAGCATCGCTCCCGCGAGCAGTAGCAACGCAGCTGCAGAGCCCGCAGCCCGCGTAACCTTTCGCGGCCGCCGCGAGAACATGCCGCCCATCCAGAAGACCGCCAGCGTATCCAGCACCATCAGGGCAAGGGCGGCAGCCACCAGCGGGCCCTTCAGATCCCGAGATTCGTCAAAGGCGTAGCGCATATTTGTCACTGGCACTTCAAATTGCGGTCGCGCGAGCGGGGCCAGTTCAGCATCGGCATTAAGCAGATTGTGTGCGACCAGCCCTTCCTCGGAGCCATAGAGTCCGGGCGGGTTCTCGATCGTCACCGGTACGCTACCGCGCCCGGTCAGCAACGGCTTGGCATCCGGCGTCGGCGGTGTGAGCCGGCCATCGGCGGCGATCATCTGGTATGGCGCCAGCGAAGCGACCGCGCCTGCCTGATTGGCGGCCGCGGTCCCCTGGTTGCGCGAAAGCTGAACGATCCGCCTCAACATTTCGACGAAACTACCGGAGATTGGCAGGTTCGACCATGTTGCAGCCGGAGTGATGTGGAACAAGACGAGTGTGCCTTTGCCGCGCCGGTCACCTGTCACCAGCGGCGTCCCGTCAGCGAGGCTTGCCCAGGTGCGTTCGACGATGTCGGGTGTCGGTTCGGCAAGCACCTGCCGCGAGACGGTCACTTCCGATGGCGGAGAGAGATCGGCGAACGGACCGGTGGCCGGAAAATCGGTCACCGGTTGCGGCGTCGTCCATGATAGTGCGCCTCCCAGCGAGCGTTCGCCGAGGCGAAGCCTCACCGGGAGCAGTTCTTCGTCATTGCCGGCCGAGGTGAGCCTTGTTCCGGCAAAACGCACCAGCGTGCCGCCATTCTTCACCCATTCGACGAGCTGCGCATGCGCGGCCGGCGGGATCGTGCCGACATCGGCCATCACGATCATCGCTGGCTTCTGTTCAATGAGTTGCGGGATGGCTTCGGCAAGATCAGGACTGGCCGGTTCAATGAGATCTGCGAAGGGCTCCAGAGCACGCCGGATGTAATAGAGCGGTGAAAGCAATGGCTGCGCCTGATCGGCTTCGGCCTGTGACAGGAGACCGACGCGCCGTCGCTTCGAACTCTCATCGAGTACGTGCACTGCTGCCGCTTGAGGCTGCCCATCGATCGCGATCGACGCAAAGTCGTTGCGCATCTCAAAGGGCACATTCATCGTCCCGGATGCTGCCGCTTCGCCCGGCCCAAAGGTGAGCGTGGCGTCTGCTATGCGCCGCCCTTTGTCGTCGAATGCCCCTACGGTCACCTGACTTGGCGCGGGATCGGCAGCAGCGCGAACAGCCGATATTGTGAAACCCTTGACTTCGTTCTCGGCTGTGGTCACGCCGAAGAGGTCAAGCCGGTCGGGCGCCGCCCAGACCACATTGGCGGCATTCTGGCCAAGCAGATTTGCGAAGGCCTCTCTGTCGCCATCGGCGGCCAGTCCGTCTGCCAATATGGCGACTGTTGCTCCCGGCAGGTTCTGAAGCTCCGCTGCGACGCGAGCATACAAAGCCGGGCGATTGACCGGCACCGGACGCGGTTTTGCGGCGTTCAAGCGGTCAAGTGCGGTGCTGGCGTCGAAAGGACCTATTTCGGCATTCGGTTTCTCGGCGGTGAATGCCAGAACGACGGGTACGCCGCTCGAATGCGCATCGGCGATCAACCGTCCCGCTGTCGCGACCCGGCGATCCCAGTCCGGCGCACTCGCCCAGCCATTGTCGATGACAAGCGCGAGTGCGTCGCCCTTCGCCGGCAGTTCCTCGCGCGGATTGAAAACGGGTTCGGCAAGGGCCAGCACGATCAGCGCCGCCATGACCAGACGCAGGAGGGTCAACCACCACGGACTCTGGTGCGGCGTCTCTTCTTTCTTCATGACGCGCGCCAGAATCTTCAGAGGCGGAAACACCTCGGTCTGCGGCTTTGGCGGCGTCAATCTGAGCAGCCACCAGATGACCGGGAGCGCCAACAATCCCCAAAGGATGGCCGGAAAGCCAAACGACAGTGGAAGCCAGCTCATCGGCGACCTCCGGCGGCGTAGTGGGACTCGGCGGTCAATGCACTATGCACGCGGACCAGCGCTTCCGAAGCAAGCCTGTCGGTGTGGTTGAGCGTGTAGCTCCATCCGAGCCTCTTGCACCAGGCGGCCAGTTCCTCACGCCGGGCGACATAGGCATTGCGATAGTCCTGCCCGAGTAATTCAGCGCGGCCGGCGGTCAGTTTGTCGCCGGTCTCAGGGTCGCGGAATTCCGTGCGTCCCG
>JBEVEP010000044.1:0-7566 GCA_040512755.1 Mesorhizobium sp.
TACCGTTGCCGTCGAAACCCACAACGAGGTTTCCGTCGATAATCCAGGGCGAGCTATGCATCCCCGGAACAGTTACGGTTTCGCCATCGATAACCTCATCGGCAGAGGCCGAACCCGTTACAAACGCGGATAGGACTGAGGCGGCCCAGAGAAGAGGAACTCTTCTTGAGGACCGCTTGCCGGAGGTCCGGAAGTGTTCATCCGAAACATCCGCCTTCGATCGCGCCGTTTCACGAGCGAATTGCATCAGATGCCGTGTTGCGAGGGATGTGCTCGCCAGAAGCCCCAACTTCATGCCGGAGCGCCCGTTTGAGCGAAATGCTGATGACTTCATAGGTTGAATTCCTCGATAGTCTCAATCTGCAGCAATGCAGATTGGCTGCTGGAACAATTAGGAAGCTGAATACCTGTACGAAGACATCCCACGATTGCAGGGCCTCGAGGAGAGCGCGAATTGGAGTTAGTCTTCGCTCACTATTCGAAGAGCCAGACAGCATCAGACACCGCGACTAACCGCGCGCCAGTGCGCCGACACGTGGGTCCGTGTCGGCCGCCGTCGAGCAGGCGGGCTCAAAATGTCATCGTGAAGTCGGCAGTGAGGCTGTGGTCGGCTGAACTATTCCGCCTGAAGATGTCTGATGGTTGCGGAAAGGCCTGGAAGAAGGCGCGGAAGCAGGACCCCTCATCTTTATCCATCTGAAGGCATTTCGGGCTTGGACGGATACTCTGAGGGCGCCATTCCTGTATGGGCGCGGAATTGCCGGTTGAAGGTCGACAGATTGTCGAAGCCGCATCTCAGAGCAATGCTCATGATGCCGGCCCTGGTATCGTTTCCGCTCAATAACGCCTTGGCGGTTTCGATGCGAATCCGATTCAAATACTTATGGGGGCTGAGCGCTTTCGAATCGAACGCCACGAAAAGGGCGCGCTCGCTCACGCCGACTGCCCTGGCGATTGCCGCCACTTTGAGACCGGCGCTTCTGTGGTGTTCGCGGATGTGCGCAGCTGCCCGATAGTAGATGTCGTCATGGAGTTGCGAATCGAGAGCGCCGGGGCAATTACCGAGGGCGATTGCTACCAGTTCGGTGAAATTGCGCGCAAGGTCCATGAATTCTTGCTCTGGCATTTCGGCAGCACGCAGCACATTGACGTAGGTCTCGACTATGCCGCCTGACGGCGTGCGGGGCAGCGGCTGCACCAAATCGCGCGGGAGGAAACGCCCGTACTGCTCCAGGCGTTGAAGAGGAATCGTCGTCATGTCCCCCACAATAGCCGTGCCCCCGCCAGACACAGGCGCGATCGAATAGTGCGTAACGGCCTCAGGACCCAGGACCAGGGAGTCGCCCGGGCCGATTCGATATTCTTCTCCGCCTTTTGCCGTCAGGGTGATGAGACCGGCTTCGACGCGGTAAATGCGCAGGCTGTCATTTAGGCCTATGGAGCGCGCATTCTCATACCAAAAGCCTGAATAGCTCGAAAGCTCGACGTCCGCGCAGGCAAGGCCACTCACCCTTCGACCAGCTATCCTGCACGAGAAATCCCGACTGTCTGCGCCCACCAGTTCCGAATCGAGCTGTGGCAGCACCTCGTAGGCCCAATAGGAAATAGCGTCGGTGTGATTGACCCCACGTGTATCGAAAGCAAAACGCTCCATCAGTCTTCCTTGTTGGATACCTTCAGGCCGGCCATGCGCAGCAACGTTGGGGACGGACGCAGGAGGCAAGGTTCAGATGTTATCGGCAAGCGTCACATGGAATGGACCGGCTCTCTGGAAAGACATGACCACCGGAGGGAAAGGTAAGGTATTGCGCTCTGAGTAACGATAATTACGGCAACCAGAAGGCGAGGCACCGCGAGCCTTCGTCGTCTGTAACGAGCAATGATCGGCGCACCAGCGACGGCGAGTCCACTGACACGCCGATCAAGCACGCGACGCGATATACGCCGCGAAAAGCGTCAGACCAGGTCCCGGTCCTTACCCCGAATGGCCGGACCGGGTCAGATCAGCGCAACTACTCGTACCCCGGACTGGCGGCACATTTTTTTCCTGTGTGGAATTGAGTTTTATAAAATTAAAGTAATCCTCGGCATTTCGATTATCATGCCGAATATGCAAATGGACAGATTGGTCACCAAGTTTGCAAAGACATCCAAAGTTACTCATAGAAATGCTGTTCATTCCCTTGCCCTCGTTGCCCAAGCGGATTGCGCCATTAGACAATTATTGAAAATATAATCCAACCAATTCCCGCATAATGCTGCGCAAAATCTGCAAATCTTGCGGCACGGCGACGGCAATTTGTCGCGCAGCGATATCGTCAGCTTGTCGCGCGGCGATCGGAGCAGGTCTTTCCAGCGACCGAGGCCGCCCTCAAGGGTTGCCATGCCGTGTCGATTTCCCTGTGAAATTGCGAAGTGATCGCTATGACGGGGTGACCGGCGCGAAAAAGTAAGCTAGTGCTTGTGCACTGCAACATAATTCAAAGGGCAAGCAGACTATGGCTCAGGATAAGAAATGGACGCAGCAAAATCCTCTCCGCGTAGACCTCGCACTTCAAGGTGGCGGCGCGCATGGGGCATTTACATGGGGCGTGCTCGATCGGCTTCTGGAAGAGTCGTGGCTGAAGATCGAGGGGATTTCCGGAACTTCGGCTGGAGCGATGAACGCCGCGGTAATGGCGCATGGCTTTACAGCAGGCGGCGCGGCTGGCGCATCGCAGGCACTGGAAACGTTCTGGCGCAAGGTGTCGGATGCGGCCCGCTTCAGTCCGTTCCAGCGCGGCCCGCTCGATGTCTTGCTCGGCCGCTGGACGCTTGACCATTCGCCGCTTTACGTGGCCATGGACATGATGGCGCGCGTGTTCTCGCCTTACGATCTCAATCCTGGCGGCACCAATCCGCTCCGCGCCATTCTGGCGGAGACGATCGATTTCAAGCGGCTGGCAGATTGCCCGATCAAACTGTTCGTGACCGCAACGAATGTCCATACAGGCCGCGGCCGCGTGTTCCGCAACGGCGAGTTGAGCCCGGATGTGCTGCTTGCGTCCGCCTGCCTGCCGACGCTGTTTCAAGCGATCGAGATTGACGGGATACCTTATTGGGACGGAGGCTACGCCGGCAATCCCACGATCACACCGCTGGTGCGCGAGTGCGAGTCGCAGGACACGATCCTCGTCCCGATCAACCCCGTCGAAAGGCCCGGAACGCCGCGATCGGCGCGCGATATCCTCAATCGTCTCAACGAGATCTCCTTCAACGCAGTGCTGCTGAAGGAACTCAAGATGATCGCCCTTTTGCGCAAAGTGGCCCAAGTCGCTGATGAGGAGGGCGCCCGCTGGGCCGCCATGCGGATCCACGTCATCTCCAGCGAAACCATGACCAACCTCGGCTCTTCGTCCAAGCTCAACGCGGAATGGGAATTCCTGACCATGCTGCGCGACGAAGGGCGCAAGGCCGCCGACGCCTTCCTTCATGCCCATGCAGACAATCTGGGGAAAGGCTCGACAGTCAATCTCGATGTCCTCTTGGAAGGGGTCTGATCCGTGGGGCTACTCGGCATCCTGATCGGCCTCGGGCTCCTCATCTGGCTGGCCTTCCGGGGCTGGAGCGTGCTGCTTCTGGCGCCCGCCGCTGCACTTGTCGCAGCGTTCTTCGCAAGAGAACCGCTGCTCGCGCACTGGACCCAGACGTTCATGGGCAGCGCGGCGCATTTCCTGGCTCAATTCTTCCCGCTATTCCTGCTTGGCGCGCTGTTCGGCAAGCTGATGGAGGACAGCGGCTCCGTAAATGCCATCGCCGATTTCATGATGAAGAAGCTCGGGAAAGAGCGCGCGATCCTGGCCGTCGTACTGGCAGGTGCCTTTGTTACCTATGGCGGCGTCAGCCTGTTCGTCGCTTTCTTCGTGCTGGCGCCGATGGCGCAAGAGTTGTTCCGATCGGCCGGCATCCCGCGCCGCCTGATGCCCGCAGCGATCGTTCTTGGAACCGCCACTTTCACCATGTCGGCCTTGCCGGGAACCCCCTCGATCCAGAACGCCATTCCGATGCCGTTCTTCGGCACAACGCCGTTTGCCGCGCCGGGCCTCGGCATCATAGCCTCGATCATTATGCTGGGCTTCGGCCTCTGGTGGCTTCACCGCTCTGAAGCGATTGCGCGGAAATCCAGCGAGGGGTTTGGAGAGGGAACGCCAGCTTCCTCCGAGCATCTTGCCAGCGACAGCAAGCTACGTGAACGCGCAGCCGCCGGCCGGGAGTTCGACCCTGCCGAGATCGGGCACGGCGTGCAGGCAAAAGACCATCCGCCCATCGTGCTTGCAGCGTTGCCGCTGGTGGTGGTCGTCCTCGTCAATCTGACGATGTCGCTCTTCATCCTGCCTGCGCTCGATCTGAGCTTCCTCGCAGGGGAACAATGGGGCGGAACTTCCGCCTCCGCCGTGAGCGGCGTATGGGCCGTGGTCACCGCGCTCGCGGCCGCGATCCTGGTCGTGTTGGCGATAAATTTCCGGCGCTTGCCGACATTGCGCGAGACCGTGGATGCCGGCGCCAACGCGTCGGTTCTGCCCGCGGTTGCTGTTGCGAGCCTTGTCGGGTTCGGCGCGGTAGTCGCGGCGATGCCGGCCTTCGCCGTCGTGCGGGACTGGGTACTCGGGATCGGCGGCGGACCGCTCGTTTCGCTTGCCGTGGCCACCAATATCCTGGCGGCGCTCACCGGCTCCGCATCCGGCGGCCTCACGATCGCGCTGGATGCACTCGGCAGCACCTATATGGCGCGGGCCGCCGAGATTGGGCTTGACCCTGCCCTGTTGCACCGTGTCGCTGTTATCGGATCGGGCACATTGGACAGCCTGCCTCACAACGGGGCGGTCGTGACCCTGCTCGCCGTCTGCGGCTCGTCGCATCGCGAAAGCTATCGGGACATTGTCGTGGTCGGCATCATCGGTGCGATCCTCGCGCTGGTCGCGGTCATTGTATTGGGAACCGTATTCGGCTCGTTCTGACCGGTCCCGGACCTGCCTCGAAGTAATGCCCTGGCCGGCTGCCAACTGCTGGCCTGGGCCGATGTCCGGCATCGTCTTGGCCTAGCGGTTCGGCTCGCTGGAGTCTGGACACCTGTACCTTCGCCATCCTTCAATGGGCTCGGGGGCATCAATTGCGGAGGTGGAAATGAGCAATCGCGCCCGGACGGGTATCGCGCTTAGTCTGACATTCGCCCTTGCCTTGTCTTTCCAACCGGCCGCAATGGCGGCCTCGCCGGAGCCGGTGAAGGGTGAGCATGGCATGGTGGTCACCGCACAGAAACTGGCTTCCGATGTGGGTGTGGCCGTCCTGAAAGAGGGCGGTAACGCGGTCGATGCGGCGGTCGCCGTGGGTTATGCCCTGGCGGTCGTCTATCCTGCCGCGGGCAATCTTGGCGGCGGCGGCTTCATGACGATCCGGCTGAAGGACGGGCGCACGACCTTCCTCGATTTTCGCGAACGCGCACCGCTGGCTTCGACGAAGACCATGTATCTCGACGACAAGGGCAATCCGGTCGAGGGCCTGAGCACCGAAGGCTACCTGGCGATCGGCGTGCCGGGGTCTGTCATGGGCTTCGAGACAGCCCGCACAAAGTACGGCACGCTTGCGCGCGAGAAGCTGATGGAGCCAGCGATCCGTCTCGCCCGAGAGGGCTTCAAACTGGAAGAGGGCGACATCGCATCCTTTGCAGAGGGCAATGAGATGTTTGCCAAGGATCAAGCCGCGGGCGCCATTTTCCTCAAGCCGGATGGCAAACCCTACGCGCTTGGCGACACGCTCGTTCAGGCCGATCTGGCGTCGTCGCTTTCCGCGATTGCAGAGAAAGGACCCGACGCCTTCTACAAAGGCCCGATCGCCGACGCCATCGTCAAGGCCAGCGGGGAGAAAGGCGGCATCCTCGCCAAGCCGGACTTCGAGCAATATTCCGTCCGTGAGCTCGACCCTGTGAAATGCAGCTATCGCGGCTATGAGATCGCCTCGTCCCCGCCGCCAAGTTCGGGCGGGGCCATCATCTGCGAAATTCTCAACGTGCTTGAGAACTATCCCCTCTCCTATCTCGGCTATGGCTCCGCCGAAACCGTTCACGCCATGGTCGAGGCGATGCGTCACGCCTATGTCGACCGCAACA
Source organism: Mesorhizobium sp. (assembly GCA_040512755.1). GTDB lineage: Bacteria > Pseudomonadota > Alphaproteobacteria > Rhizobiales > Rhizobiaceae > JBEVEP01. The sequence goes on from JBEVEP010000044.1 coordinate 6,146, forward strand.
CGTCGCTCGGCGATCCGGATTTCGTCGATAATCCAGTGAGCAAGCTCACGGACAAGGCCTATGCCAAGGAGATCCGCGCCAAGATCAATCCGTTCAAGGCCGGCGTCTCGCAGGAACTCATTCCGGAGGGTTTCGCAGAGAGCAAGGAAACGACCCACTATTCGATCGTCGACGACGAGGGCAACGCTGTCGCGGTGACGTACACGCTGAACGGGTCGTTCGGCGCCGGCGTCGTCGCGCCGGGCACTGGCATCCTGCTCAACAATGAAATGGACGATTTCACCGCCAAACCAGGCGTGCCGAATCTCTACGGACTGGTGCAAGGCGAGGCAAACGCGATCGCGCCGAAGAAGACGCCGCTTTCGTCGATGAGCCCGACAATCCTCTCCAAGGACGGCAAGCCTTTCATGGTCATCGGCAGCCCCGGCGGCGCACGCATCATCACCATCACCCTGGAAGCAATCGTCAATGTGATCGACCACGGCATGAATATCCAGGAGGCTATCGACGCGCCCCGCGTCCACCATCAATGGCTGCCGGACACGGTCTATATGGAGCCCTACGCGCTTTCAGCCGACACGGTCCGCATCCTCACCGAGATGGGCCACGACGTCGGCATCGACGAGAACTGGACGATCTGGGGCGAGGCGGCGGGCATCCTTGTCGGCGGCGAGAGTCTCGCCGAGATCGAGGCTGGTGGCGGCGCGCGCTATTACGGAGCGATCGACAGCCGCGCAACCGCCGGCGCCGCGCGGGGCTATTGATGCCAAGGGCATAACTCCCATCGCCGCGGCCTTCAGATTGTCAGAAGGCCGCGGCGTTGTTCGCTCGGGTTGTCAGTATTTTCGCCCAGATGACCGCGCAGGATGAACAAGTATGTTCGGGTGAACGGTCGCTGCGAGGCGCTCGAGCGTTTCCAGGGCTGACGATTGCGGGAGCCGTTCGCCCTCCAGTTCCGGCGGCACCTTCCAGCCCGGATCGACGCCTTCCATATTCGGCAGTTCGTGCGCGATGCCCTTGTGGCAGTCGATGCAAGTGGCGTTGCCGGGCAGCAGGTAACGGGTGTGGATTTCAGCCGCCCGCTCGGTCTGCCTGGTCAGGTCCATCGCGACCGACGAGTGGCAGTTTCGGCATTCCAGACTGTCATTGGCCTTGAGCCTTGCCCATTCGTGCTGGGCTAGTTCCAGTCGATGGTCGAGAAATTCCCGTCTGGTGTCGATCGTTCCGAAAATCTTGCCCCAGACCTCCTTGGAAGCCTGCATCTTGCGGGCGATCTTGTCGGTCCATTCGTGCGGCACGTGACAATCGGGACAGGTTGCCCGCACGCCGGAACGATTGGCGAAATGGATGGTGCGCGTCAGTTCCTGAAAGACGTTGTCGTACATTTCATGGCATGAAGTGCAGAACCGCTCGGTGTTGGT
>JBEVEP010000047.1:0-11472 GCA_040512755.1 Mesorhizobium sp.
CCGATCTGGTAAGACCGCGCGTCAAATACGTTATTGGGCCCGACGGCAGCCCGCTTACGATCGCCGACCTGCCGCCCACCAATACGCGACGCTGGGTCATCCGCCGCAAGGCGGAGGTCGTCGCCGCCGTCCGCGGCGGACTGCTCAGCCTCGACGAAGCCTGCCAGCGCTACAAGCTGACGGTCGAGGAGTTCCTTTCCTGGCAAGCCTCCATCGACGAGTACGGGCTTGCCGGCCTCCGCACGACGCGTATCCAGCAATACAGGCACTGATCGACGATCAACTAATATCGCCGGCGCGCAAGCAGCCGTCATTTTTGTGGATGTCATGAGCCGGGTTTCGTACAAATCGGCACCCAAATAACCGGAAACGCGCACCTGCACAGGCGCGCGGAGTAGGAGTTATCGCCGGTCTAGGGCTACGACAGCACTTCGCTCCAGGAAGAGATCGTAGTCGAGCCGTGCGTCTCGTCATCGGAGAGCCGCGAGAAGCCGTCGCCTAGAGCAGAATCCCGAAAAGTGCGTAGCGGTTTTCGGAAAAGATCATGCGAAAATCAAAGAGTTAGAGCACGGTGACGACTCCAAAGACGTCATCGTGCTCTACGGCAAAGCCGCTATTGCAAGGCACAGGTCCAGAGCCTGTTCGCCAATATCAAGGGCTGTCGGCGCATTCCACCGCGCTACGGCTAATGCACCCACGACCCATATCTGAAACCAGACCCCCAAGGCCGTGTAGACGACCTTGGCAGGTGTTGGATTGAGGATTTCCGGACGGAGTTCCGTTTGATTCATGGGTTGGCGACTGATTTGCAGGTTGACGATGCCGAGAAGGATGACGGAAGCGGACTATACGAATGCTCTGAAGGAAGTCAGTGCATCGCTGCCGGATCTAGGTGAGACCGCCAAATCTTGCCCAGTCGATAGCGCCGACAACAAAAATATCGGCAATATCAGAAATAGGTGTGTAACTACAAACTCAGAAAAAATCATTAACGCATGAGTAATCGGCAATTATATCAATCGTACTCGTATGATGTCTATTGTCATACTTGTAAGTCGTAAGGGTTACTTGCGCTAGACAATAATTAAATTTATTATACAATAACATTATAAAACGTGGAGCTCCATAACTAGGTTTTTTCTAACATAAATAGGGAGGGGAGCATGCAAAGATCAATATTTGCCACGGGAATTATTTCTCTTACTATAGTTGCAATTGGCTCAAGCATTGGCCAGGCTGCAGAGATCAAGAGAGACAAAATCGCGCAATGGGGTGACCCGTTAACTCCGCCTCAAAGCCGCACAACTTGCATTGGCTATGCCTCTGGAAATTGGCCTTGGGGTGGCGGGTGGAAAACCTGCAGTGAGTGGAAAACTGAGTGGAGGCACATGGAGGTTGAGGCCCACTTGGTCATCAGTGGACCCTCTGATTTGGGCGATGCTGCAAAGAACGCTGCCTCGGAATGCGCCTTGACAGCTATAGCTGCCGGAGCGGCTGCGGGCTACGCGAGCGGCGGAACCGCAGCTATCGCGGCTGCCAAGGTAGCGTTTACAGCGTGTATGGGAACAAAGGGAATTGAGATCGCAGATCAGTATTCTATCGATTTTCAGACAAATTCGTTCTGGACCGACTGGGGTTAGCTCTGGATCTGATCCAGTTTCTGTCCGCAAACATTATACGGTTGATTTTGTTGAGTCGTAAACTTTGCGCGGACCACGCCTCGGCGGTGTCAGGTATCTTGGGTCGTGCCACTGATTGCAAAGATCCTGCCATCGCCGGAGCCGACAACATGGGATACCCGATATTCCTCTACGGCAACGTTCGATCGCCTTCGACAAGCTTCCAGAAAATAAGAGTTCGGTGCGTGCGCCGCTATCACCCGATCATGGCGTTGCGGGTGTCAGGCGTGGCTTCCCGCACTTTGCCGTCGCGGGACTCCAGCAATTCCGCCTTCGAAAGTTCGGCTTCGGCCTCGGCCAGAATGGATTGCGCAGCACTCTTCTGCTGCGCGAGGTCGGTCTGCGAATTCTTAAGGTTGTCTCGCCTCAACCGGGCGGCTTTGGCGAATGTCGGATAGGCGAAGTGGTTGACGTCGGTGATGCCGGCTTTCCGTTCCTCGCTGGCAATCTGAATGTCCAGCTCGTTCGCCATGCGGTCAAACTCGGCGATCATCATGTCGAGCTGCATCAGCTGCCGGCGCTTCTCGTTCACCTGAAACTGCTTCAGCCGAACAAGGTTCTCACGTGACTTCATGCCTCGGTACTCCCAGAACGCAGACACTTCGGCCGACGGCCGCTACTCTTTTCAAACACTGCGCCGTCCCTGATTCGCCACCTTCCGGCCTGCTTTGGAAACAAATTCCTAAGATTCTGGACCGCTGGTAACGATTCGTTTACGGGCATTGTTAATCATACGTGTCAGGACTTAAGGCACGGTAAAAATCCGGGTTCGAAACGTCGGTACGAAAGGGCAAAGTACCAGAGTCGGATACGGTGATTTGTTAATGTAGAGCGTGAAGAGATCGACTCAGCGATTCACATTTAGATTCAAGAAGCTGTGGTCATAAGCTGAAAAATCTGATATCCCTTGCAAAGCGGAATTAGATTTTGTTAACCATTCGATGGCAGCCTCCGATTCAGGCAATCTCTGCGTCGGGCCGAGGGTCGCGAGGGACCGACCGTCGCGGGAAAAGGGGAATGAAATGCGCGTTCTGCTGATAGAAGACGACAGTGCAACCGCACAAAGCATCGAACTGATGCTGAAATCCGAAAGCTTCAACGTTTATACGACCGATCTCGGCGAAGAGGGCGTCGATCTCGGAAAGCTCTACGACTACGACATCATTCTCCTCGATCTCAATCTGCCTGATATGTCGGGCTATGAGGTCCTGCGGACGCTGCGTCTGTCCAAGGTCAAGACGCCGATCCTGATCCTGTCGGGCATGGCGGGCATCGAAGACAAGGTGCGCGGGCTGGGCTTCGGCGCCGACGACTACATGACGAAGCCGTTCCACAAGGACGAACTCGTCGCGCGCATCCATGCCATCGTACGCCGCTCGAAGGGTCACGCCCAGTCGATCATCGCGACTGGCGACCTCATCGTCAATCTCGACGCCAAGACGGTCGAGGTCGGCGGGCAGCGCGTGCATCTGACCGGCAAGGAATACCAGATGCTGGAGCTGCTTTCGCTCCGCAAGGGCACGACGCTCACCAAGGAGATGTTCCTCAACCATCTCTATGGCGGCATGGACGAACCAGAACTCAAGATCATCGACGTGTTCATCTGCAAGCTGCGCAAGAAGCTCGATGCCGCATCCGGCGGTCAGAACTATATCGAGACAGTCTGGGGACGGGGCTACGTGCTGCGCGAGCCGGAGGACATCCGCGAAAGCGCCTGAATTCGACAGCATCGGACCGAAAAGTGCGAAGCGGTTTTCGGATGAATCCGATGCGCAAAACAAAGGCTTAGACCAGGCAACCCGTTTTGAAAGCATCGCGTCAACCCGCCTGACGGATGCGTGACGGCGCTGGAGCATCTCGAAACCGCGATCGCTATCCGGCATATGGTCAGGGCTACCTGCCTTGTCCGGTTCGGCTTGACACTTCAAGCGCCTAATCGGCCCCGCATCTCCGCAGCAGGCTCCATGATGCGAAAGCCTTGCGCCGCAGGCGCGACGCCCAACTGCCTGCATGTCCGAAGAGGTCAGGCAACAGACTGCAGGTTTCTTTCGGGCGCAGCCTCGAGGCTTCGGAACCTCTCGAGCAATTGCGGACGGTTGAAGGGCTTCAGCAGATAGCCTTCGGCGCCCGCTCGCTTGGCGCGCATGATGGCGCCGATGTCGACCTCCGTCAGGCAGACCACGATCCGCGGCTTCACCGATGCCGCGATGCCGCGCACGCGACGGATGAACTCGACCGCCGACATGTCTGCCAGCGTGCTGTCGACGACGATGATCTCCGGCATGTCCGACGCGCAGATGCCGAGGGCGTCATAGCCGGTGCCGGCCTCGATGACGGAAATATCCGGGCCAGCCAGGATACGCTTGGCGACCTTCCGGATGACGCTTGAATCGTCAACAAACATACAGCGTTTCATGTTCCGGCCCCGTTTGCGCCCACGAAAGGGGGCGACTATGGCCGTCACTTTATCCGGCCTGTCTGAAGAACCAGGAAACCGGAACCGTAAAGTTTTCCGGATGCGGCGCGCATGGCGTCAAGGGCGACGCCATTTGCCTGGATTGGCAGAGGCGCCAGAGGCCCTCTGCCCGAAGACCTCGCTCAGGCAGCCGTAAGCACGATTTCGTCGGCGGCCGCGCGGATCGAGATCGTCATGCCGGCTTCGCGGGCAAGGAGCAGCGTGTAGTAGGGCTGGACCGCATGGGCGTCGATGGCCTCTTCGGGCCGGTTGCCGGAATGCAGCTCCAGAAATTTCGGGGGGACGCGCACCATCGGACCGCTGGCCGAAAGAACGAATCTGGGTTCGGTCTCGAGATCTTCCAGCCTGACCGTGATCTTACCGCCGCGCGGGATCGCGCCATTGGCGATCAGGATCAGATTGAGCAGCAGCTTGACCTTGTTCTTCGGCAGCAGCGCCCGCCTACCGTTCCAGACAAGCTCCGGCTTCTCGTTCTTGAGGAACGCAATGGCCACCGCCTCGGCATCGCCGGTGTCGATAAGCATGCCGGCCGAGCCGGCCGCGCCAAAGGCGATGCGGGCAAACTGCAGCCGCGCCGAAGCGTTGCGGGCGCTGGCGCGGATCAGGTTCATAGCGTCCTCGTCGGCGCCGCCCTCGTCGAGAAGTTCCAGCCCATTGTTGATTGCGCCGACCGGCGAGATGATGTCGTGACAGACGCGGCTGCACAGCAGTGCCGCCAGATCGGGGGCGGAAAGCATGAAGGGCTCGGCCATGTCTGTTGTCCCGCAGTCTCTCGAATAGTCCAGCGCCGATCCCGCCACGTGCACCCCCCAGCGAATCACATCCGCAAATCCCAGATACTGGTTACACAGCGCATGGACGCGCATCAAGAAAGCCGGGCTTGAATTGAATGCGAAAAGGGCCGTCCACGCGGCTTTTCCGCTGGTCCAGAACGCCGGCCGAGGCCTTCGTCCCGCCATTTTCGTACTGGAGCTTAATGGTTGAAAAAGGATTACGGCCTAATTTGCAGCAATATGCCGAATCAAGCGACCGCAAGAGCCGCGAGCGGCCGAGGCGTCAGCGGAAGTGTTCCCTGACGGAGATTGGAAATATGTTCCCGACACTATACCGCCGGATTGATTTCCGGGTGTTCGCCGCGACATTCGCCGCCATTCTGTTTCTCGCCTTCTCGTCGTCTGCCTCGCGCGCAGAGCAGTACACGATGCAGGAGGTCGTCAACGCCGGTCACAACTTCTTTGGCGCGACATCCGGCGGCCTGGCGACACTGGTCGAGAAGGCTTTCGCCTCTTACGGCCTGCCCAACGGCTACGTTCTCGGCGAGGAAGGCTCCGGCGCGATCATCGGAGGACTGACCTACGGCGAGGGCATGCTCTACACGAAGAATGCCGGGGACCATAAGGTCTTCTGGCAAGGCCCCTCGCTCGGCTGGGACTTCGGCGGACAGGGGTCGCGCTCGATGATCCTCGTCTACAACCTCGACGACACGAATAACCTCTACAAACGGTTCGTCGGTGTCGCGGGCTCGGCCTATGCGATCGCCGGTCTCGGCTTCAACGTGATGAAAAACGGCAACATATTGCTGGTTCCGATCCGTACCGGCGTCGGCGCCCGGCTTGGCGTCAATGTCGGATATCTCAAGCTGACCCAGTCCCCCACCTGGAATCCGTTCTGAGGTCAGACTTGGCAATCTTCTTCCCGCCGCTACTTGACTCTACAAGTGCGGCGGGTGATCGGCTGTGAGCTTGACAGGGTGCATGGCTGTGCGGGCGTCGACCTGCCGGTCAGAAGCGGGTGAGTGAGTTGATCCAGTCGACGCTGTTTTTCATCCTTGGTTTCCTTTGTGCGGCATTCCTTGCGCTGCTTGTGGGCCCTGCGGTCTGGCGACGTGCGGTCAACCTGACCACCAAGCGCATCGAGGCGTCGATGCCGTTGACCCTGAACGAGATGCACGCCGAGGCCGACAGCGTGCGCGCGGCGGCTGCGATGACCATCCGGCGGCTCGAAATGAACGCCAAGGCGCTGAACGAAAAGGTTGCGGAGCAGCTTGTCGAGATCAATCGAGGGCGCGAGGAACTCAAGCGCATTGCGGATGAGGCTGCGGAAAAGCCTCACAGGCTTTTCAATGGCGGCGAAGCGAAGGTCCCGGAACTGCATGTCGCTGCACAGACGCGCGACGACCAGATTGAGGCTCTTACCCAAAAGCTGGGCGAGGCCGACGGTCTCATTGCCAAAGGCGCATCGGAGCTCGAAGAACTCGGCAATATGTATGAAGAGGTCAGTTTCGTGTCGAGCAGCCGTCAGATCGAACTGGCCAGCGCCGAGGCGGAGATCGAGAGGCTGACGACAGACATGTCCAGGCTGCGCAGCCAACGCAAGGATGCCGACGGGCGCCTCGAAGAGACAGTAGCCGAAAACCAGGCGCTGAAAGAAGCTTTGCAGATCGAGCGGAAACGGATTTCCGACCTGGAACAGAGCGCCGGGCAGATGCGGACGCTGGAGACGAACCGCGAGGGGCCGGACGAACACCACGGGAGAGGGCCGGCGCGGTCGCCCAGCAAGGATCCTCGTGCCGGCCGCGAGCCCACTGACGGGCAGGGCGTTGGCATGGCGGCGGCACGGACATCCAGGGCCGTCCCGCAGGCAGCCATACCGGACGGCTCCAACACCCCGCGGTCGCCGGGAAACGCGCCACAAGATGATATGTTCGCCGAGCTTGCTGCGAAGCGCGATCGCCTTGAACGCCAATTGGTCGCCTTCGCGCAGGAACACAGGAAATCGCGCGACGGCGATGGCGTATCCAATGGCGCAGCCGAGGAGGCGGCGCTGCGCGAGCAGCTCCAGCTGCTCGCGGCTGAAATTGTCAGTCTGACAGCGGCTGCGGAAGGGGCGGGTTCGCCGATCCACAAGGCGTTGGCCGACCCATCGGGGCAGCATTCCGCACCGGGTGTGCCGGATGGAGCGCTGACCAGCCTTGCCGATCGTGTGCGTGCGCTTCAGAAGCAAACGGCGCGCGACTGACCGGCGCAACAATTTCGCGTCAGAGATCTCTCAACTGATGAAGTGCGATTGCCGATACGGCGGCAACGTTCAGGCTGTCGAACCCTGGCGCCATCGAGATGCGGACTGTCTTCAGCCGATCGAGCAGCCTGCCCGGAAGACCCTCGCCTTCAGTGCCGAGGTAGAGCGCCATCCGGTCCGATCTTTCGATGTTCCTGACGTCGACGGCGCCAGCGGGGGAGAGGGCTATCTGATCTAAGCCGTGGGAATCAAGCGTTGCGGCCAGCTCATCTGGGCTGCCGCCGGTCGCGAATGGAACCTTGAGCGCCGCGCCCACCGAGACACGGATCGCCTTGCGGTAAAGCGGGTCGCAGCAGGTATTGTCAATGAGCACGGCATGTGCGCCGAATGCTGCCGCGTTCCGGAAAATCGCACCCATATTGTCATGATTGGCAATGCCCACCAAAGCCACGACAAGCGCGCGCTCAGGTAACGTCGCCAGCAACTCGCTGGCGAGCTCAGCCTTGCGCTTTCTGCCAATCGCAAGGATGCCGCGATGGATATGGAAACCGGCAAGCGCATCCATGACGGCGCTGGACGCTATGTAGACAGGAAGACCTTCGGGCGCGTGACGGAAGGTTTCCGTCATGCCCGCAAAACGGTTCTCCAGCACCAGTGCCGATTCGGCTTCGAACCGGCGGGCCGAGAAAAGCACATTGAGGACGACCTTGCCCTCGGCGATGAAACGTCCTTGGCGTCCGGCCAGATCCCGTTCCCGCACGTTGCGATAGGCGTCAACGCGCGGGTCATCCGGGTCTTCAATACGGATCGGTTCCATAGTCTCCCACCATCACTGGACCAAGGAGATAGGACCGTCCGTCACCTCAGGGTCAAGAGGCTGCTGTCGCCAGGCGCGACCTCGAGTCTTCGGCATCCTCGAAGATGCCGTCCAGCGTGTGGAACAGACGGGCCACCGCCGATGAGCGGCAGCTGTAGTAGATCATTTGCCGGTCGCGGCGGGTTTCGACCAGACGGGCGCTCCGCAGTTTTGCAAGATGTTGGGAAAGAGCCGATTGGCTGAGCGACACCCGTTCGGCGATTGCGCCCACCGAAAGTTCACCGGCCAAAAGATTGCTCATAATGAGCAGCCGCTTGCTGTTGCCCAGTACACTCAGGAAATCGGCCGCTTCGTTTACGTTACTCACTAGCTTTCTCGCGATCATGGAATCCCCGTACTTCACTGTCCTCCAGGCGCCAGCGGGGGTTTTGGCTCCAGAGGTTCCTTGCGCGCTATATGCGCAATTTAGAATGCGCTCGAAAACTAATGGCTTTCGATGCTCAAACAATATGCAGTTTGTGCCGTTTTCATTGCTCTCAGAGCAGAAATGCGTCATTCCTCGTCATCCCCAACGAGGGTTGCTTTAGTTTCATATGTTGGGATTCGAAAGGCGACAGGCGCTTTTTTTGGTTCGAAGGCCTTCGCTTTGACCCCTACTTTAGTATGATTTAGAGGGTCGATCCGACAGGGCCCGGCGTCCGGCGGCGGCCATTTCGACCAGCGTCTTTCGCAGATCGCCGGCCTCGGCAAGGGGATTGGGAAAGAAAACGCGCCGGAAATCGTTCCCGCAGACCAGGTCGATTCCGTCAGGATCGATGCCGGTCAAGCTCCAGTCGCCGTCCTCGTCCGCGCCGGCGAAGGCCCGCGCATAGACGGCAATCGCGTCGCGATGCTCGTCGTTCATGTGGTCAATCGCCGGCTGTTCCGCTTCTGCAAGCGCGGGAACGACCGGCGTTTCCGTGACGAGATCGCCGCGGTCCAGGAGGTAAGCTTTTCCAAACCCGCCATTCAGGCTTGCTCCGCCAGGTTCAAGCCGGAAGAAGGAGAAGTCGCCGAGTCCGACATAGAGCTTTGCCTTCGGATGCCGGTTCAGGTAGCGGCGCTGGGCGCGGGTTCGCTCCGCGGTTTCCTTTTCCAGCCTGAAGGCCTTACAGGAGATGGAAATCCTCGGATAGGCGAGCGGATCGCCCTTTCCGGGCTCACCGAGCAGGAGTGAGCATCGCGCGTCCGCCAGGAGCGCCCTCGTGTGCGCCGCCAGCAGCGAAACCAGGATCAGCGGTGCGCCGTCAATGTCAGTTGCAACGCCGACGCGGCTTGCCAGCGGGCCCCCGCTCTCCGGGTCAAGGACGGCAATTGCGCCAAAGCGCGCAGACCGCAGAAGCGTTTTGGCGAGCCGGATAGCCTCGGCGTCAGTCTCCCGGATGACGTCTTTTTTCTTCTCCGCGCTTGGCTCGTTCTTTTCCAAGAGTACCTCGAATTTTTGCTTGGCCGCCGTCAGCCGATAGTCCCGGATTTCGTCAGGGCTTCCGCCTCGCCACTTCCGATTCCGAAACGCGATAATGTCGCGGCAGGATCGTGGACCGGCAGGCTCGAAGGCTCAGCCGGCGTGCGGGAAAACCTGGGCGCCGGGGCAGGGCGCTCAAACCCGTTTGCCGCCACATGGGTCTGCCGCGCACGATTATGCTCGTGGGCCGGCGCTTCGGTCAGCGAGAGAACCGGGGCCACGCAGGCATCCGTCGCTTCGAAGACTGCGGTCCATTCGTCCCGGGTCTTCTCCTTGATCCGGGCGGCAATGGCGCCGCGCATTTCGTCCCAGACCCGCCTGTCATATTGAGCCGCCGCGAGGTTTTCGGGCAAGGGAAGCAGCCGTGCGAACTCCGCGAAGAATTGCGGTTCGAGACAGGCCACCGCGACATGCTTGCTGTCTCTCGTCTCATAGCTGTCGTAGAAAGGTGCGCCAGAGTCCAGCAGGTTTACGCCGCGCCTGTCGTTCCAGAATCCCATTGCAAGGAAGCTGAAGAAGGGCGCGGCAAGCATCGATGCTCCGTCGATCATGGCGGCATCGATGACCTGGCCTTTCCCGGAGCGCGCGCGTTCGATGAGCCCCGCCAACACGCCCATGATCAGGAACATCGTGCCACCGCCATAGTCGCCTACGAGATTGAGCGGGGGGACAGGTTTGCCGTCTTTCGATCCGATCGCGTGCAGGACGCCGGAATAGGCGAGATAGGTGAGATCATGGCCCGCGCGTGCGGCAAGTGGCCCATCCTGTCCGAAGCCTGTCATCCGCCCATAGATCAGGCGCGGATTCCGGGCCAGCGCATCATCCGGGCCAAGCCCAAGCCGTTCCATGACGCCCGGGCGGAATCCTTCGAGCAGAACATCGGCGGTTTCGGCAAGCCGCAGCATCAATTCGACGCCTTCCGGCCGCTTCAGGTCGACTTTTACGACCTCGCGGCCATGGCGGTCGAGGTCATATTGCGGTGGGACGGCAAGAAAGGGTTTGCCTGCCTCCGTGCGTTCGATCCGCACCACGTGGGCGCCGAGCTCGGAAAGAATCAAGCCGGCGAGCGGCACCGGGCCAAGCCCGGCCATTTCGATGACCAGAAGGCCGGCAAGCGGACCGCGCTTCTGTTCCGGTTGCGCACTGACTGCCATGTCAGCCGCCTGTCCTATTTCGGCGCCATGCGGATTGCACCGTCGAGCCGGATCGTCTCGCCGTTGAGCATCTGGTTCTCCACGATGTGCAGGGCGAGGGCCGCATATTCGGAGGGATCGCCGAGACGAGACGGGAACGGCACGGCGGCCCCGAGCGAATCCTGCACCTCCTGCGGCATGGTCATCATCATCGGCGTCTTGAAGATGCCTGGAGCGATTGTGACGACCCGGATACCGGAGCGGGCGAGGTCGCGCGCCACCGGCAGGGTCATGCCGACCACGCCGCCCTTCGACGACGCATAGGCTGCTTGCCCGATCTGGCCGTCGAAGGCAGCGACGGAAGCCGTGTTGATGATGACGCCCCGCTCTGGCCCGCCAAGCCCGGTTACGGCAGGCTCGGTCGCCGCCATCGCCGCGGCGGCCAGGCGGATCACGTTGAAGGTGCCGACGAGATTGATCTGGATGACGCGGCTGAAGCTCTCCAGCGGCAGCACTCCGTCGCGGCCCAAAACCTTGCCGGGGGTCGCGATCCCGGCGCAATTGACCACAATCCGGAGCGGACCGAGGGCGACGGCGGCGTCGACGGCGGCCTGCACCTCGTCTTCGCTGGTGACATCGGCGGGAACGAAGACCGCCTTGTTCCCCGGTTCTTTTCGGTCGCCCGAGGCGTTCAGCTCGGCGGCAAACGCCGCCCCGGCCGAGCCCGGCAGGTCCACCAGCACGACGGACGCACCGGCGTCGAACAGGCGCCGGGCGGTCGCGGCCCCCAGGCCCGAGGCCCCGCCCGTAATCAGCGCAACAGTACCTTTGACGTCCATGCATCC
>JBEVEP010000056.1:0-24800 GCA_040512755.1 Mesorhizobium sp.
TGCGGACATTAAGGGCTGATCCTCGCGGCTGTCAATCGACCATTCGCACGTAAACCTGCAGGGACAAACTATCTTGAAATGGCGTGAGCGTTGTGGCGGGCTCGTCGCCGGTGCGACTTGATGGCAGCGATCCGCTCCGCGTCGTCAGATGCTGAGATGCCGCCCCCGCCCAATTGGAAAGTTGAAAAAAGTTTGATGTAGCGCCTGCTTAACAGCCGCTACACCATTCACCGTCACCCTGCCTTAACCGCACCTGTGCATGATCAGCGCAAGGGAACTTGGGGGATTGTGTGTCCATGCATCTAGAAGGTGACCGGACCAGCGAGAGCATCGCCTCGCAGGAGCGCCGCGACGCTGCGCAGAACGACAGCCGAATTTTGGGCCACGTCATACAATGCGATGGCGCGCGTGCCCGCATCGCAGCTTTCGCCGACACATCCGACGGAGCTGTCACAGGCCTCTGGACAGTGGGAAAGATGATCTCCATCAGCCTTCCCGAAACACGCACAGTGGGGCTCGTCTACGAAATCAGCAAGACAGACCATATCTGGAGCGAGGATGGGCGCAACGCCATCGAAGTGAGTGTCGAACTTGTGGGTGAGGTGCGCGACGACCGCACGACCGGCAAGCCAGTATTCGACCGGGGCATCACGGCCTATCCCCATATCGGCGCGATCGCCCATCGCATTAGGATGCGCGATCTTGCCGCCGTCTATGATCTTGCCGGACGCAGGGCGGTCACCATTGGCCAACTATCCCAGGACGAATCCATCCGCGCCAATATTGCAATCGACGACACGCTTGCGCGTCATTTCGCCATCGTGGGAACGACTGGCGTCGGCAAGTCGAGTGCAGTGACGTTGCTGCTGCGCAAGTCCATCGAGGCTCAACCGGACCTGCGCATCCTTATCCTCGATCCGCACAACGAGTTTGCTTCCGCGCTGCCCGAGCATTGCGTGCGGATCGATACTTCGTCGCTGGATCTGCCATTCTGGCTGTTCAGCCTTGAGGAGTTTGCCGAGGTGCTGTTTCGGGGGCGCGAGGCCGTACCCGAGGAGATTGACCTCCTGCGCGACCTTATTCCCCAGGCCAAGAACCTGTACCGCAATCCAAACTCCGGCGCCTATTTGAGACGCGGTGGCGATGCCCTCACCGCCGACACCCCGGTCCCCTATCGTATGGCCGACCTGATCAAGCAAGTCGACGAGCGCATGGGTCTGTTGGACTCCAAGCTCGATCGCCCGGTTTACCGGTCTTTGAAGACGCGCCTGGAAGCAGCGCTTGCCGACCCGCGCTACCGTTTCATGTTCAATTCCCGGCTCATCGAAGACACGATCCACGAGACCATCGGCAACATTTTTCGCGTACCGCGTCATGGGCGGCCCGTGACCTGCTTCGAAATGGCCGGCCTGCCATCGGAAGTCGTCAACTCGGTTTGCTCGGTACTTGCCCGGTTGGCCTTCGACCTCGCGCTGTGGAGCGACGGCAAACTGCGGCTGCTCGTCCTGTGCGAGGAGGCCCATCGCTATATGCCTGCCGACCCGCGCCTTGGCTTTGCACCGACACGCCACGCGCTGTCGCGCATCGCCAAGGAGGGTCGCAAGTATGGGTGCTATCTCGGAGTCGTAACCCAGCGGCCGGGCGAGCTGGATCCGACCATCCTGTCGCAATGCTCGACAGTCTTTTCCATGCGCCTGGCCAACGAGCAGGACCAGGCGATTATCCGTTCCGCAATTGCAGATTCGTCAGCCTCGTCACTCTCCTTTCTGGCCTCGATGGGGCAGCGCGAGGCAATCGCCTTCGGAGAGGGCGTCGCCACGACCATGCGGCTGAAATTCGAACGGCTCCCCGCTGCATTGATCCCGGGCGCGGGAAAACGCAGTCCCGAAAATGCAGACAGCAGCGAGGGCGACGACGTCGATCTCGTGGCAGTGGTTGAAAAGCTGCGCAACGTACCGAAACCGCAGCCACAGTCGACCGGCCTCGGAGAACTGGTCAGTCCGGTGACGCAGGCCGGCGAGTCCGCTTATAAGCGGAACGACTTTGGCGGCGACGTTCCTCGTGGGCGGCGACTCGGCGATGGGCTGTATTGAGCGGCGGGTCAAGACGGACCCTGCGACCGGCAGTTCACGGCGCCAAAAAAATAATCCCGAAACAAGGGCTTATAGCCAAAACATGATTCAACGCGCGACCATCGCTCTGGAGGCTGACATACCACGGCCCATTGCGTATGGTCGCTTGCACACCCCGCCTGAAGGCGGGGCGCGCCGGCGCTATGCGCAAATCCGGTTCCGGCCCATGCGCTTGGCCTGATAGAGAAGCCTGTCAGCGCGGCGACAGAACTCTTCCGCCGATTCCCGCTTGTCCCACACCGCGAGGCCGACACTGGTAGTCACTTTCAGGCGCACATTGCCCGAGACGACCGCCATGCTGGCAACCGCCTTTCGGATGCGCTCGGCAAACTTTGCGAGCCGTTCCTCATTCATATTCGGCGCTACGACGGCAAATTCCTCGCCGCCAAGGCGAGCGACGACATCATGATAGCGCGTCATATCACGCAGGCAGCTCGCCACCGCCTTCAGAACTTCGTCTCCGACATCATGCCCATGCGTGTCATTCACGGCCTTGAAATGATCGAGGTCCAGGATCATCAGGCCGATCGGCTTGTCGATGCGGCGGAACTCCTCAATGTATTCACGCAGGGCATCGTCGAAATACCGCCGGTTCTGCATGCCGGTGAGCGCATCGGTAAGTGCCGCATGTTCAAGCGTTTCTGAGCGGGCACTGAGCGATGCGGTCATCGCTCGAAGCTTCCCTTCCTCTTTGATCTGGGTGCGGATCAGCGGATAGATGAAGAACATGCCGAAAAGGAGAGCCGTGACGACGAGCCCGCCGGCGGCAAAAAGCAGACCCGCAAGATACTCGGCCTTTTCAACCTGTCCTGGCTGGAAAAGCGTTTCCGTTTTCACCGAAACAATGCCGTAAGCGTGAACGATCAGCGCGCACGTGGCAAAGATCGCCGCGATGAAAACAAAAAACGCCGACTCCGACTTATGGAACCGCATACTCCGCCCACCCGCAGGGTTTGGCGTGACTATGGCATGAGCCTGCTTACGGGAAGTTAATCGGCAGCCTTCAATGCCGGATAGGATCGTCACGGAATCATGATATGCGCGATTTGGTCCAAACCCGCACCATCAGGTGAAATTCGCCGCCATTCGGGACCCAGTTGATGGCGGAACCAGGTGGCCTGCCGTTTCGCGTACTGTCTGGTGGCGATTTTCGCGCGCTCAATCGCCTCCTTGAAAGATACGGTTCCTGCAATTGCGGCCTGAAGTTCGCGAACGCCGATTGCCTTCATGGCGGGCAAATCGGAATCCAGCTTGAGCGACATCAACGTCTCCACCTCGCCGAGCGCGCCGGTCTCGAGCATCTGATCGAAGCGCTGGTCGATCCGGCCAATGAGCGTTTCCCGGTCCACCTCGATGACGAAGCGCCGCGCGGAGGCAGTTTCGATCAGTGGCCGTCCCCGCTCCGCTTGCCATTCGACGATCGAACGGCCCGACGAATGGAAAACTTCAAGCGCCCTGACGATCCTGTGTCCGTCCGAGGGCCGTAGCGCCGCCGCCGCGCGCGGATCGTCACGCGTCAGAACCGCATGGAGGCGGCTCGCCCCCTCCTCCGCAAGCCGCTGACGCCATAAGCCGCGGACACTTGGCCGAATGTCCGGCATTTCGGACAAACCATCCGAGAGAGCGCGGAAATAGAGCCCGGTTCCGCCTGCAAAAAGAGGTCTGTGTTCATCGAACGCGCCTCCGTCCCGCAGCCGCGCAACATCGGCCAGCCAGAGGCCGGCCGAATAGTGATCTCCGGGCGCTACATGGCCATAGAGATGATGCGGCGCTGCCTTCAGGTCCGCAGCCACGGGCCGGGCGGTCAGGGCGTTCAAGACGGAATAGACTTGCATGGAGTCGGCATTGACGATGCAGCCGCCGATCCGCCGTGCGATCTCCAGAGCCAAAGCCGACTTGCCGCTGGCGGTCGGCCCCGCTATCAGGATCGCATTCTTGATAAGCCTATCGCCCTCGCCTGCTCCGGATTGCGCCATGTCTTTTATCGCCACACTCATTTCCCATCCGGCAGCGCGAGTTCTTACACCGCAGGTCGCGCATATGGCGTCGAAGGCTGTTGGCGCAAGAGGGATCGACTGGCTCGCGGAGGATGTCGCTTGCGATCTGCTTCTGCCCGCTCAGGATAGCGTGCCTGCCACCCTTGCTGTATTGCGCGACTGCCTTGCGCTCGTTCCGGTCGACATCGTGGTTCACGATAGCGCTGGTCGCCAGAAAAAAATCCTGCTCGCCGACATGGATTCCACCATGATCGATCAGGAATGCATTGACGAACTCGCTGACGAAGTGGGTATCAAGGATCGCGTTGCCGCCATCACGGCACGCTCCATGAATGGTGAAATCGCGTTCGAACCAGCGCTCCGGGAGCGCGTTGCGCTGCTGAAGGGGCTCAGCGCGACGGTTGTCGATACGATCATCGCAAAGCGCATCACGCTGGCGTCGGGCGGCCGCGAACTGGTCGCCACCATGAAGAAGCACGGCGCCTGGACTGCACTTGTCTCGGGCGGATTTGATGTTTTCACCGCCCGCATCGCCAAGAAACTTGGCTTCGACGAAAACCGGGCCAACCGCCTTATCGAAGCTGATGGAGCTTTGACTGGCGCGGTAGCCGAACCGATATTGGGAAGGGTAGCAAAGGCGGAAGCTTTGCTGGAAATCTCGGCTCGTCTCGGCCTGGCCCCGACCGATGCCATCGCAGTCGGCGATGGCGCCAACGATCTCGACATGATCCGTCTTGCGGGCACGGGTGTGGCGCTTCACGCGAAGCCAGCGGTCGCCGCCGAAGCCGACGTCCGTATCGACCATAGCGATCTCACTGCTCTGCTCTACATCCAGGGCTATCGCCGGGAGGACTTTGCCGGATGAAGCCGATCGAAACGGCGCGGCTCGTGATCCGCAACTGGGAAGAGCGCGACCGCGATCTGTTCTTCCGCATAAATTCCGACGACAGGGTCATGGAATTCTTCCCGTTTCGCCGTAGTCGCGCGGAAGCCGACGAGCGCTTTGATTGTCTGCGCGCCGATATTGCTGAGCATGGCTATGGTTTCACGGCAGTGGAGGTTGCAGCGACCGGTGAATGCATCGGATTCGTCGGCCTCAACTCCACAGACCTTGAGCCGTTCCTCCCCGATGGAACGGTCGAAATCGGCTGGCGGCTTGCGCCGGAATACTGGGGTCATGGCTATGTCACCGAGGCAGCGAAAGCATTGCTCGCCTTCGCCTTCAACGAACTCGGTCTAGAAGAAATCGTATCTTTCGCCGTTCCGAACAACAGGCGCTCGACAGCCGTCATGGAGCGTCTTGGAATGCGCGCCGACCCCTCCGGTGATTTCGACCATCCCGAAGTGCCGGACACGCATCCCGATTTCAAGCGGCTCCTGCTCTATCGGCTCGCGCGGAAAGATTGGAAAGCGCAGAACGTTTCAGACAGCTGACTACCGCTTGCACGGCGGCGGCATCCTCTGAAAGCTCCGGACTTCGCGCTCTCCCAACCCCCGCGGTCCCAAATTCAGTTGCCGCTCCAGCGGCCCTGAAGCCTCACCGGGGGATTGGTTCAATCCATCCTGACTGTCACGAAGCGCAGTTCTCCGGTCTTGGACGCAAGCATCAAAAGCGCATTCTTGCGACCCTGTTCCTTCAGGGCCGCAATGCGATCCATCACGTCCTTCGGCGAGGAGACGGATTCCTGCGCAATTTCAGTGATCACTTCGCCAGGCTGGATGCCGCGTTCGGCCGCAGCAGAATCTGGCGCCACTTCGGTGATCGCAACGCCTGAAACGTCAGAGGAGATTTCGAAGTTCTTGCGGGTCACGTCGTTGAGTTCGGCGATCGTCATGCCGAGCACGGTCGCCGTTGAAACAGCGCTGTCCTTGTCCTGCGTGGTTTCTTCCGGCTTGCCCTCCTCCGTGGCTGCAAGTTTCTCGCCATCCTCGAGGCGGCCAAGCGTTACCTTCACCGTTTGCTCGACACCCTTGCGCACAACGACGACGTCCACGGCTTTGCCCACCGGACTTTCGGCTACCACGCGTGGCAGGTCGCGCATGTCTCTCACGTCCTTGCCATCGAACTTCACAATGACGTCGCCCGGCAAAATCGAACCATTGTCAACCGGTCCGCCCTTGATGACGCCAGCCACGAGGGCGCCTTTGGCATTGTCCATACCAAGGCTTTCGGCGATCTCGTCCGTCACCGGCTGGATCCGCACGCCCAGCCAGCCGCGCCGCGTCTCGCCAAATTCGCGCAACTGATCGACCACCCCGACGGCAAGCTGCGAAGGGATTGAGAAGCCGATACCGATGGAGCCTCCCGACGGCGAAATGATAGCCGTGTTGATCCCGATCACCTCGCCATACATGTTGAACAGCGGGCCGCCGGAGTTGCCGCGGTTGATCGCCGCGTCCGTCTGAATGAAGTCATCATACGGGCCGGAGTTAATGTCGCGATTGCGCGCCGAGACAATGCCAACTGTGACTGTGCCGCCGAGGCCGAATGGATTGCCAATTGCCATGACCCAGTCGCCGATCCGCATGACAGTGGAGTCACCGAACTTCACCGCCTTCAGCTTCTTGAGTTTCGGGTCGACCTTGAGCACCGCAATGTCGGTCTTGGTATCCTTACCGATCAATTCGGCCTTCAATTTTGAGCCGTCCGAGAAATTGACCTCGATCTCGTCGGCGTCGGCGATGACGTGATTGTTGGTTACGACGATGCCCTGCTCGGCATCTACTACGAAACCGGAGCCGAGCGATTGCACCTTCTGCGATCCGCCCTGGCCTTCGCCTCCGCGATCCTTGAAGAAATCGTCGAAGAAATCCTGGAACGGCGAGCCCTCCGGAAGCTGCGGCATCGGGACCGCGCCGGGGCCTTCTGTGCCCTTTATTGTCTGCGAGGTCGAAATGTTCACGACAGATTCCAGCAATCCCTCAGCAAGGTCGGCTACCGAGGCTGGTCCCTGCGAAGGTGCTGGTAAAGCCCCTGGTGCAGGTGTTTGCGGCACTGGCGCAGCTGTTTGCGGGGCTGGCAGGGCGGTCTCCGCGCGAGATGCTGTTACAGTCGCTGGGACAGCCAACGCGCTCAACAGCAAGGCCGTCGTCGAAGCAAGCAAAGTCTTGCGCACCGCGTAGTGGATCGAAGTCGGTTTCATGCGGCGTGCCTCCCGGCCTTTAAGCGGATTCGTTTGCGCCCCTAGGTGACCCAAACAGTTTTCTTGTCAAGAAATAAGGCGCGTTTGCGGCCCTTTGATCATCAGGAAGATAAATCCTGCGTTACCCGCGGGCCAGCCAAACCACGCCCACGCCGATCGCGATGGCCGCGAGGCCGCCGATCCTCAACGCGTTCTCAGGCGTCGACAGCACTTCGGTCGCAAGGCGCTTCGCAAGGCCCGGAAACCCGCAATAGACCAGTCCTTCGATGACGAGGACGAGGCCCATCGCGGCAAGGAAATCGGCCATCGCGCCTACTGGCTGTTCGTGCTGGTCGTGCCGTCAGCGGCGGGCGCGGGTGGTGCGACACCAGGCTTCGCAAGCGGCGCACCGCCACCTGAATCCCGGAAGAAGCGCAGGAATTCGGAGTCGGGTGATAACACCATCGTGGTCCCGCCGCCTTCCAGAGCCTGCATGTAGGCCGCCATCGAGCGATAGAATTCGAAGAATTCCGGATCGCGCTGGAACGCATCGGCAAAGGTGGAATTCCGTTCGGCTTCGCCCTCGCCGCGCAGGATCTCCGATTCTTTTCGCGCCTCTGCGACGATCTCGACCACCTCGCGATCGGCACGGGCGCGAATGCGCTGTGCGGCCTCACGGCCACGCGCCCGTAGTCTCTCGGCCTCCGCGAGGCGCTCCGCCTTCATGCGATCATAGGTCTGTTGCGAAACTTCGGCCGTCAGATCGGTCCGCCGGATGCGGACATCGTCGATCTCCAGTCCGAGCGACGTGGCGTCCGGGCGCAGTTGATCGCGAACCTCGCGCATCATCGCCGCGCGCTCTTCCGAGAGAGCGGCTTCGAAGCCACGCAAGCCATAGACCCTGCGCAAGGCAGCATCGAGACGCGTGCGCAAACGCTGCTCGGCAAGTTCCACTTGCCCGGAGACGGCCGCCCGGAAGCGCCGCGGATCGGCAATCTTATAGGCAACAAAGGCGTCAACCTCGTAGAACTTGCCACCCGAAACCTGGACCCGAATGTCGTCGAGATCGAACCGTAGCACGCGATCCTCGATCATTTGCACATTATCGGCTCCGAACAATGCGAACGGCGCCTTGAAGTAGATCCCCGGTTCGGTCTTCACGTCCACGATCTCGCCAAAGCGCAGCACGATGGCCTGCTCGCGTTCGTTAACGACAAAGACCGATGAATAGATCAGGAAGAGGACGAAGGCGACGATGACGCCAATGACAGGAAGACGGTTGGTCATATCACTTGGTTCCTTCCGTCGCCCGCTTTTGCAGCTCTGGCAGAGGTAGATACGGGACGACGCCCTGGTTGCCATTCTGCTCGACGATCACTTTGTTGGAATCCTTCAGCACCTTCTCCATGGTTTCGAGGAAAAGCCGCTTGCGCGTGACATCGGGCGCCTTGGCGTATTCGTCATAGACCGAGATGAAGCGCTGTGCCTCGCCCTGCGCTTCCTGCACAACCCTGTTCTTGTAGGCGGCCGCGTCCTCACGGACTTGCGCGGCTTCACCGCGCGCCTGGCCAAGCTTCTGGTTGGAGTACTGGTTGGACTCTTCCACGAAGCGGTCCTCGTCCTGCTCCGCGCGCTGAACCTCGTCAAACGCGTCCGCCACTTCGCGCGGCGGCGCGGCATCCTCTATCGAAATGGCGTTGATCGTCAGCCCCGCCTGATAGGAGTCCAGCGTCGACTGAATAATTCCGCGCACCGCGTCAGCGATGCCCTGACGGTCGTCACGGAAAACGTCCTGTGCCGGACGCCGGCCGACCGCCTCGCGCATGGCGCTTTCTGCGACCTGACGAACCATTTCGTCCACACCGGACACGTTGAAGAGATAAGCCTTTGGATCCGAAACCTGATAGGCGACCGAGAATTTGACGTCGACGATGTTCTGATCGCCTGACAGCATCAAACCCGAGGACGTGCCACCCCTCGCCTCACCAATGTTGATCAACCTTTCGGCGATGCTGGCCCGTTCAACCGTCTCTACTGGCCACCAGTGGAAATGCAGGCCAGGTTCGGAAAGTTCTTCCTTTGGCTTGCCGAAGCGCAATTCAACCGCAAGTTCATCCGGCTGCACCGTATAGACTGCCTGAAAAACCCAGAACGCGAGCACCGCAGCCGCGATAAGACCCAGAAACGCCGGACTGGCGCCTGCTCCGCCGGGTAATGCCTTCTTTAGCCGGTCCTGGCCGCGGCGGATGATGTCCTCGAGATCGGGGGGCGATCCTTGTGGGCCCGGGCCGCGCGGCCCCTGACCCCAGGGCCCACCGCCACCGCCGCCGCCCCACGGGCCACCGCCTCCGCCGCTCTGATTATTCCAGGGCATGAAAATCCTTTCGGTCTGGACATTGCGTAGCGCCTGACCGGCTGCCCCGCATGTTCTCCTGTTGCCATCTATAGGTATGCCTGCACCTGCTTTCAACGCGGTGCGCTTGCATTGTCCGATTTCGCCGCCGAAACTTGCCCTTTCGCGCACTTTTCAATGCGCAGCTTCACGCCGTTCGTAGACGGTATAGCGTGTCGCATGGGTGTCCCGGTCGCCGGCCGGGAACTCCTCTGTACGGATCGGCTTCCAAACCTCAGGATCGATCGCCGGGAAAACAGTGTCGCCATCGAAATCCGCCAGCACATGCGTGACGTAGAGCCGGTCCGCGCGCGGCAGCGCCTGCCGGTAGATTTCGCCGCCGCCGATAACGCACGCTTCATCCGCACCAGCCATGCATCGGCTGCCGCGCGCCGTCGCGAACTTCATCGCCTCGTCCAGTGAGCGCACGACCTCCGCGCCGTCCGCACGAAAATCGGGGTCGCGCGTGATCACGATGTTCAAGCGGCCGGGAAGTGGGCGGCCAATGCTCTGCCAGGTCTTACGGCCCATGATGATTGGCTTGCCCATCGTCGTGGCCTTGAACCGTTTGAGGTCCGTCGACAGTTTCCAAGGCAGGCCGTTGTCGCGCCCGATCACACCGTTTTCGGCAATCGCGACATAGATCGCAAGGTCCATCAACGCTCCCGCCAACCAGCTTCTGTCTGCGGCCCATACCCGACCACTTGCTCGCCCAGCCTCATTATCATACGGCGATCGGCGCTCGGATGGTGGCGTCGGCCACGTAGTTGTCGAGCCTGAAGTCCTCATAGCGAAACGCGAAAAGATCCGTCACAGCCGGATTGATCCACATGGTGGGGAGCGGCTTGGGTGTCCGCCCGAGTTGTTCGCGCGCCTGGTCGAAATGGTTCGCGTAGAGGTGCGCGTCACCCAGCGTATGAACGAAATCGCCCGGTTTCAGACCGGTCACCTGAGCAACCATCATGGTCAACAAGGCATAAGAGGCGATGTTGAACGGCACTCCCAGAAAGACATCGGCCGAGCGCTGATAGAGCTGGCACGAAAGCCGCCCCTCGGACACGTAGAATTGGAACAGGCAATGACATGGCGGGAGAGCCATGGCGTCCACTTCCGCCGGATTCCAGGCCGACACGATCAAACGCCTTGAATGAGGATTTCGCCGCAACTCCCTCAGAAGATTCGCAATCTGGTCGATCTCGCCTCCGTCCTTGGCGGGCCATGATCGCCACTGTTTTCCGTAGACCGGTCCGAGATCACCGTTCTCGTCCGCCCATTCATCCCAGATCGTGACTCCATTCTCCTTGAGGTATTTGATGTTCGTGTCGCCAGCCAGGAACCAGAGCAGTTCATGGATAATCGATTTCAGATGCAGCTTCTTGGTCGTCGTGACGGGAAAGCCCCGCCCCAGGTCGAAACGCATCTGATAACCGAAGACCGAGCGCGTGCCGGTCCCGGTCCGGTCGTCACGATCCGAGCCGTGCTGAATGACATGACTGAGAAGGTCGAGATACTGGCGCATACGCTTACGGCGATTCGAGGTTTCGACCAGATCATAACGGAGCGGGGCACCAGGGGCCACGCCTGCTTCCCGCCGCTCACATCAAATTGCTGCACCTTCCGCGCGATGACCGAGAATCAGGATTGATTCAGGAGAAGGGGCTGCCTTTCTGCAGGCAGACGCGGCGTCTGTCGCGCACGTGTCGACGGGCGACGCTGACGCGCGATCGCTAAAAAATCAGAGGTCGCCGAGCTTTCCGAGATGCTTTGCGACCAGATAGTAGAAGGTGACCCGGCTTTTCGTATTGTCCGACGCCATGGTCTGGCAGACCTTCTCAATGGCCGAATCCGCCTTTGCGCCGTCGGAAACGCCCAGTTTCTTGCCAGCCCAGTTGTCGCGCACGCGGCCGAGTTCCTTGGGATCCTGGCACGACACGAGTGAAGAGTCGCGATTGCGAAGCGCTATTCCCAGATGTTTCACGATCTTGTTGACCACATCGGCGTCAGCCGTCGCGTCATATTTCCTCACATCCGCAAGATAATCGGCCATGTCAAAATCCCCGTCGAAACAATCGATGAAAACACATGGTGAGTCGCGCCGTGCGGGTACAACTTGGCGTTCCAGCCCTTTTCACCGGCTACAACTTTCCTTGGCATGTGCCGGCAAGTCAATCCCAATTCGCCCTTCCATTTTGCACCCGTCCTCCCTATATTCGACGGGTCAGCTTGCCTGACTATGGCGATAAACGGCCGATGAAATAAGCCATTCGGACCCGGGGGCGGTACCCGGCGCCTCCACCAAAAACCGCCGCAGCGAGGCGGCTTTTGATGGGGGCGAAATAGGATCGACGAGGGTGTAAAGATCGGACTTTTGCCCGGCATTGTACCACCGTTATCGGGCTAATCTTATAGTTGCCAACGACAACTATGCGGAAGCACGTCTCGCCGCTTAATGCGGTGCGACAGCTTCAATTCAAGTCCTAGTGGTTCGCACTTCTAGGCGGGGTCCGGAGGCACCTGGCAACAGAAGCCTCCACTTCCCTTCTCCCAAGATATGCGTTGAGACTATTCCGCTGGATCGCCGCGTGATCATTCCGATTGGCAATCGCCGTCCTCGTACTATATCCGGTTTACGACGGCATGAAGCTTGATTACAGGTAGGGCACAGATTCACGAGGCGGGCGCCCAACATGGCCGAAGACCATATCCGCTATGATATTCTTGCCCAGGAGGCATTGCGCGGCGTCATGCGCAAGGTGCTGGCCGAAGTCGCTCGCACCGGCCTGCCCGGCAATCATCATTTCTTCATCACTTTCCTGACCGGCGCGCCAGGTGTGCGCATTTCGAGCAGGCTGCGCGAACGCTATCCGGAGCAGATGACGATCGTGATCCAGTTTCAGTATTGGGATCTGAAGGTCAGCGATACTGGCTTCGAGGTCGGCCTTTCCTTCTCCGATGTGCCGGAGAGGCTTGAAATCCCGTTCTCGGCGGTTCGCGGTTTCTACGACCCGTCTGTCAATTTCGAGCTCGAATTCGATGTGAAGCAGGATGCCATCGTTGATCTTCCTGTGGAGCAACCGCCACAGCAGCCAGAGGAGACGCCGAAACCTGTTGCTGCCTCGGGCGCCAAAAAGTCTGGAGCTCGCAAGAACGCCGGCGCCAAGACGCCCGAACCGGCATCGGCGGATGCGCCGGGCAAGAGCGCCGACGTCGTGTCGCTTGACGCCTTCCGCAAGAAATAGAAATGTCCGGGATCGTCAACCTTCGTCAGGCACGCAAGCAAAAGGCGCGTTCTGCGAAGGAGCGTGAGGCCGAACAGAACCGTCTGCTGCATGGCAGAACGAAGGCGGAGAAGCTGCGCGACCGGAGAGCGGCTGAAAAATCAGACAGCTTTCTGGACGGCCATAGACGAAGCTCCTCCGATGAGGACCATCGTTCTTGAGTCTCATCCGCAAGCGCTCTATCGCAATCCGCGGGCACCGCACCAGCTTTTCGATCGAGCAGCCTTTCTATGACGATCTACTGGCCATCGCGGATAAGCGCGGCCTGTCGCTCGCCGCACTGGTTGCCGAGATCGATGCGGCCCGTCCGCGCGACGCGAACCTGTCATCCGCTCTCCGTATCCATGTGCTCGCATGGGCGAAGCGGCGGCCCAACAGTTAACTTTGAAATCGGATTGAGGTGGCAACCGAAATGGGTCTGAACCGGCCTTTGCGATGAATCGGAAATGGCAGCTGCATGGCCTATCTCGGCCGCAATCGCCCTACTGGCCGAGCGATCTCAGGAAGTTTTCAATCGGCCGGAAGGGAGAACGGCGGCCTGGCTGCTGTGTGAGGGGCTCATCGCGCGCATCGAAAGGCGGCAGCGGAGCGCTTTCGACCCCCGGCAGCGTTTCCGGAACAGGGCTCGGCTGCGCCTCCACACGGGCTCGCTCCTTCTCGGCGAGCCTCGCATCTGCCGCACGCTCCGCAGCCTCTTTTGCAGCCTTTCGCCGCTCCGCATCAGCGGCTTCGTCGGCCGCCCGTTGCCGCGTCGCGTGCTCCGCTCGCGCCCTTTCCTCGGCTTCGGCTTTCTCGCGCGCCGCCTCTTCAGCCTTGCGGCGCACTTCCTCTTCGGCCTTCACGCGCAATGCCTCGTCGGCGCGTTGTATCTCATCCGCCAAACGTTCACGTTCTCCTTGCACGGCAGCGTAGTAGCGCGCCTCCCGTCTGAGACGCTGCCTTTCCAGAAGCATGGCCTGCATAGCCTCAACGCGCGCCTGTTCACGCTCGAGCGCACGCTGGGTCAAAAACTGAGCGAGTGGTTGCGTGTCGAGATGCCCCCTCGCCTCACCGCCAATCGGCCCCGCGACGGCAAACCGTATGGTGGGTTCCGATCCGACCAGGCTTTCTTCACCTGGATTGTATACAACGGCGCCTGCCGCCTTGAGCGTCCCGTCATTGAGATCGGCGCCGACCTCTGCCGTCAGCGTGGCCGCCGGATTTTCGAGTGACACCGGCGGAGCCCGCAGCACACCCCCAGCGATTGTGAAAGCGAGTTCCGCATCGCCGACGGCGAATTCGCCGGTCTCGGCGATCGACGGGGCAAATGCAGCAATCTTGACCGCATCGACATCACTGCCGATCTCGTCGGCGCGAGCAATGATCGCCTGGAAGGCCTGCGGGTTGAGGCCGGCAATCGTAAGGCCGTGCAGAGCAGCCGTTCCGGACCCTGTGAGTGCGGCCACCATAGCCTCGATGGATTTGCCCGTTGCCGAAACCGAGGCGGTCATATCTCCCCGGCCGGTGAACCGGGTTGCGGTAAACGCCGTGCCGAGATCAGCGCCGGTCAATTTGAGCTGCGCCGAGAAAAGGCCGGTACCGTCGGTATTCTTGAGCTCGACCAACCCGTCGAGCTGCCCGTCATAGGCTTTCCCCGAGATGCCGCTGAGGCGCATGCCTTCCCGGTCAAGCCGCGCCGCCATATGGACATCGCTGGCCGCCCCCAAAGGTCCGGCCGAGAGCGTGCTTGCGGAGAGATCGAGCTCGGCGGTAAAGGGCGCCGAGACGCTGTCCTGGAACGCCGCCGCCGGCCAACCCGTGCCGTCACGCTGCAGGGCAGTTTCGCCGAGCACCATCGCCACGGCCGGAGCAAGCTCCAGTTCATCCAACACCAGTGCGCCGGTAAGATGCGGCAACCCCTCCTTCATTTCCACGCGAACATCACCACTCACGGCGCTCTCTTCAATCGTCCCTTCAACTGTTGACAGGTGGAGGATGCCCTTTGCGTATTGCAGGTCCGACGCAAGTTCCACGGGCAGGCCAAGGCCCATTCCGGGCAGGCTTGCTCCCGCCGTCATCAACCAGGGTTCGATATCGGACGCCTGCAGGCGGATCGTCCCTGCCGCGGACAGAGCGTCATGCTGCGCTGTAACTTGACCGGCAAATCTCGCCTGCGTATCCACGCCCGTAAATCCGACCGTGGTTGCAAGACCGCCCGCGAGAGTTCCCCTGGCCTCCAGGCTGGTTTCGCCATTCCCGGTCACGCCAAGCGGCAGCGCCGGCAAGCCGTAGAGCGCCATCAATGCTTCGGCATTGCTGTTCTTCGCTGTAAGCAAAAGCGAGAGGTCCGCCGTCTCCAAGGAATCTGTCTTGCCGTTGCCCGAGGCGGTCAGCGAAAACTCACTGCCTCCGGAGACCCCGTTCGCCGTCAGTGCAACGTCGCTGGCGCCGTCGTTCCCGGGAACAGCGCTCGCCACCAGATCGATCTGCGAATCCGTAAAAAGTCCGGGATAGGCGCTCTCTCGTTTGCGCAATTCCCGAAGCAACGCATTGGACGGATAGTGTTCTGCCAAGCCAGATATCAAAGGCGCCAGATCCACAGCCAGGATCGATGCGTCGAGATTGCCTGACGGATTCTGCGGAAAGTCCCGTACCTTGCCTGTTGCGCTGATCGTTGCACCGGACAGATCCCCGATCGACAGGCGATCAATCTCCAGCGTCCTGTCCCGCAGCCTGAGCGCGGTATCGACTTTTTCGGCGGTCAATCCGGCAACATGCACGGGCCCAGCCGTGATGTTGAAGTCAAGGTCATGATCCGCCAGCCGGTTCACGCCCTTTTCGCTGACGAAAAGCGAGGTGAAAGCCAGCATCCCGTCGACATCCAACGCATCCCCGGTAAGCTCCACCTGCATAGACGGCTTGGCATCATATGGCTGCCGATTGTCGATCCGCCCGCGGAACTTTGCCGGACCAAGGATCAGTTCCAGATCCTCGAAGCGCTGCCGCTGAGACGTCATATGGACATTGGCGCGGAACCCTGCCGCGGGGACACGCCGGATCGCATCATCCACATCCTTGGCGAGCCACGCCGCAAAGCCCGAAGGCTGTTTGACAGCGAGGAGCAATGAACCTGCAAAGCCAAGCTCGCCGTCAGTCCTCAGCAGGCCCGATCCCTCAAGGGTGGCGCGGCCGGGCAACGTCGCGGCCATGGACTTCACGTTCCAGCCCTCCGCCGCCGGAGCTGCCGAAAGCCGCACGTCGCGGATCGTCGTGTCGCCCGCAACCACTGCCGGAAGATTGATGTCTATGACGCCCGGGATCGTCGGCTTCGGCAGACTTACAAGCGCCTTCTCGACGGCAGCGATGCGCCCCGCGAGCGTGATGCCTTTCACTGTTTCGCGGGCACCGACCGCTTCGTCGAAGCGAATTTGCGCGCCGTGTGCGTCGACTGAGAAGTTTGGTTCTGCGCCAATATCCACAAAAGCAGACCCATCCGCCGTGTACGGATCGTCAAGCGGGCCTGTCTCGAAACGGAACTCGTCTGCGCTGAGACGCTGGTGGTCGAAAGCGAACCTGCCGTTGAACCGGAAAGGAGGCGGCACTTCCTTGGCCGGTTTCCCCGTCTCTGTGTTTGGCGATGGGGCCGCCCCGCCCGGCAGTTCCCCTTGACCCGAGCTGCCTGCCACCATCCGGAAACTGCCTGAGTATCGCAGCGCGCCTTTCTCGAGGCGGACATCGCCGTCAGTCTCGACCACTGCCGGCAGGTTTGCGGGATCAGCCTTGATCCTCAGCCGCATTGCGCCGGTCGCATCGACCTTGCCGGTGGACATCGCCAGTAGGACTGGCAGACCGTCGACCTTCAGCTTTCCGTCGGCGCGCCACGGCCCCGCGAAAGACCGCGCAGAAATCGCGGCATCGACGTCCGAAACCAGATGCGTCCGGCCGCTCGCCAAGTGATGGATGCTGATCAGGCCATCGGTGACGGTCAGCCTCTCCAGCGAAATCTGCGACGCCTTGAACGGCGCCGAAGGCCGCATGGCCCAGTCCACCGTCCCGTCGGCCGCGACGCTGATCGAGACTTTCGGTCTGACCAGTCTCATATCGAAGATCAGGAACTCGCCGCGCATGAACGGAGCCAGTTCTGCGTCCATGGAGAATGTCTCGGCGGTCAGCGCCGGTGCGTCCGGCGAGGCGCCGGCCACGACGACATCAGAGAAAGTCACCGAGGGAAATGGCAGGATCCGGGCGGTCACGCCACCCTCCACTGTGACCTTGCGACCAAGAATTGCGCTAGCCTCGCGCTCGAAATCGGCCCGGTAGGAGGTCCAGTTGACAAAGTAGGGCCCGACCAGCGCCAAAGTCAGCGCCAGAACGACCAATCCTCCCACTATGACGAAAAGTCTCGCCAGCACCCTACTCTCGAGATTCGATAACGCCCGGCGTCAGCTTAGCCGCAATAGCGTGTCTTTAAAGTGGCAATTCGCCGGTCACAGACCTTAACCCACTCGATCACTGAGGATTTTGCCAGGGTTCAATATGTTCATCGGGTCGAGCGCCTGCTTGATCGTCCGCATAACATCGACGGCTGCGCCGAGTTCACGGTCGAGGAAGGCGATCTTGCCTTGCCCGATGCCATGCTCGCCGGTGCAGGTTCCGTCCATGCCAATTGCTCTCACGTTGAGCCGCGCGACGAACTCTTCCGCCCGCGCAATCTCCTCAGGATCATTCACATCCATCAGCACGAGAACGTGGAAATTGCCGTCCCCCACATGGCCGACAATCGGTGCGACCAATCCCATTTCCGCGATGTCGGCCTCGGTTTCCGCGATACATTCGGCAAGGCGGGATATCGGCACACAGACATCGGTCGAAAGGCCTTTGGCCCCGGGCCTCAGTGTCAGGGACGCCCAATAGGCTTCGTGCCTGGCTTTCCAGAGCCGCGTCCGCTCTTCGGCGACAGCGGTCCAAAGGAACGGCCCGCCGCCGAATTCTTCAGCGATCTCGCCGAAGCTTTCGGCCTGTTCCTTCACACCTGCATCGCTGCCGTGAAACTCCAGGAAAAGGCAGGGGCTCTCCGGGTAGTCGAGATGAGAGTGCTGGATCATCGCCCGCATCTGCAGAGCATTGACGAGTTCGATCCGCGCAACCGGTATGCCCATCTGGATCGTCGCGATGACGGCGTTACACGCCGACTCCACGTTCGGAAACGGGCAGACCCCACCCGAAATCGCCTGCGGAATGCCATAGAGCTTCAGCGTGAGTGAAGTGATAATACCGAGCGTGCCTTCCGAGCCGACGAGAAGCCTTGTCAAGTCATAACCTGCCGATGACTTCTTCGCGCGCTTCGCCGTTGTAACGAGTCGCCCATCCGCCATGATCGCCGTGACCGCCAGGACATTGTCGCGCATCGTGCCATAGCGCACGGCATTGGTGCCCGACGCCCGCGTCGCAGCCATGCCGCCGAGGCTGGCATTCGCACCCGGATCAATCGGAAAGAACAGACCGGTGTCGCGCAGATGCGTGTTCAGGGCCTCCCGTGTCACACCCGCTTCGACGGTACAGTCGAAATCTTCCGGATTGACCTCGATGATCCGATTCAATTGCGACGTATCGATCGAAACGCCACCGCCCGGCGCGTTGACGTGACCTTCCAACGATGTCCCGGTGCCGAAGGCAATCACAGGCACCCGATGTTCGGCGCAGACGCGCACAATCTCCTGCACGTCCTGTACCGACTGCGGGAACACTACGGCGTCGGGCGCCTGGTTCGGTATATAGGTAGTCGTATGGCCGTGCTGCTCGCGGATCGCCTGTCCTGTCTGGAAGCGCTCGCCGAAGCGCTGCTTCAGTATCCCGAGCGCCGTTGCGATGCCTGCTTCATTTCGCTCGACATGCTTCAGGTCGCTCAGAGCCATGTTTTCCTCCGCGAATGGACCAGCGCCGGTCCTTGTGAAGCTTTATTTCCTTCGTATTCTGCCGATCTGCAGGATTTGTCCAGAGAATCGCCAAAGCCATACCGCAACCGAAGACCAGGATTGAACGATGATCACAGCGGCCCCCTTCGTCTCCCGCGTCATGGAGGTCGAGAAGGACTGGATCGACTATAATGGCCACATGAACATGGCCTACTACAACGTCCTTTTCGATCGTTGTTCCGACGAGGCCTTCGAAGCGATGGGGCTTGGACCTGACTATGCGCGCGACCGCAAGCTGACCATCTACACAGCCGAAGTGCATGTCTGTTACGTGCGGGAGCTTCACCTCGCCGATAAGGTCACAGTCACTTTCCATCTGCTCGATAACGACGAGAAGCGGCTGCGCGCCTATCAGGAAATCCATCATGCCGACGGCTGGCTGGCCGCGACGTCCGAGTCGCTGTCTCTCCATGTCGACATGGCAGGTCCGAGGGTTGCTTCTTTCCCGCCGGATATTCTGACGAGAGTTGAGGCCATGCGCTCGGCCCACGCTGCCCTACCCGTCCCCGAACGCGCCGGGCGTTCGATAGCAATCAGACGCAAACCTGCCTGATCGGCAGGCGTACAGTTGCGAAAGTCACTGCTTGGGTTGCCGCTGAGCGGCAGAGCCTTCTCAACTAGGGAAGGCTACCTGAAAGTGCATAGTTCCACGAAAAGTTTTGCAACATCAAATAATTACAGCAAGAAAATGATTCAGAATGCGAAGTCATCCGCGACCAGCAAACATGGCTCGCGAGACTGGAAACGACAGGCGTGTGCTTGCCGCAGAATCACATGGCGGTTAGTCGTGATGGAGGGGAGCCAAGGAACTGCTCGTGACGCAGTGAACGTTGTGGATTACGCAGTCTCATGGATCGGATAGTGACCCTGCCTCAAACTTTCATGCTTCTCGCGCTTTTGCTGACCGCCACCTCGCTCGCGCGGGCGGAAGAAAAGCTCGATTGCGCCAATGCCATCACGCAGTCCGATATGAATCAATGCGCCAGCATGGATTTCGATGAGGCCGACAAGGAACTGAACGCCATCTGGAAAACGGCTCGCGAGGCCGCCCGCAAACTCGATGAGCAGCAGCACGAAGGCGACATGAAGGGTGCTGAACAAGCTCTTCTGGCTGGGCAGCGCGGCTGGATTGCTTATCGCGATGGCCACTGCGAACTCGCGGGCTGGGAAGCGCACGGCGGCTCGATGGAACCAATGCTGGTTTCGAGCTGCAAGGCCGAACTGACGCGAGAGCGAACCAGGCAATTGAAGGAGTTTATCGAAAGACCAGATCTCTGATTTTGGAGACGCGCCTCCGCTCCATGCCACGAATTCTTGTTCTTTATCAATTTGTTGACTAAAAACCCTAACCTGAAGCAATCGCTCCCCAAATTTCGACCAGACCGCCGTTCGTCCCGGTGATCGGATCGGTCTGCGGCAGACCGAGACGTGAGATTTCGCGAGCAATTCTCTCGTCATCCATCTCACCTGGCCGCACAATGTTTCCCTCCTGACCCGGCGGATAGCCGCCCGCCATCTGGAAATCGGGAGAGGCATCGAGCTTCTTGTGGCCAACACCGGCAGGGATGACGCAGACATCCCCAACAAGGACATCAGCCTTTAGACCTCTATCCCCGCCAAATCCGATGCGGGCGCTTCCCGAAACGCACGCCAGAACCTCATGGCCCCTGGTGTGGAAATGCCAATAGGGAAACACCGTGTAGACCCAGGTGCCACCCCAACCATTGCGCCGGAATAGCGCGCAGGCCGCGTTTCCCGAGCGCGCATCTGCCGGCAGCCTGTCCTTCCAGATGAGAAGCGGCAGGGGACTGTTCGGGATGCCGCTATCGGGCTCGAAAAGATAAGATTCGCAATCCTTGTTTTTCATCGTCATCAAGGCCTCCGCGACACAACATGGCCGTCATTCGGCCAATGGTAACCTGCCGTAACCCCGATGAGCCTTTGCCGGGTCTTCAAGCCGGCATCGGAAGCCGCTCCGCAACCGGCGAAGACTGAATAATCGACGTGTTGGTCATCGCATAAGGAATAATCAGATCGATAATCCGCTCCAGATCGATCACGGAAGCGGCGTGGACGCGCGCAATGAAGCAGTCCTCCCCTGTCACCCGGTCGCAAACGGCGATCTCGGGAATACCCTTGATGATCTCGGTGACGGTCGAAAGCTGTCCCGGCACTGGCCTTATCCTCAGCCATGCAGCCAGTGGCAGACCGAAAGCCGCTGGATTGATCCGGATCGTATATCCCTGGATTGTCCCGTTCTCCTGTAAGCGCCTGAGGCGTTCCGAAACACTGGGTGACGACATGCCGACAGCGCGCGCGATTTCGGCAACACTGGCTCGCGCGTCGTCGATCAGGATTCCCAGTATGCGCAGATCGACGCCGTCCAGATCGCCATCTTCATATCGAAGGCGTTTCATGATCATGGCCTTAATATTGCACGAAATATGACTGTTATTCCTGTGTTCTTTTATATGATAAGCGCATTCTGCCTGCAACACTCCATGACAGGAGTGAATCAGAATGCGGGCGAGACCTATCACCTTTTCAAGCGCCGCGAGCGCAGTGCCGCCGCACCTCTGGTTTGGCGTAAGCGCGGTCTTCCACTATCTTGGCCCCGCCTTCGCCGTGCTTCTCTTTCCGCATATCGGCGTGCTCGGCGTCGCCTGGCTACGCATCGCATCGGCGGCCCTCATCTTCGCCCCCATAACCAGGCCGTGGCGATCATTCGCACGTGCAAATGGCGATACGCGGCGGCTTCTCATCGCCTTCGGCGCCTGTCTCGCAGCGATGAACTGCTCCTTCTATCTGGCACTCGAGCGGCTGCCGATCTCCCTTGTGGCGGCGATCGAATTCGTCGGCACGATTGCGATCGCCTTATTTGGCCTGCGGAACAGCCGCAATCTCATCGCCCTGCTGGCTGCTGGCGTCGGGACTTTGCTGCTGATCGACGTGCAATGGTCGAACGATCCGGTTGGCCTTGCATGGGCCTTCCTCAATGGAGCGCTCTTCGTCGGATACATCGTCCTAGGCCACCGCCTCGCTCGCGCCGGCGCTTCAAATGGTGTCGCTAACCTCGGCGCGGCGATGGCGATAGCGATGGTCTTCGTGTTGCCTTTCGGCGTGACGGATGCGGTTGCGGCCTTCGCCTCACCAGTCCTTCTCGCGGCCGCAGTAGGCGTCGGGATCTGCTCGTCGGTCATTCCCTATATCTGCGACCAGCTCGCAATGTCGCGCCTGCCGCGGGCCAGCTTCGCGCTTCTGCTCTGCCTGCTGCCGGTCAGCGCGACACTAATCGGCATTATCGTCCTGGCACAGTTCCCGGACGCCACGGACATCCTGGGCATCGCACTGGTCGTGCTCGGCGTCGCGATCCATAAGCCGCCGCCGGACGAGACGAGTTAGGGTCTGTTCGGAGTCAGGTCAGGCCGCGCCGAGAAGCGCGCGAAGCGTGCAAAATGGTGGATTTCGAGAACCCGAACGGAGCGTACGTTGATGTACGCGAGTACCGGAAGCGCAGAAACCGCCATTTGCAGGCCGGCATCACCTGAATCTCAACAGACCCTATGCCAGGTTCTCTTTAAAGAAGGCCACGGTCCTGCCCCAGGCGAGATCCGCCGCCTCCTTATTGTATCGAGCGGCCGATGTGTCGTTGTTGAAGGCGTGCTGTACACCCTCATAGACATAGACGGTGAACGGCTTAGCCGCGGCTTCCAGCGCCGCTTTGTAGGCATCGATGCCGGCATTGATCCGCTCGTCCTGCCCTGCATAGTGGAGAAGCAAAGGCGCCTTGATCTTGGCGACATCCTCGGCCTTCGCCTGTCGCCCGTAATAAGCGACCCCAGCAGCGAGGTCAGGTGCATTGACGGCAAGATCGTTGACTGCCCCGCCGCCCCAGCAGAAGCCCACCGCTCCCACCTTCCCGTTGGACGCTTCGTGGCTCTTCAGAAAAGCGACCGTCGCAACACCGTTCGCTATCGTCTTTGCCGCGTCGAGCTGGCCGAACATTTCACGTGCCTTGTCCTCGTCGGCCGGTGTGCCGCCGAGTGGCGAAAGAAAATCAGGTGCGAGCACGACGAATCCTTCCAGCGCCGTGCGCCGCGCCACGTCGCGGATATGCGGGTTCAAGCCGCGATTCTCGTGGATGACAATCACCGCAGGCAGTTTTCCGCTGCGGTCGGCTGGCTGCACCAGATAACCCATCATGTCGCCGCCATCCCCGGGATACTTGATGTCCTCGCCCTTCACACGCGGATCATTCTCGGCAACCATGGCAGCCTGCGCCGAATTTGCGGCAAGCAGCGGCGCGATAGCAGCGGCGGCAGCGCCGGAGCCCGCAAGCTTGGTCAGCTTCTCCATGAAGCCGCGCCGGTCGAGCGTGAGATGCGTGTATTCGTCGTAGGCGTCGATCATCGCCTGGGTAATGACTTGTGTTGTCATAACTCGCTCCGCTATTGAAACTGAAAACGCTGAAAATAGTCCGAGAGGCGTGGTGGTCCAGTCAATGATTGTTGATCACGCGGTCGCCGGACAGGGGCCGCTCGTTCTGGTCACTGCCGCGCCTTGGTGGGGAGCGGCAGCTCGGCTGGATACTGGCAAAGCGCGAGATCGCAGCGCGCATTTCGCGGCTGGAAAGGCCGTCGGCCTGAGCAAATCTTTGGGTACGTCGGTCTTTTCTGGCCTTTCCGGCCCGAATCATTACATTCGGTGTCTGTTATGCAAGGCTTTCCGGACGATATGCCCTTCTTCGACGAGGATGCGCCTCCGCGTGGCGCCTCCGCGCGTCCTGTTGGCGCGCCGTCCGGCATAGCCGCCCGCGCCATGGCCGCGCGTCAGGGTGCTGCCCCGCGTTATCTCGAGGGCCTCAATCCGGAGCAGCGGCTTGCCGTCGAGACGACGGAAGGCCCGGTACTGGTGCTGGCGGGCGCCGGAACCGGCAAGACCCGTGTGCTCACCTCCCGCATTGCTCATATCCTGGCCACCGGTCTTGCATTCCCGAGCCAGATCCTGGCCGTGACTTTCACCAACAAGGCCGCGCGCGAGATGAAGTCCCGCATCGGCGTGCTGGTCGGCGAGGCCATCGAGGGCATGCCTTGGCTCGGCACGTTCCATTCCATCGGGGTCAAGCTGCTGCGGCGACATGCGGAACTTGCCGGGCTGAAGAGCGATTTCACCATTCTCGACGCCGACGACGTCGTGCGGCTCCTCAAGCAGCTCATCCAGGCCGAGGGGCTGGATGACAAGCGCTGGCCGGCGCGCCAGTTCGCCATGATGATCGACGGCTGGAAGAACAAGGGCCTCGGCCCCGCTGAGATCCCCGAGGGCGACGCACGCGCCTTCGCCAATGGCAGGGGCCGGCAGCTTTTCCAGGCCTATCAGGACCGGCTGACGACGCTGAATGCCTGCGATTTCGGTGACCTGCTTTGCCATCCGATCCGCATTTTCCGCGCCTATCCGGATGTGCTGAAGGAATATCACCGCAAATTCAAATACATATTGGTCGATGAGTATCAGGATACCAACACCGCGCAATATATGTGGTTGCGCCTGCTGGCACAAAGGCCGGAGCCATCGCGCCGCCCCTCATCCCCTGCCGGACCTTCTCCCCGTGAAGAGCGGGGAGAAGGAGGAAGCGGCAACGCCGACGCCCCCCTCTCCCCGTCCTTGCGGGGTGAGGGGCAAGTTCGTGAGCATGCCCATCCGGCCGAAGGCCGCATGCCCGACCGGGCCGAGCCGTTGCGAGGCCCACGCGGAGTCGGTGAGCGAAGCGAACTCGGCGCGAGCGACAAGAGAGTCAACATCTGCTGTGTCGGCGATGACGATCAGTCGATCTATGGCTGGCGCGGAGCGGAGGTCGACAACATCCTGCGGTTCGAGAAGGATTTTCCCGGCGCAAAGGTCATCCGGCTGGAGCGGAATTACCGGTCC
>JBEVEP010000087.1:0-3316 GCA_040512755.1 Mesorhizobium sp.
ATGGTTTGGCGCTTGAGAGCATCCTCGTCGACCAGTCTCAACAATCTTCCCCGAACCGGCTCGCGGCCGATGAATATGTTGGCAGCAACCGTCAGATTGTCGAACAGGTTCAGTTCCTGGTGGACGAAGGCGACGCCAGCCCGCATCGACCCATTGACGCTTAGCCGATCGACCTCCTGACCGTCGATCTCCAGTTTCCCACTGCTCGGCTCAACGACCCCGCCGAGTATTTTCATGAGGGTGGACTTCCCGGCGCCGTTTTCGCCGACCAGCCCGATGATTTCACCCGGCGCTACAGCAAGACTGACCCCATCCAGCGCCGTCACGCCCGGGTAATGCTTGGAGATGTCGGCCATGATCAGAAATGGAGCGGCCATGGTCGGCTCTGACTAATGGAGTTCAAGACTAGGCAGGCCGCCGCGAAGGACCGGCGGCCTGCTGGTGTCGGTCATTAGCCACCGATGCGCGACTTCAGCTCCGTCTCGAACGCATCGACGTTTGCCTTGTCGATGATCTTGGTCGGGACGATGATCAGCTTGTTCTCGGGCACAACGGACTTGTCGCCTTCCAGGTACTTGGCCATCAGCTTCATGCCCTGGTAGCCCCATTCATAGGGTTGTTGAACAACGGTCCCGGCGATCGTCCCCTCACGCACCCCGCCAAGGGTGATCGGGTCTTCGTCAAAGGCGATCACGGTGATTTGGCCGAGCTTGCCGGCTTCCTTGAGCACTTCGTAGATTCGCGGCGGATTGTACGAATAGAAGCCAACCATGCAGGTGATGTCTGGATTGGCGGCGAGCGCGTCTTCCACGTTGCGCTTGGCACGCGTCTGATCGATGTCGTCGCCTCGAACGTCAATCAGTTCCACCTTCGAACCGGCAATCGTGGCCTTCATGCCCTCAATCCGCTCCCGCGCATTGTCCGCACCGGGGAGCCCGACAAAGCCTATGCACTTGCCGCCTTCCGGAAGCGCCTTGAGCGCAATTTCGCCTGCCTGTTTGCCCGCATCCGTGTTGGATGAGCCAATATAGGCTATGCGGTTCGTATCGGGGGCATCACTGTCGGTGGTGAAGAGCGGTACCTGGTTTCCTACACGGTTCAGAGCCTCAGTCGATGATTTGGGGTCGACGGCGCTCACCATGATTGCCGAGACGCCTGCGGCGACAAGATCATCCATCAGGCGCTGCTGCACGGCGGCGGCCGCTTGTTCGGGATATTTGAACTGCAGATCGTAATTGGGCAATTCTTCCTGGGCCTTCTTGACACCAGCTTCAGCGAGCTTCCAGAAATCGGACGCTCCGTTGACGACAAACGCAAGCTGCTTCTTTTCCTGCGCCTGTGCGGCGAAGGTTGCGGCAAAAGCCGCAGTCATAAACAACGCGGCGGCTGTGGCTCCAAGTCTCATCGGATCCTCCCTTGATGGCGAACGGTGCGAAGCTATTTGCGCAGCAGCGGTTTACTGTTTTCTCCCGCGCGCCCCTCCACCGCGCAGTTCCGCTTGCAAGTTTTAGCTAATAGAACCCGGTACGCTGTGTCAATATTTGTCTGACAAATCCTATGATTTACGGGCGAAGCTGCAACTGCACTATCATTTGAATCTCTGCTGCCTTTGGGTCTGAAATACTCGGTCAGACACATGATTCTGCTGACCCTAATCGAACGCTGTCTGACGGGGTGACGATCCTATCGCCGAGACGTATCTCGCTCATTCCAGGGCTGTGTGCTCAGTCCGGTGAATGACGAGACGTCCGGCCATACGCCATTCTCCAGACCGTTCGTAAAAGGGGTACATCAGTCGCTGTCCGAACGGCATGGAGTGCTTCGACAAATTGACATTTGGACTACGCCCTATGCAGGCGGGTCAGCCCATTGTCCGAATTGATGCACGCGCTGCCGCCGTATAGTTTTGATGTCGGTCGCGCTCGTAGCTCAATTGGATAGAGCGCCGTGTCAGTCCCAGGGCAGTGCAGGTTCGATCCCTGCCGGGCGCACCAAAACTCCGATCGCGATTTGCGTGGAACCTTATCCGCCTCTAAACGTTGTGTTTCTCGCTCCGCCAACGAGGGAGGCTTAAGGTGACGGACAATGAGGGGCCCGATGCGTTGCTTGCCGCAATCGTGGAGTCCTCACATGACGCCATAATCAGCAAGGATCTCTCAAGCATCGTTACGTCCTGGAATTCCGGGGCAGAGCGGGTTTTCGGGTACACTAGCGAGGAGATGATCGGCCAGTCGATCCTGCGGCTGATCCCGGAGGACCGACACGGCGAAGAAAGGTTGATCATCGATCGCGTTCAGCGCGGCGATCGACTGGAGCACTACGAAACAATCCGTCGCCGCAAAGACGGACGTCTCATTCACGTTTCGCTGGCGGTTTCGCCGATCCGAGCCGGGGGCAAGATCGTTGGGGCTTCGAAGATCGCTCGCGACATCACGGATCGAAAGGCGGCCGAAGAGACGCAACGTTTGCTCATGCGGGAGGTGAACCACCGGTCAAAGAACCTCCTGGCCGTGGTCGAAGCCATCATACGGCAGACGGCCGCCAAAACCCGCCAGCGAGACTTCCTGCGCCGGCTCTCCGAACGTCTGCAATCACTGTCGATCAGCCAGGACCTCCTCACGGCAAGTGATTGGCGCGGGGTAGACATCCGCGATCTGATTACACGTCAATTCCATCACTTCGGACTCAACCAGGATGACCGTGTGATGATCGAAGGAGATCATGTCACCGTTACGCCGACGGCATCGCAGGCGCTCAGCATGGCGGTCCACGAACTTCTCTCCAACGCCCGCCATCACGGCGCGCTGTCGAACGACACCGGACGGGTGGCCGTGAGTTGGGCCACTGATGCTGAAACGAAGCCGTCGCTTTTCGTTATGCGGTGGTTGGAGATGGGCGGACCCGAAGTGCGTGAACGCCGCCGCAAGGGATTCGGCACGACCATCCTCCAGCGCGCCACCGCGGCCTCTCTCAACGCCAATGTGCGGCTCG
The DNA here is from genome assembly GCA_040512755.1 of Mesorhizobium sp. Classification (GTDB taxonomy): domain Bacteria; phylum Pseudomonadota; class Alphaproteobacteria; order Rhizobiales; family Rhizobiaceae; genus JBEVEP01. The sequence continues at coordinate 2,992 of JBEVEP010000087.1, forward strand.
ACTTCAAGCGCGACGGGTTGGAGTGGGAATTGCGTGCGCCTGTAGAGCTAGCCTTGGTAGGCCTGCCCATGACGACATTACCCCCTGACCTCAGCTATGGAATTTCAGATGGTCGCTGACCATCGTTTCCATCGAGGCATTTCCTGAAGTGGACTTCGATGAAGCCACCGTTTCTCGGTCATAAACTCGCATGCAGCAAATGCGGGACGATCTATCTCGACATACCCGAGGACGCCACGGAGAGTACGATCGTAACATGCTCGAAATGTACACTCCGGCTCGGCACCTGGGGAGAACTGCAGGACGAATACTTCAAGCAGGCCGG
>JBEVEP010000128.1:0-4777 GCA_040512755.1 Mesorhizobium sp.
CGCAGCCGTCGCCGCGCGGAACCGCGCTCTGCTCCTTGCAGCCCGTCGATCCGGGCTGGCAGCCGATGCGGATGTGGAAATGATAGTCATGCCCCCAGAACGGGCGAACCTTGCGCAGCCATGAGCGGTCGCCGTTCACCGTGTCGCACAGTTTTTTCTTGATGCCAGGATGGACGAGGATGCGCTCGACCTCGGGATAGCTGGCCGCACGCCTCAGAAGACGCGCATGGGCGGACGTCCAGAAGCGCTCGTTGACCGTCAGCCCCTTGGGCTTGATCATAGAAACCGCGCTGGCGTTCTCCCGCTCCGCAGCCGTGAGGCGGCGGTTCGGCATCGGGGTCAGCCAGATATCAGCGTCGAGGCCGATCTGGTGCGAAGCGTGGCCGGTCAGCATCGGGCCGCCGCGCGGCTGCGAAATGTCGCCGACAAGCAGGCCGGGCCAGCCGTCGGCTACGGCGTCATGCGACAGTTTCTCGATAAGATTGATCATCGTGGGGTGGCCCCAGCGGCGATTGCGCGACAGCCGCATGGCCTGCCAGGTCGGTCCGTCCGTGGCAATCGCGACGCCGCCGGCAAAGCAACCCTTGCTGTAAAAGCCGTACGACCGGGCGGCTGTGGCTGCCGGCAGTTTCTGCGCGCCGAAAAGGTTCTTCGCGAGCTGTTCCGCTTGCGCGTCGTGCGCTGTCACGCTGCAAAGCGCGGCCACCATCGCAATTCCCGCAGCGCGCGCAGCCGCTCTAAGGAACGATCTCATCGGCATGTCCATTGACTGTGTTTCCTGCCTGGAGATTGCGCCCCCACGGTTACCGGATGGTAAACGCACGAAAACAATACCATGCCGCAACCGGCCCGTTGATCAATTTTGGCGAATCGGACTTCTGGCGTCACCCTCTCCTGTCCCGCGCCATACGTCCTTAGCCCACATTTGATCGAGGGCTTCACGATAGTTCGGAAACGCAAAGGCGTAACCGGCGGCCTTGATGGCGGCGTTCGAAACGCGCTTGTTCTCGCCATAGAATGAACGGGCCATGGGCGAAAGTTGGGCGCCTTCGAAAGGCGTTTCCGGCGGCGGATCGATCCCCATGAGCCTGGCCGCAAAGGTTATCACGTCCTGCGGCGGCGCGGGCTCGTCGTCGGTGACATTGAAGATGCCGCCGGTGTTGTTCCGTGCGAGATGCCATAGCGCGCCAGCAATATCGTCGGCATGGATGCGGTTGAACACCTGCGCGGGTTTGATCAGCCGTTTCGCCGTACCGTTTGCGAGGTTGACGAACGCATTGCGGCCCGGCCCATAGATCCCGGAAAGCCGTAACACTGCTACGGGCACTCCGGCCCGCCGCCCCGTAATCAGCCATTCCTGCTCGGCAGCAAGCCGCAACACCGACCGCCTAGAAACTGGCCGGCATTCGCTGCGCTCATCGACCCAGGAGCCGCCATGGTCGCCATAGACGCCGACTGTCGACAGGTAGCCTATCCATTCCAGCCGCGGCATCCTCTCGCGAATCGTGTCCGCGGCGATGCGCAGGACCGGGTCGCCGTCTTCTTCCGGCGCGATGGAGACGATCACGTGAGTCGCGCTTTGAAGGGCAAGCTCGGCCTCGGCGCTGAGTTGCCGTCCGTCGAAGAGAAGTGGTTCGATGCCGGCACTGCGAAGCAAGGCGAACTTTTCTGCCGACCGGGTCGTTCCGTGAAAGGAAGCGCCCTCGCTGTTCGCCGCCGCGAAGGCCCGGCCCGAATATCCCGCTCCGAATATGAAAACCTGTCTCGTCATGCCGGAATTCCGTGATCGGCGGGGCGCTCAGGCCGTTTGTGTGCGGCAGCGCCTGGCGCCCATTCGCCGGCAACGTCAGGGTCTGTCTCGTGGCCGAGATGCTGTCGGGCAAGGGCTGCGAAGGCCGCCGGGGTCAACAGTCGCGAAAGCGCCCAGGCGGCGGCGCCTCGAACCAGCGGCGAGGGGTCCCCTGCGAGTTTGCGGCAATCCGGTATCAGTGACGGTTCGCCGGAGTTGCCGGCAGCAATCAGCACATTGCGGATGAAGCGGTCGCGGCCGATCCGCTTCACCGGCGAACCAGTGAACAGGTTGCGGAAGGCTGCGTCGTCGAGTTTGAGCAGGTCGCCCAGGGCCGGCTCCATGAGGTCATCCCGCGCGGCGAGCTTCGCTTCCGAGGCGGACTGCGCAAACTTGTTCCAGGGGCAGACGGCCAGACAATCGTCGCAGCCATAAATGCGATTTCCGATGGCTTCCCGGAACTCCACCGGAATCGGTCCCTTGTTCTCGATAGTGAGGTAGGAAATGCAGCGGCGTGCGTCGATCTGATACGGGGCCGGAAACGCGTCCGTCGGGCAGATGTCGAGACAGGCCCGGCACGATCCGCAGTGATCTGTCTCGGGGCGGTCGGGCGCAAGATCGGCGGTCGTGAAGATCGAGCCGAGGAAAAGCCAGGAGCCGAATTCGCGGCTGACCAGATTGGAATGTTTGCCTTGCCAGCCGATGCCAGCGGCCTCGGCCAAGGGCTTCTCCATGACCGGTGCGGTGTCGACGAACACCTTCACCGCTGCACCGCTCCTGGCGGCAAGCTTGCCGGCGATTTCCTTGAGCCGTCCTTTGATAACGTCGTGATAGTCGCGGTTCTGCGCATAGACGGAGATCGCGCCGCGCTCGCGCTTTTTCAGAATTTCCAACGGGTCGCGCGACGGGCCGTAATTCATGCCCAGCACGATGATCGACCGTACGCCCGGCCACAATGTTCTCGGATCGCCGCGACGCGCTGCTGTCTCGGCAATCCACGTCATCGAGCCCTGGCGGCCCGCGGCCACGAAGTCGGAGAGCCGCGCCGGTGCGTTCGGAATGGAATCGGGCTTTGCAACGGCGACCAGATCGAAGCCTGCTTTCTTCGCCTCGTGGTCGATGAGGGTCCTGAGGCGCGCCGGACTGGCGAAGGCCCCGGCCGCGGTCATCAGAAATCCAGATCCGCGTAGTGCGAGACCGGAGAGAGGCCGCGCACTCGGTCGCTGAGCAATGGGCGGAACGAAGGGCGCGACTTCAGCCGCGTGTACCAGTCCTTGGCCGAAGCATAGTCCGTCCAGTCGATCTCCCCGAGATAGTCGAGTACCGACAGCGTGCCGGCCGCAGCAAGATCGGCATAGGACAGCCGGGGACCGGCCAACCAGTTGCGCGTGCCGGCCAGCCAGTTGGTGTACTTCATATGCTGCTTGATGTTGGAGCGGGCCGCCCGGATCGCGCCGGCATCCGGCGCGCCGCCGTCCGAACCCGGCATCAGCGGCTTCAGCACGCGTTCGCGCACCAGGTGGCGGGTCACCTCGCCTTCCGTTTTTTGCAGATACCAGTCGGTCAGGCGTCTGATTTCGGCCCGGTCGATCGGGTCTTCGGCAAAAAGCCGGCGCTCCCGCTTCAGCACGCCCCGCGTCTCGTCAAGATATTCGGCAATGACAGTCGCGCCGACAATCGGCACATCCCCCTCCGCCAGCAGCACCGGCAGTGTGCCTGCCGGGTTGAGCGACAGAAACTCCTTGCGCCGCGTCCACGGCTTTTCCTCAATCAGGGCGAGCTCCTCGCCATATTCGCCGAACGCGAGGCGGACAAAGCGACTGGTCGCAAGCAGGGGATGGTGAAAAAGGGTCAGCATTGTACCGCGAATATTGATCGGCTCTGGCCAATTCAAGGCAGTGCCAGTAAGTGTTGGCCCGCCCGATTCCGGGCCGAGAGCGTCCCGAGCTATAGGGGCAGACGGGCGCTATGACAAGCAAGGGGCGGCTTGTACAGCCGCATAGAGGGCGGATGGAAAATCAGACGATCGTTGACGCGCTGCTGCTCGGCCTGCTCGAAGGGCTGACCGAGTTCATTCCGGTGTCGTCAACCGGGCACATCCTGCTTGCCGGCCATTTCCTGGGGTTCAAATCGACAGGAAAGGCCTTCGAAGTGTTGATCCAGCTCGGGGCGATTCTCGCCATCCTCAGCGTCTATGCGGCGAAGCTCTGGCGCCTCGCGGCTGAACTGCCATCAAGCCCGCGGGCGCGATCCTTCGTGCTAGGCATACTCATTGCCTTCCTGCCGGCGGCTGTGATTGGCGTACTGGCGCACGGTTTCATCAAGACCGTGCTTTTCGAGACGCCGATGCTGATCTGCGTCATGCTCATGCTTGGCGGTATCGTCCTGCTATGGGTCGACCGCTGGGCGTTGAAGCCGAAATATCATGACGTGATGGAATTTCCGCTGCCCGTCTATTTTGGGATCGGGCTCATCCAGTGTCTGGCCATGATCCCCGGCACATCCCGTTCCGGCTCCACCATCGTCGGTGGGCTCCTGATGGGCGCGGACAAGCGGTCCGCTGCCGAGTTCTCCTTCTATCTCGCCATACCCACCATGGCAGGGGCCTTCGCCTATGACCTCTTCAAGAATCGCGACATTCTGTCGGCGGCCGACCTTCCGGTCATAGCCACCGGCTTCATCGCCGCCTTCGTCATGGCGGTCATCGTCGTGCGATACCTGCTCGACTATGTGTCCCGGCATGGCTACGCGCTGTTCGGCTGGTGGCGGCTGATTGTCGGCGGTTTGGGGCTCGCGGCGCTGTTGATCTGGGGTTGAGGGAGAGCGAAGGCCGCGATGCCGGCTGATCTCCCCCTCAAGGGGCCTGTTGCACAATTTTGCGATTGTGATTCACTCGTTCTGACAGGCGGGAGAAGTTGCGATGGCAGTGAAGCGAACGGGGCAGATGAGCTTTGTGGAGGCGTTTATTGGCGGCAAGATCGGCGGCTC
>JBEVEP010000167.1:0-13187 GCA_040512755.1 Mesorhizobium sp.
TTGCGGACCGCATCAATGCGCGCGTTCCAGAGTTCATCCGTCCCGATCTTGTGCGCGGTGTCGCAGAGCACCAGCGCATCGACCAAGTCCGGCCGCAGCGCGGCAAGTCCCTGAGCGATGAGGCCGCCTACCGAGGCGCCCACCACGGCGGTCCGTTCGATGCCATAGTGGTCGAGGAGGGCGGCGAGGTCATGCACATGGTCCACCATGCCATACGGCGCGGGCGTTGCCTCGGACAGACCGTGGCCGCGCTTGTCGTAGAGGACGAGGCGGTAGCGGCCCTCAAGCTGAGAGGCCACCGCGTTCCAGATGCGGAAATCGGTGCCGAGCGCATTCGCAAAGACCAGGACGGGCCGTTGAGACGGACCCCGGACTTCATGATGCAGGACAATGCCGTTCACGCGTGCGAACGCCACGCCGACCTCCCTTGCTCCTTCGGGACCGTGTCAGGCGAGTATCGCCAAACAGTCGACGCGGTCAATCGGCAGCGAGAATTCCGCCACTTAGCTCCCGATGACTGCGCCGCGGATCGCCGTGATATTGTGGCGCATCATGACGATATAGGTCGGAGCAGGTCCGCCCTCGGCGGATAGCGCGTCGGAGAAGAGCGTACCGCCCAGCTTCAGGCCGGTTTCGGAGGCGATCTGCTCGACGAGACGCGGGTCGGTGACGTTCTCCACGAAAATCGCGGAGGCCTTGTCGCCCTTGACCTGTCGGATGAGGGCCGCGACGTCGGCAGCCGAAGCCTCCGCTTCGGTGGACATGCCTTCCGGTGCGAGAAATGTGATGCCGTATTCGTGCCCCAGATAGCCGAACGCGTCGTGCGACGTGATGACCACGCGCTTGTCGGGCGGGATCGAGCCGATAGAGGCCCGCACTTCCGCGTCGAGCGCCTTGAGCTTCGCCTTATAGGCCTCGGCATTCGCGTGATAATGGTCGCACCCGTCCGTATCCGCCGTGCAGAAGGCCTCGGCAATGTTGCTGACGTATATTTCGGCATTCGGGATCGACTGGAACGCATGCGGATCGACATCGCCAGGGCCATGTCCGTGGGGCGTGCTCCCACTCTCGGCTTCGTGGTCATGGATTCCCATCGTTATGACTTCAGCGCCTTTTGCCAGCTCCACGATCGCGGCCTTCGTTGCGCTGGCGTCGACGAGCCGTTGCAGGAAGCCTTCGAACCGCAGCCCATTGACGAGCACGACATCGGCGGCGGCCATGGCGACGGCATCGGCAGGCTTCGGCTCATAGACATGGGCGTCGCCATCCGGTCCCACGAGCGTCGTCAGTTCGATGCGGTCACCGCCAACGTTCCTGGCGAAATCGGCGATGATGGAGAAGCTGGCGACGACCTTGAGATCCTTCGCCGATGCCGGAAACGCGACTGCCACTGCGCCCAAGATGACGGCCAGCACGATGGAGGTTCGGAGGTTCTTCATCATGACGGGTTCCTTGGCTGGTTCAGGCGATTCTGTGCCGATGATGGCGGACCCGCGAGCGCAGGATGCCGCGCGAGCCGAATGCGATCGAAGCGAGGTAGACGACACCGGCCGCCAGGATGATCGCAGGGCCGGATGGCAGCGAGAAATGGTAGGACAGGAGCAAGCCGGCGACGCAGGAGACAGAGCCGATCGCTACGGCAAGCGCGACCATCGGTTCCAGCCGGACCGTCCAGAAACGCGCAGCCGCTGCCGGCAGCATCATCAGGCCCACGGCAAGCAGCGTACCGAGCGCCTGGAACCCGCCAACCAGATTGAGCACGACGAGCCCGAGAAAAATGAAATGCACGGGCGTGCCGAAATGGCTTACCGATCGCAGGAAAAGCGGATCGAGGCACTCCGCTACGAGCGCGCGCCAGAAGACCGCCAGCGTGCAGAGCGTGAGCGCCGTGATCATCCCGATCAACGCCAGCGCGTCATTGTTGAGCGCGAGGACCGTGCCGAAGAGCACATGCATCAGATCGACGCTCGAACCCCGCACCGACACAATGAGCACACCGAGCGCCAGCGAGATAAGGTAGAACGCCGCCATCGAGGCGTCTTCCTTCTGGATCGTGAAGCGCGACACGGCGCCAGCGCCGAGCGCGACGATAACACCGGCGATGAGCCCGCCGATGGTCATCGGAACGATCTGCAACCCAAAGAGCAGAAAGCCGGTGGCCGCACCCGGCAGGATCGCGTGCGCCATGGCGTCACCGCTCAGGCTCATGCGCCGCAGCATCAGGAAAACGCCGACCGGACACGAGCCGAGGGTCAGCGCCAGCGAGCCGAGCAAGGCGCGCTGCATGAATGCGAAATCGACGAAGGGAGCGACAAGCAGGTCGTACATAACTGGGATCACGCCTTCTCGCGGCCGCCATCGGCATGATCATGGCGGTGAGCATGTAGGCCATGCAGGGGATGCCCATGATGGGCGTGATCATGCTGATGGCCGCCGGAATAGTCATCAGCGTCGTCGCCACCCTCCGACACATCGCACCATGGGGCGTCTTCGCTCCACGCCTCGTTGAAGCGCCGGGCGCGAAGCAGGTTCTCCGGCTTGAGCGTGTCCCTTGTGTCTCCCCAGGCGACGGGCCGCCGGGCCAGAAGGAGGGTTTCGGGAAAATGCTCGCGCACCAGATCCAGGTCGTGGATGACGACCATGACGGTTCGGCTTTCGCTGTGCCAGCGTTTGATAAGACCGATCAAGTCGCCGACCGTTTTGGCGTCCACCGCGTTGAATGGTTCATCCAGAAGGATCAGATCGGCGTCCTGGACAAGGACGCGCGCAAAGAGCGCTCTCTGCAACTGCCCGCCGGAAAGCGTTTCGATCGGACGGTTCTCGAAACCGCCCATCCCGACCGCCATGAGCGCGGTGGCGACGCGTTCGCGATCGGCGGCTGTATGACGCCCGAGCAGGCCGCGTTTCGGCCAGAGACCGAGCGAGACGAGGTCGACGACACGGGCGGGGAAAGTGCGGTCTATTTCCGATTGCTGCGGCAGGTAGGCGATGCGAGACCCGTGCGCGCGGACGACTTCGCCCGACATTGGCTCCAATACGCCGACGATGCCTTTCATGAGCGTCGACTTTCCCGATCCGTTGGGGCCTACCACTGCGGTAAGCGATCCACGTTCCACGGACCCATTCAGATGATGAACCGCCGGATGGCTGTAATAGCCCAGCGTCAGATCGCGGAAGGTCAGGCTTGCTTCAGTCATGTGCGATCAGGAGCTCCCGCCCTCTCATTGGGTGGATTTCGATATGTAATGTTATTACATCTGTCAATCGAAAATGTAATGTTATTGTGTTATCAAGCGTGATGGCGCTAAGCAGAACACAGACTGGAGCCGAAAGTGTGAGCGCGACTGACCTGACCAGAAACCAGACGCTTGTTCTCAATGCCTTGTCCCGCGCGGGCGCGCCGCTCAGCGCCTATACGATCCTTGACCAGCTCAGGGACGACGGATTCCGCGCGCCGCTGCAAGTCTACCGGGCGCTGGAAAAGCTGCTCGAGCGCGGGCTTGTCCATCGGCTGGAAAGCCTGAATGCCTTTGTTGCCTGCGCGCATTCGCACGACCATGCCCACGGGCTGACTGCCTTCGCGATCTGCGAGAAATGTGGCCAGGTTTCCGAGTTTTCCGATGAAATCGTCGAGGAACGGCTCAAGGATTGGGCGGACAAGACCGGCTTCCACGCAACAAAGACGACAATCGAGATCCGTGGCGACTGTGCGAACTGCGCACCTGGCTGACCGGATAACAGATTTAGGCGTCCGGCCTTGTCACGCCGCGATGGACAGTCGATAAGGCAGCCAGCACCCCGGTCCGTCTAAGGGGCGGGGTTTCTTGCACGGCCGGCCTGGCATACAGCGCCGGCGTCTTCGAATAGCTAGCAGAGAGGGATTGAGCATGACCATCCGCCGTATCGAAGCCGGACCCCGCATGAGCCAAGCCGTGATCCATGGCAACACCGTCTATCTGGCGGGCCAGGTCGGAGCGCCAGGCAAGAGCGTCACCGAGCAGACCAAGGCTGTGCTCGCCTCAGTCGAGCGGCTGCTCAAGGAGGCCGGCTCTGAAAAATCAAAAATCCTGCAGGCGATTATCTGGCTGGCTGATATGGCGGATTTCGCTGAGATGAATGCGGTCTGGGACCAATGGGTGGATTCGCCCAACGCGCCGGCCCGCGCCACCGGAGAGGCAAAGCTCGCCGGCCCGGAATACAGGGTTGAGATCATCATCACCGCCGCGCTGTAGGGGCATCGACGACGGCTGCTCGCATAAACCGGAGCAGCCGCCGTCCCCCTGTCTGCTTCCTGGGGCTCTCTTGACGCCTCAGGCTCCTACGGCTTTTGAACATCAATCTTGATCGACGCATAGTAGGCGGAAAGATTGGCGATATCGTCATCGCTGAGCGTCGGCGCCACTATCGACATTTGCGGGTTCTTGCGCTCTCCCGTCTTGTAGGCCGTAAGCGAGCGAACGAGATAGATTTCCTTCTGACCGGCAAGATTTGGCGCGTCCGGCAGCTTCGCGATGCCGTCCAGCCCATGGCAAACCTGGCATGTGCCTGCTGCCTTCTTCTTGCCAGCCACCGGGTCGCCGGCAGCCTGCGCCGGAACGGCGCAGGCTGACACCGCAGCCACTATCGTAACCAATCGGCGCACGGCGCGGGAAGCCGCGCCGTGCCGGGAGGTTGGCTCTCCCATAGCGTTACTCGCTAGAACGGTTCAGCGTTCGATGGGATCGCTGATCCGCTCTAACTGTTTGGTTCAACGCAATTCCGGACGGAAAACCGGTTTCCACTTTTCCTGGAATTGCTCTAGTCGCCATAAGAGATTCTCCAGACCGCTCCGGCCAGATCGTCGGAGACAAGCAGCGAACCGTCGCTCAGCACCTGCACATCCACCGGCCGGCCTAGATATTCGCCATTCTCATTCAGCCAGCCCTCGGCGAATACTTCGGTCTTGTCGACCGTGCCGTCATCCTTCAGCGACGTGAACAAGATCCGTGCCCCGATGGGGTCTACGCGGTTCCATGACCCATGCTGGGTCGAGAAAATGCCGCCGCGATATTTTTCCGGGAACTGCTTGCCGTTGTAGAAGGACAGGCCGAGGTCAGCCGCGTGGGCGTCCCGCTCGACTGCGGGGAAGATAGTGCCATCGGGCACGGTGGCGTCCTTGTATTCATTCGTGCGAATCTTGCCGCCTCCGTACCAAGGGAACCCGAAGTTCTGATTGGGCCCAGTGACGTGGTTCAATTCGCCCGGAGGAATGAGATCGCCCATGCCATCGACCTGGTTGTCATTCACCCAAAGCGTCTTGTCCTTCGCGTTGAAGTCGAGGCCGAGCGGATTTCGCATACCGCGCGAGAAGATCTGGCGGTCCGTTCCGTCCTGTTTCATGCTGATGATGCCGCCGATGCCGAGCCGGTCAAACTCAGGGAGCACATCCGGCGAGGGCACGTTGAACGGCTGGCCGATGGTGATGTAGATGCGGCCATCCGGTCCTACGCGGCAGGTGCGGGCGGTATGATTGAAGCTCTCGTCGGACGCGGGGATCAGATCGCCCTGCTTGACGATGGCGAAGGCTGCGACGTCGGGACCTTCGTAGAAGAACTCAGCGGCCGGGAACCAAAGGACCCGGTTCTGCTCCGCGAGATAGAGATGCCCGTCCTTGGAGAAGCAAACGCCGTTCGGCACTGCCATCTGGATCGATGGCGCGAACACTTTTACGTCGTCGGCAACGCGGTCCTTGTTGCGATCGGTCATGGAGTAGACCAATTCCTTGCGGGTACCGACGAATGTGACGACACCTTGCGGCCCGACGGCCATGTGACGTGCATCGGGGACCGCCGCATAAAGGCTGACCTTGAACCCATCAGGAACTTTTATCTTTTCGGCAATCGCCTTGAGAGCTTCGATGTTGTCGCCGGTCTGTGGGATCGGTTCCATCATCGGCGTGCCGGTGGTCTTGAAGCCGCCGAGCTTCTCGAGATTACCGGGATCGGGCGTGTTCTGCCCGTTGGCGGCTGTTGCGTAATATGCTGCGGCGAATGACAAGGCGAAAGCGATTTTCCTTAGCATCGTATCCTCCGTCAGGCCCGGCTTACGGCATCTGAAAGTCGAAATAGATAGATGTTGCGGGCAGTTGGTCTTAATGACTCTTGCGAACGAGACGCTTCGGCCTCAATGGCTCGGAGCAGCCGAGCGCGTCTCAACCTTTATAATGCATGGAAAGACAGGGCTGACAATGAGACGAAGGTCCGGATGCAGGCGGGTTCGGAAGTTGTGCAGTGCACACCATGCGCGGGGATACTTTCCCCTGCCGAAACCGGAAACGCAGTAATCTCCGTCTCTGGACCTATGCGGCAGCTGGCGAGCTAGAGGTGCCGCACTTCTGCCGGGCGCGAACCCCAATCGTTGTTGAGGCCATCACAATAGGTCACCGGCGCGGCCATCAACTCGTCGATGTCTACTCCGTCGAGGCAGGCAACGTTGATGTTGAGATACTTGGCTCCCGTCATGTTCGGAACGTCGATCCGTTCGAACGGATGCACACCGCAATGCTTGCAAAAGAGGTGGTGGGCGACCTCATTGTTGCCGCGGTAGTCCGTCAGCTCGGCTTCACCGAGGATCAGCCGAAAAGCTTCGGGCCCCACACGGACAGACCAGAGGCGCATTTTCGTACAGATTGAACAATTGCATTTCACGGTGCCCGCGCTGATATCCAAATCCGTTTCTAAACAGACAGCCCCGCAGTGGCAGCTTCCACGATAGGTTCTGAGCATCGAATTCCTTGATCAGTTTTTGGACCCGGAGTTATGTCTTTGAACCGCGCATATTGCATGACCGAAGATACGAGTCAGGCCGATGTGCTAGCGCCAAACAGCTGACGACGTGGCCTGTCGATCCATCGCATTGCCCGTCGAAGATTCCCGCTGGCTACCGGCAGCGAGCGGTATAGATGCGGCCATTCCGGTCCCGGTACTGGCAGTAGCCATTGCGCAGATTGCGCACCAGCAGTCCGCCTGCTGCGCCGATCGCACCGCCGACAAGCGCGCCGCCGAGATCATCGGCGATGAGACCTCCCGCCAGCGCGCCAATGCCCGCACCAGTCGCTACGTCACGCTCTGTCGTCGTGCATGCCGAGAGGGAGACAACCGTCACAAGTGCCACAATGGCTTTCTTCATATCAATGCCCCTTGTTAGCGACTGATGAAATAATGAAATCATAGGATTGGCCAGGAGTCGACTGCTCGGCGTTCGACCGATATTCCCGCTCGGTCCCGCGGGCAGTCGCGGGAGGAGCGGCCCGTCATTCGTCGCCGGACCGCCTCATTCGAATCCTCGCAGGTTACTGGCGTCGCCCTCTCGTCGCCGTTTGCACGCCGACGAGAGGGCAAGCTGAAACCAGTCAGAGCCGTTCGAGATTCAGCATGGCGGGATCACCAAGCCAGGATTTCGAAAGCGCTTCGGCGGCTTTGCTTTGCGCGGCCGCATCGCCTCTGGCTTTGGCCGCTTGCTCGAGACCGTAGAGCGCCCAGGCGCTGCCTCGCGCCTTTTCAAGCGCGGCGTTGAACTCCTTCTCGGCCTCCTCCGGATGCCCGCTCTTGAGAAGTGCTGCGCCAAGCGACTGTCTGACCGGATAGTACCAGAACGGAGGTTCCATATAGGGGATCGTGTCCTCGACGGCGGCGGCCTTCTGCCATAGCGCGATTGCAGAAGACTCGTCTCCTTCGGCTTGCGCGGATCGCGCCAGAACCACATCGTGGGCGACCTCAAGGACCGGCCTTACCGGAACATGCCACAGATCCATCGTGGACCAATCGGTTTCCTGCAGAATCTGCTGGATGGCGTCGGCCTCCGTGCGTGCGCCCGCGGTGTCCTTCTTGGACGCGAACGCGACACCCCTTGCGTAGTGCCACATCGCCTTCACATAGGGCGGTGCCCCGGGCGGGGCGGGCATCGCCAGGATCTTGTCGGGTTCGGCATATTGTGCCCAGGCGAAGTACGGAGCGGCCTTCACCGGCTGCGCGATCGGTACCGCGCTCGCGATCTCATTGCTCAGCCATTTGTCGAGCTTGTCGGCCTCGGCCAGCACGGTCTTTGAATCACCGAGCAGTTGCGCCGAAATGAGAACAAAGTGGATGTTGTGCGAGTAATAGCCAATCGGATAGACGCCGACCGCGCCGGTCTGCGCGATGTAGGTTTCGTCGACCTTGGAGGCGGCTTTGTTGGATTCGAGCGAATCCACGTAGCGGCCAATGCGATGATAGATATGGCTGGGCATATGGACGATGTGCCCGGCGCCAGGCATCAACGCCGCGAGCCGGTCGGCATAGGGCTCGGCGCGCTCCGGCCGGTCGGACGCTTCCACCAGATGAATGTAGAGGTGCATCGCGCCAGGGTGCTCAGGGTTCTTTGCCAGAACGCCCTCAAGCCGTTTCTGGATATCGGCAGCACGCCCTCTGGGTAGCTTGCCGCCGGGCTCCCAGTAATCCCATGGCTGGGTGTCCATTCCTGCTTCGGCGGCGAGTACCGCAAGCTCCAGATCGTCTGGATATTTGTCCGAGAGCGCGGCTGTCGCGTCGGCAAAAGCAGCGTCGAGCGCGGTGCGCTCCGCTGCCGGATCGTCCGAATATCGCGTGGCCACCGCTTCTATAATGGCCTTTTCCTTGTCGCTGGCTCCGGCAGATAGTTCCTGAGCTTTTCGAATGGCGGCAAACGCCGGGGGATTTGCCTCAGGCGCCATCGGCACATTGATGTTCGGACCGAGCACCAACGCCTCGGCGGCAAAGCACATGGCGCAAGCAGGATCGAGACGCTGCGCTTTTCGGAAGGCGCGTCTCGCCTCCGCGTGGTTGAAGTTGGCGGCCAGCTTGAGCCCCTGATCGAAATAGCTCTGAGCCTCGCTGCTCTTTGTCGTGACCGGATAGGTCAGGGAACCGAGATCGTTCCACAGCGGAGGATCGGCGTCCTCATAGGCTTTCATCGCCTCGGCGGAGAGCGCTTGTGCGGGGAGGTTGGCGACGATGCAATGGGCGGCAGCCGCGATGGCCCGGGGAACCTCTGCGACCGAAAAGTTTGCCGCGGCCGCCCCGGCCCCGAAGCCGACCAGCATGAGAGTGGGCAATCCTGCAGGTGGCAGGAAACTATGGAATTTCATGCGAACCTCCATTGTTTGTTCGGCCGTTGGAGATCGGCCACGCAATGAACGTGGCGTTACGCTCGCGGCTGCCGACACATGTCTGACGTCGGCCTTCCAGCCTTCATGACGATACATCGAACCTGTCGTCCACGCCGCCGGATGTACGCTGCGCCTGTTTCAGCCGTTTGTCTGGCACGCCGGAGAAGTGTTTCGATTGTTTCGCCAGACCCCGCCGGCTGTAAGGCGGGCTATGAAGAACGAAGCGAAGCGGGAATGGCGCCGAGTGCATGTCTTACCCTGCTGAAGCCCATCATCATCCCGGCCAGATAGATCGCGATGAACAGAGCTTGCGCGAGCAGCCACGCGTTCTTTCCTGCGGCAACCGGCGCGTAGTAAAAAGCCGGCCAGATTGCATCGAACACAAAGTAGCCGGGGTAGCCGACGGCGAAGACCCCGAGCAGGCCAACGATGCATAACCACAGCGCCGTCGCGTTTTCGCCATGCTGGTCGCTTTCGGTTATCCGCGCGGCAACCATTTGCGTGAGCCCTAGCGCCACCATTCCCAGGCCCCCGGCTTGCACCGCGGCCACCGAAAGCGTCCACGGGCACGCCCACCACAAGGAGATGTTCTGTATGAACAACTCGCCGGTTGGCCAGCGTGCGCCGATGCAATAGTGCGCGACGATACCGAAGGTCAGGAAAACGCCGAAGATGAACAGGCCGAGGCCCCACTTCGCGAAGCGAGCACCTTGTTCCATTTGTATCCTCTCTGCCTTGGAGTCCTTTTGCAGCAGCAACCGCTCTAACTCTTTGCTTCAACACAATTCCGGACGGAAACCGGTTCCCACTTCCTGGAACTGCTTATGGGGTGGTAACCTTCTCCACATCAGGCAGCACCCATTTCTTTTCGAAGAATTCTTTGGTCGGCCCATAGACCCGGAACATGAGCTCGAAACCACGCTTCGGGTCAGTCGGCACCCAATTTGTCTCTTTCCCGGCGGGCGACTCCGGTGCGAAGAAGACGTCAGCCGAACCGTCGGCATTCTTCTGCAGGTCGGCAGCGTTTGACCCGCGGCTGGCGCGGTCCATGTTCTTGATCAGCGCATGGGTCTGGCGATCATAGGCAGTTACGGACCAATATTGCTCGACGGGAGCGTCCGCCGGCACGTGAAGGCGATACGCCTTCGCCCCATCAAAACCTTCGCCATCTTTGTCGCGGATCGAAATCAGGTAAAACTGCGCCATTCCCGGTCGCTTGATCGCGATGTAACCGTAGGTATAGAGCAGCGCCCTCGCGTCGACGGCATACTTGCCGGGATCCGCATACCCCGTCCCCTGTCCCTCAATGGCCTCCTGGAGAGTTGGATATGTCCAGTGGCTGTTCGGGAAGAATGGCGGGAAGCCGGCATCGTAGCGCATCTCCAATAGCGCCTGTGCCTCGCCGATGGCGGAGTTCAAGGCCGCCTTGGTCTCCTCGCTCTGCGCGAACGGTTTGCCCTTCTCGATGCCGATCGTGCGGAGCTGGTCGATCATCGCGCGGTCGCGTTCGATCCACGGCTCGCTCTGAACGACGCGGTCGAGGTTCTCGAAGAAGCTCGCGTCGTAGCGGATGGTGCTATCGTATTCGACATCCTTGACGTCGGTGAACACCGTTTCCGGAGGAGCCGCTGCCCGCGACAGCGGGTAGAGCTTCACGCGCTTGCCGTAGGCGATCGACGTTGCGACATCCTGCTCGCTATGACTCTTCATATTCGAACGCAGCAGGGCATAACCGCTGTATGTATCGGACTTCAGAACGGTGTAGCCGTCGGGGATTGGCTCGTCGTATCCGGGCGGCACGATCACGAATTTCCCGCCTGCCCCCTTATCGAGCCCGAGCAGTCCTACGTCTTCGAGTGCCGTCTGCCATACGGTCACGATATTGCCGGTCAGGGAGGCCTTCGCGTCGCCCGGCGGAATGTCGAATACGATCGGCCCGATATCCTTCATGTCGAAGAAAGCCATGAAGTATATGGCGTCTGGGTTGGGCGTCAGTGTCTGGTTCCGGTAGTCGAGCGGACGGCCCCAATAGATCACCTCGTTCACTTTGCCAGTCGTCTTGGTCAGCATTTCCTGGCGCATCAGGTCAGTGTTCACCGCCGACATGCCCCACAAGACCGCTTCGACCGCACGGCGTTCAATGGCGCGCCGCTCAAGTTCTTCAGGAGAGAGGGTCTGAGCATTCGCAAATGAAGCGCCGATCAGCGCGAGTGCGGCGAGAATGAATCGGATCATGGTTCTTTCCGTTCCGGGTCGATCGCACGAGACAGCTTCCGTCGCGGAGCGACGGATCGGAAGTTCCTAACGGTAGCCGTATTGGACGTCCTACGCGACAATCGAAGCTAGGGATCGCGAACAATTGTATAAACGTCTCAAGAAGCCGATTTGCCTAATGTCCCGTGCCCGCTTCGAAGCGCGCGGATTGTCCGATCGAGGAAGCGGGGCTAACCCTGTGAGGGTTTGAAGCTGGCAACCAACGCGTGGCTGTCTCCCGCATAAATCAGCCGGACATAGGTGACCGGGCGGTCGGCGGTCCACGTCCGGCGTTCGATGAACAGGCAAGCCGTTCCTTCTGCAATCCCAAGCGCCTGCGCCGTCTCCCTTTCCGCATTCGCCGCGCGGATGGTGTGCTCGGCCGCGCTCCACGGCACGCGGCTTACGAGCCATGGGCCCGGCGCCATTTCGTCGAAGCTCTCGTTGGCAGCTTCCGGCACTGCAACCAGGCTGATCAGGCGCTGTTCCAGGCAGAACGGTCGATCGCCGGCAAAATGACGGCACGACAGTTCAAGCACGGGGCTCGAAATCGTCAGGTCGAGCTGCGCGAGGTCGGCGCGTGTCGCTTTGCGTTCCCGGCGTGCGCGCAACTCATACCGGTAGGGCAGGCCGAGCGCCTGTACCTCGGCCTTGATGTCGT
This sequence comes from Mesorhizobium sp., assembly GCA_040512755.1. Classification (GTDB taxonomy): domain Bacteria; phylum Pseudomonadota; class Alphaproteobacteria; order Rhizobiales; family Rhizobiaceae; genus JBEVEP01. The sequence goes on from JBEVEP010000167.1 coordinate 12,078, forward strand.
GGATTTCGAGCACGGCGGACTGCAGTTGCGGGCGGCGAACGAAACTGCCCGAACGCCGCCGACGCTCGATCAGCCCGGCCTTGGCGAGCTGCGAAAGCGCCTTGTTGACCGTCATGCGGGAGCATCTGTAGGTGGCGCTCAGCTCATGCTCGAAGGGAATGCGGTACCCGGGCGGCCACTCGCCGGAGAGAATGCGGTCGCGGATATCGCCGAGAATCCGCTGGTAGAGCGACACAGGCTCACCAACCGCTTCCTCCGCTTCCAGGAATTGTATGTCGGCCATTTCGCGACTCATCAAGCAGCGCGCAAGGGAACGTTACCCTATGCTGTGGCGAGTTCCATCATTGTCGCGCGAAATTTCGCGGCGATCTCGTCCCTTTGATAGTGACGCCCATCCTCGACCAGCTTCCTTCCGCGCACCCAAACGCAGTCCACCCGGCTGCCTGCCGCGAAGATCCAGGCGTCGAGGATAGCGTCGCCCGCCTTCCCGGCAAGCGAAGGATGACTTCCGTCAAGCGAGACAAAATCCGCCGGTGCTCCGGTCGCGATCTGGGAGTCGCCCGCGCCGAGCGCCGCAGCGCCGCCCACGAGAGCTGCATCAAGCAGAGCTCGGCCAGTGGAACCACCTGCAAGGGCAAGCACGTTGCGTGCGCGATGTGCCAGCCGTTGGGAATATTCGAGCTGGCGCAATTCGTCCGCGATGCCGATCAGGATGTTGGAGTCCGAGCCGATACCGTAGCGACCCCCATGCCCGACGAATTGCGGAGCCGGGAAGGTACCGTCTCCAAGATTGGCTTCGGTGATCGGGCAGAGCCCGGCGACGGCGCCACTGGCGGCCAGACGCCTCGACTCCTCGTCAGTCATGTGGGTGGCGTGGATCAGGCACCAGCGCCGGTCGACATCCGCATTCGACAGCAGCCACTCGACCGGACGCGTGCCGGACCAAAGGATGCAGTCCTCGACCTCCTTTACTTGCTCGGCGGCATGGATGTGGATCGGCGCGTCACCCGCCATGGCAGCGACTATTGCAAGTTCTTCCGGCGTGACAGCGCGCAGGCTATGCGGCGCAACACCGACGACCGAACCCTCAACCTTGCCTGCCGCCGCACG
>JBEVEP010000178.1:0-21200 GCA_040512755.1 Mesorhizobium sp.
GGGGACCAACTCGACCCAGTATTGGGTGGCGACGCTGGCCACGATGGCCGGCAGGGCCCCGGGCGCGGGTGAACCCGACACCCTTCCTGTCGAGCGTTTCTACGATGTGGTGAAGGTGCCCCGCAGATCTGGCCGGTCAAGTTTGGTGACAACCAGCACGTCGCCTTCCCGCACATACTCCAGGCAGCGGGCAAGCTCTGGCCGCTCCTTGTCGAGACCGGACTGCTTCTCGCTGAACACTTTCTCAGCGCCTGCAGCCTTCAGCTTGTCGATCTGCGTCGCGGCGGCGAGGTTCTAGATGGGCGGCAGTTCACAGACGAGCCGGTGCCGCTCTTCGGAGGCAACGGAGGATCAACTCAACATTGATCAGGCGGTCGCCAGTGTCAGCGCCGCCCCGCACACCCCTGAGCCTTGGTTATCCTGGCGTTGCTGGGCGGGAACGTTTCAAGGCTCTTTCGACTGCCTCAAATGGGAGTTCGCTGATTGCCAAGTGTCGTAACTCTTTCGATTTCTTGGGCGCAGCGTCGGCGTTCGTGATGATCGCGTAGCAGGCGGCCCTGACGATGTCCCGTTTCGTTGCCTTTGGATGTTTTTTCCGGATCGCTTTCAATAGCTTCTTTGGTGTCATGTCAGGCGCTACGATGTGAAGAAGTGTATTCCCGATTGACTGCAAGTGGTCTCTTTTCATCTTGACCGAGTTTTTGAAGCATGAGTTGCGCCTACACTGCCTGCCAATATCAAGGTGCATCGATTTTCTCCCCCGAGACCAGCACCAGCACACCTAGCAGAGAACCGTGTGTCACCAGCTAAGCTGCTTAGTAAAGTTCGATGGAGTTCAAGGCGCGGTTCTGAAGACAAAGGCTGCTGGCGTCCTTTCAGGGGCCCAACTGCGCGCTTTGGCGAATACCAAGGGAGAAAGCCGAGCGGTTGGGCCGGCTCATGGCGCTACGTTCATGAGCGCGAGGCCCAGCAGGCGAAGAACGCCCGGAAAGAAGTCAGGGACCTTATTCGGATGGCAAGGCAACTCGCGGCGCTGTTTTGATTACCACAGGGCGAAAGGCCGAGCGACCGTCTGATCATGGCCGAACGTCCATGGCCGCGAGACCGAGCAGGAATGATCTGGCCGATGGCTTGAATCAGACCAGCATGAGTTGACCCGGCTTCGACGTGAGTATGGCCTTATCCGAGCGGAAACCGCGGCAGTTGTCGCTGGTCTGGCTATCATTGAGGCCAGTACAAGCTTGAAAGCACTACACCGGAAACGACTTAGCAGACCTCTTTATGAAGTCGCACTTTTTGGCGCCTAGAAAAAGCGAGGTTGCTCAACGAAAGCGTTGAGCAACCTCACCAAGTTCATCTAGGTCATCACATAGGCGGCGGTCTTAGCCAACGGAGTGCTATTTGCCCTTCCCGCCGCCTTGACCGCCGCGCCACGTTGCCCCCGCCCTGACCGCCCGTTCCCACCGTTGTTGCCGCTGTCCCCGCCAGCAGCGCTGCCTTGACCATTGCCGAACTTTTTCGGAAGGTTACGTATCGTGAAGTTACGCAGCGTGATGTAGTCGAATAAAACGAGCAGCGTTTGCGACCAGACGCCAATCTTTTGGGGCTAGCTGCCAGTATGATTTTTTTGAGATTGCGATGATTGCTGAATTGAGGAGCGAAGCCGGACGCCGCCTAGTCGATCAGGGCTACCGCTAAGCAGCCCGACCAAGAGACCGCCGATGTTCTGTCGGACTCTTTCCCGTCCAACGACGGCAAGCATGACTGAATGAACCTTGCTGGTTAAAGCCCAGAAGCCAGGCGATGTGAGACGCCGAAAGGTTTTCTGCGAGGTAGCGTGCAGCGAGATCGCGCCGCAGTTGATCGAGGATTTCCCCGAAGCTCAATCCCTCAGATGCCAACCGACGGGCAAAGGTCCTTTCGCTAAGGCCAAGCCCCAAGGCAACCTTCTTCGCCTGCGCTTCTCCGTGCGGCAAAAGAGGCGCGATTGCGTTCTCGACGATCGTTCGAAAGCGACTGAAATTGTTGACGCGAGCCGCGACGGCCTCCTCGCAATTTCTGACCATCAATTCGTTGAGAAATGGGTCCGCTCCCGCCACAGGAATTTCCATCACAGCAGGATCGAAATTTAACTCGTCTTCGTAAGCCTGGAATTGCACCGGGCAACCGAAGAGGGTTTGGATCAGCCGCTGGTCGCCTGATCGAGGGTGGACGAAACTCGCGGAAAGGGGTTCAATTTTTTTCCCGACAAGTCGGCGGCAGAGCCGCAGGAGCAGCAGCGCCAAAAACTCAGCTTGGTGGCGGTCAAGGTGTCTCGGCACTCCCGTATAGGAAAGAGAAACGCGGTAAGCAGCACCCTTTTCGATCCGGATGATCAACGCTTCATTGGCGACACTGACATACCGCTCAAGGCGCTTCAGCGCGTCGCCAAGTCGCGACGATGAAGCAGCCACGTAGTACAACAGGCCGAGTTCGCGCAGGTCGAAATTGGCCGCCAAAGTCAGCCCGATCCATTCGTCCTTGGTGGCGCGGGACACTTGGTTGAGAAAGTCGATCTGTGAAATGACACTGATCCGCTTGCGGTCCGCAAGTGCAACAGAAGACAAGCCGCACATTGCGAGCAAGGAAGCCGGGTTTATACCTTTCCGTTGTAAGTAACCAAGGGCTAGGCGAGAGGCTAAACCGATACCTGTCGGATTAGCATTCCGAGTCCGAAGTATTGAATCTTCTTGGTCGATCATCGAAATTTACCCAAAGCAACGGGCAGAGAACCTCGATTTTCACCTAATTGACCGTTTAGCGCAACTTCGGACCGACACTGGTCGACTCCGTCTTTGTTAATGAGCGGTTAGACCCGCCAAGGACCCATGACGCGGGCTTGTGTTTTAACCGCCGGGTCGCCGGTGCCGTGACAGCGTTTCAGACAGGTCAAAGAGAGACCGAAGCAGTTCTCCCATCGCTCTGCCGTAAGGAAGCCCGTCTTCTTCAACCGACTTCGCGAGCCTCTCAACATCTGCGCCGTTGGATGCCCAGACATCCGGTCTCGGTCGTTCGGAAGGCTGTTTCATATGGGCTCCTCAATGGAAGCTGACGGATCACCGGGTGGAACGTATCTATGCCGCAGAACAACGCAATTACTGCTTCTGACTGAGGCATCAACGGAGGCAGAGCGGGATCGGAGGCCGAGATTGGAAAGGAGGAAAACCTCCTCAATCCATTTGTTTGCTTTCCCAATCTGCTATCAACGAGTGGGAATCATGACTATTGGGAAGGAACACTCTTGGCCGGAAATTTCAACGAAGCACGCGCCAATGCTGAACTCAAATTCAGGAAGGCCGAACCTGAGGCGACCTCGTTTGATCGAGCCATTGCCGAAAACGCTGCCGAGAGCGAAAAACGCCGGATCAAATCAGCGAACCTGAAGGAACTTCGGCTGAAGAAGGAGGCGGAGCAATTGGCCGCTGGGAATCGGGGATCAACCAAAGCGGACGAGTGAGCGACGACAACGAATCCTCTGCATGGGCCTACGAGTAGCACGCGCTGAGGGTATTCAGCGCGATTCCTTTGTTACTGCGGAATCTGGGTTTAGTTCGGCTGGGATGAGCTGATCCATGTCTTGAAGTGCTCTGTAAGTCCGCCAGCGAATGAGCCGTGACTTATGCCGGAACTGACCGCCGCTGATGTGTGATCAGCAGGTTAGTTCGGCCACGAGGAGCGGATCGAGCCGGGCAATTCAACTGGCGCAAGCCGCCGGGGTGACGGTTCCTCGTCCTCATATAGGTCGCGTGGCACTGGGTCTCGGTCAGAGAAAAAAGAGCAGCGACCACATTGCTCGACGCAAGGCGGTCGCCAGTAAAAGTCGCGACGGGCGGGGGTTGGGTTCAGTCGCGACCGACCTTTAATGCCATGTTACCCAATGTCCCGTTTGAGGCTGAGCGACACTTGGTGCTTTTTGCGCGACCAAGCGTGGCGGATGGTCAGCCACAGGTCGAGGCGGCGATAGCTGGGTTCCCCAGGAAATCTTGCTAGCTAGAGTTCGGCGTCGCTCTCTACCTCCGGCACTGACGGCGCGGGCCGTCATATGGCTGGTAGGAACAGTCCGATGGGTCGAAGCTGCGATAGTGCTGGGAGCAAGCCTTGTAGTTGCAGGCAGGCGAAGTGGCTTGCGATTCAGGTTTGGCAATCGACATTTTTGCAGTTTCATCGATCTGCGGATGGTCGGTGAGGATTTGCGGAGGAGCTGCAAGTTGCGACCCTGCATGTATGCGTACTGTCGGTGGCTCATAAAAGACGCCTGCGGCTGTCACATGAAAGGCAACCAACGTGACACCAATGACGATTAGGAATGCGAGAACCGCACCCCCGCCACTTCGTGGCCGATCACCAAAGGAACCATGGTAACTTACCGCCATGTGACTGCTTCCCGAACCGTAAGGCTGCTTCCAATTGACGCCATCCGACGGCATAGCTAAGCCGAAGGCTGATATCGGCATGACATCATTTGGGGACGGCGTGCACGTCCGAGCCGGGCAGTTCGTGAGCCTTGAGAAGAACCCTGGTGATAGCCGTCTTCGTTCGATCGGGCGTTTGCCTGCCTGATTAACAGCCGGATGTCCTCGGCGCTGTAGCCGTCCGCGATCATTACCTTGCGGATCACCGGCTCGTTCAGCAATTCGTCCAGCGTAAGTTCGCGCTCGTACATCGTCCTCCTCCTCCGCTATTTGCCCGGGTGATGCAATAAATCAGCCCTGTAACGTGACGATGTCAGAAATGGCCTTCTGTGTTTCAGTTGTTTCGGTTGTGCCAAGACTGAGCGCCATCGCGAATCCAATAAGAGCGAGCCGCACCAAGCTCGTCTGTGGGGATTCGCACACCTCTAGAAGGTTTTGCCGGATACACGGCGGAAAGATGCCGGTGCGCACCGCGGGCGACTCGCTAACCAATGCGATCCCAAACGCGCCGCTGTAGTATGGGATTTTTTTCACAAGCTCGGTGATGACATAGCCTGCGCTGGCGGCAATTTTGCGCGACCGTGCGCTCCCGGTCAGGAACAGGTCAAATCCCGCTTTGGAAAGGACATTGGTGCTCATCCTGGTAGTCGCCAGCAAATGCCAGTTGGCTCGCAGGTTCACCCGTATCCCCGCTGCCCAAATGAGGTAAGTGCCCGCGAGAAAGCGGTCTCGCACGCGCTTGCCGACGTGCGTCAGGAATATCTCGCCTATCTCGAAACCTGGCGCGAAGGGCTGTCCGAGTCCGATCTCATTGGCAGCGCAGTGCTGGACGGCCAGATACACACGCTGCGGCGTCAGTTAGGGATGCAGGCCGAACCGACCGCGACCGGATTCGCGAACTGGTCCGCGAGCGGGCCCGACGGCATCGCGAGCGCAGGAAAGCAGTGACAGGAACGCTGAACTAGACCGGCGCCCCCATATGGTTTGACCTGAATCCGGTGCGTGGATGGGCAGATGTACTCATAGCTTGTCCCAACACAAAGGCGCATAGTGTCCCTTGTCAGTCTCGGCAAACACGCCTGGCTGGCATTCCGTACGAAGGGCTCACTATTGAAGCACGCAATGAAACCTCTTGATGTCGGTATCCTTGTCGCCGGCGGGCCTGCAGCCGTTTACAGACCGGTCGAGCGATGGCGACCAAGCTCGCGCAAACATGTGCTGAGAGCCTATTTTACGCTTGGCGTGCTGTCTGTGTTTAGCGGGATTTTCTGGGCAAGCCTGACCCATTTCCTGTTTCTTTGAACGATGGGCCGGGATTTCCCGCGCTCCCTCGAGCACTGGCACGCGCGGCACCCGGCTCGATACCGGCAAGCAATGGTCCGCCTCGATCCGATCCTAGTGGCCGGCGAGCCGGCGCTCGGCGATGCGACCAACCTGTTCGATCGAAAAGTTGATCAGGAAATAGATCAAACCGGCGAAGATATAGAAGTCGAGGGTGAGAAACGTCCGGCCGATGATTTCCTGGGTTTTCAGCAGCAACTCGCCAACACCAATGATCGAGAGCAGTGTCGAGGCTTTGACAATTTCGACCGCAGTGTTGATCCAAACGGGTAATGCTTGGCGCAGGGCCTGCGGCAAAAGGACGAGCAGCAGTATCTGGCGCATCTTTAGACCCATGCTTTTTCCTGCCTCGATCTGGGTTAGGGGGATGGCCTCCAGGGCGCCGCGAAAGATTTCGCCGAGATGTGCCCCGCAGAAAAGCGAAAGCGCAAAGACACCCGAACCGGTGGCCGTGAAGTGAATGCCAAAGGCAGCGAGTATGTAGAAGGCGGCGAGGATGAGAACGAGTACTGGCGTGCCGCGAACGACGTCGACATAAGCGCGCAGCGGCCAGCGTACAGGACGGGTCCCGAAGGCAAGGCCAACGCCCACGAAGAGCCCGAGCGCAGTTCCGGTGATGATTGCGGCGATCGAAACCTCGACGGTCGTAATCAAGCCCTCTGCAAGCTGCAAGCGCATGTTCGAGAGTTCGATGAAGAAGCGTTCCATAGCCCTCAAAATTTCGGGAACCGGCGCTCGAACCGGCGCAGCCCGGCTGCGATCAGTAGCGAGGTGGACACATAGAGGAGACTCGCCGCCATCCAGGCCTCGACTACGCGGAACGTATCGACGTTGATGCGACGCGCCTGAAATGTGAGCTCGGGCACTGCAATGGCGGCCGCGAGGGAGCTGTCCTTGAACAGCGAGATGAAGGTCGAGCCGAGTGCGGGCAGCGCGTTACGGAGCATGATCGGGAAACGGATCAGTCGCGCCACCTGAAACCGTGTCAGGCCAATCGAATGCCCGGCATCGGTCAGGCCTGAAGGTATGCCGGTGAGGCTGGCGCGAAACACTTCCGTCAGATAGGCGCCGGCGTAGAGTGAAAGCGAAGCAACGAAGCTCTCAATCTTGCCCATTCGGACGCCGAGCTCGGGCAGCGCAAAATAGGCGACGAGCACGATGACGAGCAACGGCGTGTTGCGGACGAAGGTGACGTAGGCGGCCGCGCAGCTGCGCAAGGTGCGCGAGCCGTCGATCGCCGCAAAAGCTGCCACCAGCCCGATTGCCGCGCCGATGGCGATTGCAAGAATGGCGAGCGCCAAACCAAGGGCTAATCCGCCGAGGAGATTCCCGGCATTGGCCCAGATCACGTCGAAGTTGAACGCATAGGTCATGGCACCCGCTGATCGGCATTACCGCAGTTCGGCAGGGAAACCGATCGTCGGCTCGGGCGGTGTCTCACCGAACCATTTCTTGAACGAATCCCTGTAAGTCGCAAATTCGACGCCGGTCATCGCCTCATGCAGGGCCGTGTTGACGAAGTTCAGCCAGTCGGCTTCCCCGCGCTTAACTGCGCATGCGTAAGTCTGCGGATTCCACCCATAGCCAGCATCCAGATATTTGTCAGGGTTCTGGAGTATGAACCACTTCAGCGACGAGGCATCTGTCGCGGCTGCATCTGCCCGTCCGGAGTTGAGCGCCTGGTACATCAGGTCGACGCTTTCATACTGGTCCACCTTCGCCTCCGGCAATGCCTGATGCACCATGTCCTCGGCATAGACGTTTTGAAGCACCGAAACCGTGACCGCGCTGCCTGCCGCCTTCAGGTCGTCATGTGACTTGTACTTACTGTCCTTCGTGAGCAGCAGGCTGACGCCCTCGCGGTAGTAGGGGATCGTAAAATTGACGAGTTGAGCGCGTGCGGCAGTTACCGTCATGAACTGGCAGGTGATGTCTACTTTGTCAGTGACGACGTTCGGAACGCGGGCGTCCGAGGCTTGGGTAACGAACTCAACCTTTTCGGGATCATCGAACAGGCCTTTGGCGACAATCTTGGCAATGTCAATGTCGAAGCCGGCCAGATTTCCCGCCTCGTCGCGGAAATGCCAGGGCGGATTGGTGCTGCCAGTACCGACGATCAGCTTGCCCCGCGCAAGAACATCGGTGAGTTTGTCGGCCGAGGCGGCGCTCGGCGATAGGAGTGCTGTACCGACAAGGCCGATGACGATAAGTTTCAATCGATTGCTCACACCTTCCTCCCATGGTTGCTGGGCGGCCTCGTCGAGGCTGCACCCAGTCGTGGTCTCACCGCACCTTACTTATGCCGCAACCAGCCATACGACGTCGACCAGCGGTCGCGCAGCCCGTAGACCTCGTCGATTACGTTGGAGACTCTGCGCAGCACCTTCGAGCAGGCGCCAATCGCTCGGTGCCGATGTCGTGCATGACGAGAATCGGCGGAGCAGTGCCGCTTGCCCATTCCAGCACCCAGAGCTGTATCTGAATTATCTTTTTATATGATAATTGGGCGAATTAGCTTGTCAAGCAATCTAAGTGTCCGCTCACGGAACGCAACTCAGGCGAGTGGCGGGTCGCAGCCGACAGTCCCCGCCGTCGAACCGGAGCCACTACTTGGCCAAGTGGCAGTGTTTGCGCACATAGTCGTTATATTGGGCCGAGGGTTCGGCAATGCCCGGCGTAGGTTCCAAGCGAGTCAGTTAGGGATGGCGTTAGGGACGAGGCAGGAAGTTATATAAACCAATGAAAACGATTCGATATGTGAACTAAATGGCGGAGAGGGAGGGATTCGAACCCCCGATACCCTTGCGAGTATGCCGCATTTCGAGTGCGGTGCATTCGACCACTCTGCCACCTCTCCGCATTTGTGGTCGGCCGTTCCCGGCGCGGCGCACTAGATAACGGCTGCGTTGCCGCCCTGCAAGCCCAATCGCCGGAAATTCCGTCGCATCGCGTTGACTTCCTGGTGTCCTTGCGATAAGCACGGCACGCTTTCGGCGTGGGCTTTCCGCGCCGGTTGTGTTTTAAACCCCGTAAGACTGACAAAAAGACGGCCGGACCGCTTGAGGCGGGCCATGAAGCCGGACCGAACAGCGAAAGGCAAAAAATGTTCGCAGTCATTAAAACGGGCGGCAAGCAGTATCGCGTCGCCGCCAATGACCTTCTAAAGGTCGAGAAGCTCGCCGGCAATGCCGGTGATGTCATAGAATTTGCCGAAGTGCTCGCAGTGGGCGAAGGCGACAACGCAACCATCGGCGCGCCCTTTGTCGAAGGTGCGGTCGTTACCGCCGAAGTGGTTGAGCAGGGTCGCGCCAAGACGGTCATCGCTTTCAAGAAGCGCCGCCGTCAGAATTCGCGCCGCACGCGTGGCCACCGCCAGCACCTCACCACGGTCCGGATCGCGGAGATCCTGACCGGCGGAGCCAAGCCGGCCAAGAAAGTCTCGGCCAAAAAGGACGAGGCTGTTGAGGCCGCCGCCGAAGCAGGCGAAAAGAAACCCGCCAAGAAGGCTGCGCCGAAAAAGGCTGCGGCTGCGGCGGAAAACGAGTAAGACTGAGCACCAAGGAGAAAACCGATGGCACATAAGAAAGCTGGCGGTTCGTCGCGCAACGGTCGCGATTCAGAGTCCAAGCGCCTTGGCGTGAAGAAGTTCGGCGGCGAGAAGGTGCTTGCCGGCAACATTCTCGTGCGTCAACGCGGCACCAAGTGGCACCCAGGCGCCAATGTCGGCATTGGCAAGGATCATACGCTTTTTGCGCTCGAGCAGGGCGCGGTCGCGTTCCGAAATAAAGCCAACGGCCGCACTTACGTATCGGTTAACCCGATGACGGACGCAGCGGAATAGCCGGATCCGCACTAAAACACCGGCGCCCCATCTCGGGAACCGGTGTCTGGAACAGTCCAGAAAAGGAGCGGGGGAGATGGGTCGCCATCTCCCCTTTTTCTATCTCTGGAGGAAGCCATGGTTGCCGAACTGGACGTCCTGAACGACGAAAGTCTGGCTATAGATTGCCCGGTCCTCGTCACGGAGCGGCTGGTGCTGAGGCCGCCGCATGAGGATGACATTCCCGAGCTGGTGCAGCTGGCAAACAACCGCCGCGTCGCCGAAATGCTGGGCCGCATGCCGCATCCATATGGTGAGACGGAGGCCCGGGCGTTCCTCGCCATGGCCAAGGAAAGGCGCAATGCGGGCTGCGTCTACGCCGTCACACTCGCCGAGAGCGGGGCTTTCATCGGGTGCGCGGGGCTAAACGGCGTTAGCGGCGGCCTGGAATTGGGCTACTGGATCGGCGAGCCGTATTGGAAGCGCGGATATGCGACTGAAGCAGCGCATGCGTTGGTCGATCTTGCCTTCCGTGCAACGGCGATTGAAACGCTCAATGTGTCCTGCCGTGTGATGAACCCGGCTTCACGGCGCGTGATCCACAAATGCGGTTTCCAGTATGCTGGCCAGGGCATGCTGCGCTCGATGGCGGCCGGCCAGGTCCCGGTGGAACAGTATCACCTGGACCGCAAGACGTGGGTCAGCCTCAGGACGTGGGCGCGGATGTAGGCTTCGGGCCGCTCAGCTCAAGCCACACGGGGAGGTGATCCGAGCCATGGGCGTTCCGATCGATCCAGCTTTTCTCCACGCGGTCCGCGAGGCTCGCGTGGAGGAAGGCGTAGTCGATCAGGCGGCTCTTGTCCGGACGGGTTTCGTCGATCCATGAGACCGAGCCGGACGGTATTTCCCGGCCAAGCGTAAAGGCGTCGACAGGATGATGCGCGACGATTTGACGGCCTTCGGAATAGTCGGTCTCGCCCGTCATCAGAACGTATTCGGGCGAGCCCTGGACCATGTTGAAGTCACCAAGAAGGATAAACGCTTCCGGAGCCGGAGGCTCGGGATAGCCGTATTCCGCCGCTCCGGTCAGAGCGCCGCCCTCCATCGGATAGGCAAAGACATGCTCCTTGAGGTGGCGTATCTGCAGCATCCGCTCCTCGAGATTGACGTGGTCGAGATGGACCGAATAGACCCTGATCGCCTCGTCGGGCATCATGATCAACGCTTCCAGCGCCGAACGCTGAAGGTTGCCGCGATTGAAGCGCCGGGTCCGTGGAAGGAGGAGATTGCGCGAAGAAATGATCGGCCAGCGCGAAAGCACCATGTTGCCGAACTGCAGACGCCGGTTGGCGGGCCTTCCATTCTCGTCGCGCGCCCCGAAATCGACGTCCATAGCGGGACTGAAAACATAAAAGTAATCCGGCAAAAGAGCTGCAAGGCCAGCGACCATGTCAGCTCCGTCGTTGCGAACGAAGTTACGCGTCACCTCCTGAAGCGCAATGATGTCGGCCCCCGCGAGACTCGCCACGATTCGTTCAAGCCCGTACCGGCCGTCCTGGCCAATTCCGTATTGGATATTGTATGTGACGAGTTTCATCGCCCGTCATTCTCCCCCTGCAGCAAATCCCCTCGCATGCGCGCATACTTTGCGCTAGAGCGATGCCATCATCCTTTAATAGCAACTATTTCGTTGGCCGACCGATGAAATTTCTCGACCAGACAAAAGTATATATTCGCTCCGGAGACGGCGGAGCCGGATCGGTCTCATTCCGCCGCGAGAAGTTCATCGAATTCGGCGGGCCTGACGGCGGCGATGGCGGCCGCGGCGGTGACGTGTGGGTGGAGGCGGTGGACGGGCTGAACACGCTGATAGACTATCGCTACCAGCAGCATTTCAAGGCCAAAACCGGCATCCATGGAATGGGCCGCAACAGAACCGGAGCCAAAGGCGCCGATGTTGTGCTGAAAGTGCCGGCCGGGACGCAGGTTTTCGAAGAGGACAACGCAACGCTCATTTGCGATCTCACCGAAGCTGGTCAACGTTTCCGCCTCGCAGCCGGAGGCAATGGCGGCTTCGGCAACCAACATTTCAAGACGTCGACAAACCAGGCCCCACGTCGCGCCAACCCTGGCCTGCCCGGGGAAGAGCGGACCATATGGCTGCGATTGAAGCTGATCGCGGATGCGGGTTTGGTGGGTATGCCCAATGCCGGCAAGTCTACTTTCCTTGCAGCGGTCACCGCAGCAAAGCCGAAAATAGCCGACTATCCCTTCACCACGCTGCACCCCAATCTCGGGGTCGCCCGCGTCGACGCGCGCGAGTTCGTCGTTGCCGACATCCCCGGTTTGATTGAAGGCGCGCATGAGGGAGTAGGCATCGGCGACCGGTTCCTCGGCCATGTCGAGCGGACACGTGTCCTGCTGCATCTGGTGTCGGCGCAAGAGGAGAACCCGTCCAAGGCCTATAAGGTCGTGCGCGGTGAATTGGCGGCCTATGGGCATGGTCTGGCGGACAAACCTGAAATCGTTGCGCTGAGCCAAGCCGACACGCTCGGCCCGGACGAACGCAAGAAGAAGCTCGCGTCCCTAAAGAAAGCCGCAGGCCGGACGCCGCATCTGATATCAGCCGTCAGCGGCGAGGGCGTCGAAGCAGTGTTGCGGGCATTAGTGACTGAAATTCAGGGCTCTCACGAGAAGAAGCCCGAGTTGTCGCAGTCGCGCTGGACGAGCTGAGGCACGATGCGATCGATGCTTCCAGTCTATGTTACATGTCCGCCTGCACACGGAATTTTCGCATGACCATCCAGTCGCTCAAAAAATACCGGCGCATCACCGTCAAGATCGGATCGGCCCTGCTCGTGGATCGTTCGTCCGGTTTGAAACGCGACTGGCTTGCATCGCTGGCCTCTGACATCGCTGTCCTTGCCGGGGCTGGCGCGGAAGTTCTTGTGGTCTCCTCTGGGGCCATAGCTCTTGGCCGTACAATACTTGGTCTCGGTAGAAGCGTGCTCAAGCTGGAGGAGAGCCAAGCTGCCGCCGCGGTTGGACAGATTGCGCTGGCAGGCGCCTGGTCGGAAGAACTTGGACGCAAGGGCCTGAAGTCGGGGCAAATTCTCGTCACCTTGGGCGATACCGAGGAGCGCCGCCGTTATCTGAATGCGCGCGCGACTGTTTCGACGCTTCTGAAGATGAATGCCATTCCGGTCATCAACGAGAACGATACCGTCGCAACGACAGAGATCCGTTACGGCGACAATGACCGCCTGGCAGCACGTATGGCGACCATGATGGGCTCCGATCTTCTCGTGCTTCTGTCGGACATCGACGGCTTGTACACGGCGCCGCCGGCGGTCGATCCGCAGGCGCGCTTCATTCCTGTGGTCGACCGCATCACACCGGAGATCGAAGCCATGGCGGGCGCTGCGGCTTCAGAGTTATCGCGCGGCGGGATGCGCACGAAGCTGGACGCCGGCAAGATTGCGACGACCGCCGGGACTGCGATGATCATTACGGCGGGCACAAGATTCAACCCCCTGATGGCAATTGAACGCGGCGAACGCGCGACATTTTTCCGCCCGAGCGCCCTGCCGGTGAAAGGCTATAAGACCTGGATCGCAGGACAACTGGAACCCGCGGGCCGCCTTACAGTAGATGCCGGGGCGGTCGGTGCGCTAATTTCCGGGAAATCACTGCTGCCGGCGGGCGTAAAGCTCGTCAGCGGCAATTTCTCGCGGGGCGACACGATTGCCGTCATCGCCCCCGACGGTCGCGAGATCGCGCGCGGTCTTGTTGCCTACGATGCCGCCGATGCCGTAAGGATCGCAGGACTGAAGAGCAGCGAGATCGCAAGCGTTCTGGGGTATGAGGCGCGGTCGGCCATGGTTCACAGGGACGACCTCGTCATGAGCCACGGCACTGAGTCCGCTGTTCCCATAAAGGCGGAGTCCTAGCCATGCTGCATCGAAGTGACGGCACCCAAGGGGATACTGCGGTCCTCATGGCGGAACTCGGCCGCAGGGCTCGCGCTGCCGCCAAGCATACGGCCATCGCTACAGCTGAACGGAAGCATGCTGCCCTGATTGCCATGGCTGAAATGCTGCTTCGCCGGCAGGAGGCGATCCTGGAAGCCAATGCGGCTGATCTGATCAATGGCGAGGAGGCCGGACTTTCACCCGCGTTGCTCGACCGCCTGAAACTGACCCCCTCCCGCATCCGGGACATGGCCGATGGTATCCGTGCGATCGCGGATCTTCGGGATCCGGTCGGCGAAGTTATCGCCGAATGGGATCGTCCCAATGGCCTGCATATCGAGCGCGTCCGGACGCCACTGGGCGTTATCGGCGTTATCTATGAAAGCCGTCCGAACGTGACGGCCGACGCTGGGGCGCTTTGCCTGAAAGCTGGAAACGCCGTGATTCTGCGTGGCGGTTCTGATTCGCTGCATTCGTCGCGCGCCATCCATGCATGCCTCGTCGAGGGTTTGATAGCCGCGAAAATCCCGGAGGCTGCCATTCAGCTTGTGCCGACTGCAGATCGCACTGCGGTCGGCGAAATGCTGAAAGGGCTCGAAGGAAATCTGGACGTCATCATCCCGCGTGGCGGCAGAAGCCTCGTCGATCGTGTGCAGCGCGAGGCGCGCGTGCCCGTTTTCGCGCACCTCGAAGGCATCTGCCACGTCTATATCGACAAGTCCGCGAAACTCGATATGGCGGTGAGCCTTGCGGTCAACGCCAAGATGCGCCGCACCGGCATTTGCGGTGCGGCCGAGACGCTGCTCTTGGATCGGGCTGTTGGAGGGACGCATCTCGTGCCCGTCCTTGAGGCACTGGCGCAAGCCGGCTGCGAGATTCGGGGCGATGCCGACGTGCTTGAGGCTTTTCCTGAAGCAAAGAGCGCGACCGAAGCGGATTGGACGACGGAATATCTCGACGCAATCATATCCGTGAAAATGGTCGATGGCGTTTCCGGTGCAATCGACCACATCGAGGCGCATTCCTCCCACCACACGGAGGCGATCGTCGCAGAGGATACTGCGGCAGTTGAGAAATTCTTCAACGAGATCGACTCCGCCATCCTGTTGCACAACGCATCCACGCAATTCGCGGATGGCGGCGAATTTGGCATGGGAGCGGAAATTGGTATCGCCACGGGAAAGATGCACGCACGCGGTCCTGTTGGCGCGGAGCAGCTGACCTCATTCAAGTATCGCGTTCGCGGTTCCGGTCAGGTCAGGCCGTGAGAGTTTCGGCAAGTCTAGAGTGACAGTCGCGCGCTGGTACACCCCCCTCTGTCCTGCCGGACATCTCCCCCTCAAGGGGGGAGATCAGCTCGTTGCGCGACTTTCGCCAATCTCCAACGCGGCAGGAGCGTGCCGAGCGTTGAAACTGCCAATCTCCCCCCTTGAGGGGGAGATGGCCGGCAGGCCAGAGGGGGGTGCCTGACACGTGCCTGCAGAGAAGCAACCGGTTGGACAACACTACCTTCGGATGCCGCACGTTGAGAGAGGCATGGCCGTCGGCCTGTTCGGCGGGTCGTTCAATCCACCCCACGCCGGGCATGCCCTCGTCGCCGAGATCGCGCTGCGCCGCCTCGCGTTGAACCAGCTGTGGTGGATCGTCACTCCTGGCAATCCGCTAAAGGCCAAAGGAGAACTGGCGCCGCTCGCCGAACGTGTCCGGCTGTCAGAGCAGTTCGCCGGTGATCCCCGCATCAAGGTCACGGCTTTCGAAGCCCACCACCATGTGCGCTACACCGCCGACACTTTGGCCTTGGTCAAAGCGCGCAATCCTGGCGTCGATTTTGTCTGGATCATGGGTGCTGATAACCTCCGCGACTTCCATCGCTGGCAACGCTGGCGCCAGATTGCGACGACCTTTCCGATCGCCGTCATCGACCGGCCGGGATCGACACATTCCTTTCTGTCTTCGGTGGTCGCAAAGACGTTCGACTATGCGCGCGTCGACGAAGACGATGCGCCGCGGCTTGCGCGCATGCGGGCTCCCGCATGGACGTTCATTCACGGGCCGCGATCCTCGCTGTCGTCTACGGCGCTTCGGCTCGCTGCGTCCAGACGTCATTGATCCAACTGCGCTTGATCGCCGGGCCAGGCACGGCGCAAGCAAAACATGTCGCTTTTGCAGCTTCGTAGCGCTGGGCCGGCGGGCAGTCTGTCGAGATGGAAGCGACGCTGAAAGCAATCGGCCAGGAAGAAAGAGACCGCGGCGAAGCGCCGCCGCCCATGATTGCAATCGCCAGCGTTATCCTTTCGATGGCGCTGGTCGCCGTCGGAAACGGGCTGATGTTCGCCTATATTCCGGTGCGCCTCGGTGCGGAGGGCTTCGCGCCCGCCTGGGCCGGCACGATTGTCACCGGACTGTCAGCCGGCGGCCTTGCAGGATGCATTCTCATCGGTCCGCTGGTTAAGCGCGTTGGCCACGCAAGGGCCTTCATGGTGCTTTCAGCCCTCATCGCATTGTCCAATTCCGCTGTCGGCGCGGGAGTATACCCGGTCCTCTGGGTCGCTGCGAGAGCGCTTTATGGACTGGCCATATGCGGTCTGTTTGTCGTCGCCCAAAGCTGGCTGAATGACGCGGTGGGCAATGCAATCCGCGGCCGGGTCATGGCCGTCTTCTATGTGGCGTATATAGCCGGTCTCGGCGCTGGCTATTACCTGCTGGCTTTTGTCGATATCGCAAGTGCCGAGGCCCCGCTCATCGGGATAGCCTTTACCGCGCTTTCAATTCTGCCCGTGGGATTGACGCGGCTGCGTCAGCCGCCCGCTCCGCAGGCGGCGTCGCTGGCGCTTCGTCATGCCTGGCGTATTTCTCCGGTCGGCGTGGCTGGCATGCTCGCCGTCGGCGGCCTGTCGATGGCGATCACAGGGTTCGCGCCGATCCATGCGACCGCCAAGGGATATAGTCAGCACGACGTTGCGCTGCTGCTTTCGGCTATGCCACTCGGTACGCTCCTCCTGCAAATTCCCTTCGGATGGATCTCCGATCGCACCGATCGCCGCTACACGCTGATTGCCGCCTCCGTGCTGGTTGTCATCGCCGGATTGTTTGCTGTGCACTTCGACGGCAGCACGCTCGCCGTCCTTATCATCATTTACATCGTTTGGGACGGCGCAGCCGAATCCATCTACTCCCTGGCCAGTGCGCACGCGAACGACCGCGCGGGAAAACAGGACCTTGTTACCTTATCGAGTTCGATGCTTTTTGCCTGGTCGCTGTCCGGGTTCGTCGTTCCAGGAGTCGTAACACTATTGATGGCCGTCTACGGCACCCAGGCCTTCATGTTCGTTTCCATAGTGATCGCGGCACTTTACGCAGCCTTTGTCGTATGGCGCACGGTCAAGGCGAAACCGGTGCCCAATGACGAAACAGGCAGCTTCTCGCCTATGACTGCGCAAGCACCGCTCGCGGTGGACCTTGCCTTCGCGCAGGACGGCGATTCGCATATCGATCGTCGTTCTTGAGATTGACCAATGTCACTCTTTTAGATGTCTTGAAAGTGTTACCCAACTCTGCCTATTTATTCTGTGTCACCTGATTTGCGGGTGATTTGGTTGTTCCTGTTTCGAAAGGAAAGACGCTGCGAACAGCAATTGAGAGGAAGGCATCAGTTATGCCTTCGCCGGCCGGGATAAGCCGACACGAGGAAGCGTCCCGAGCCATCAAGACAGTCCTTGCCAGTCTGGAAGACTCCAAGGCGGAAAATATCGTCCCCATCGACATCCAGGGAAAATCGACACTCGGCGACTACATGGTGGTCGCTTCGGGCCGATCACACCGCCATGTCTCGGCCGTTGCCGACAATCTCATCAAGGCGCTGAAGGATGCTGGCTTCGGTCAGGCCCGCGTCGAGGGGTTGGCCAGCGCTGACTGGGTGTTGGTCGATGCAGGCGACATCATCGTCCATGTCTTCCGTCCGGAAGTTCGGGAATTCTACAACATCGAGAAGATGTGGCAGGCCCCCGACCTCGAGGAAGAGACGGTTCACTGAACCGACGCTGACAGAGGATGAAGATTGCGGTCTATGCCGTGGGCCGGATGAAGGCCGGCCCCGAAAAGGAATTGGCGGATCGCTACTTCGACCGCTTTGCAAGAAGCGGGACGGCTATCGGCCTCGAATTCAGTGGCGTTAGTGAGTTTCCGGAAAGCCGCGCCCAGGGCGCGGCGGAACGCCGCCGCGAGGAAGCCCAGAAACTCCAGGCACATATTCCTACCGGGTCGGCACTTGTTCTCCTCGACGAGCGGGGCAAGAATCTGTCTTCCGAAAATTTTGCCGAGCGCATCGCCTCCTTTCGTGATGGCGGTCAGCGCAGTCTCGCTTTCGCCGTTGGCGGACCCGACGGTCATGACGGACCTCTGCGCGATGCGGCCACGCTGCTGCTGTCTTTTGGTTCGCTCACCTGGCCGCACCAACTGGTTCGCATCATGCTGGCTGAGCAGCTCTACCGGGCTGGGACCATTTTGTCTGGCCATCCCTACCATCGAGCCTGAAAAGATGTTCACGGAATGCCTTTTGGATTAAAGGGAGCCTACGTTTCTTTGGAGGGGCATCGGTTCAAAGTGCTTGTGACCTCCTTCCCAGAATCATTCGTCCAAAAACGATGAGCTCAATGGCG
The DNA here is from genome assembly GCA_040512755.1 of Mesorhizobium sp. Taxonomy (GTDB): domain Bacteria; phylum Pseudomonadota; class Alphaproteobacteria; order Rhizobiales; family Rhizobiaceae; genus JBEVEP01. Next base: position 18,242 of record JBEVEP010000178.1, read on the forward strand.
GTAAAACGTCGATCAAAGTCCAATCTTGTGCGGCTCGGCGCCTTGGCGCTCGCTGTGATGGGACTCTACGCGCCCCTTACCAGAGCAGAAGACTCTGCGGAAATCGAAGCGCGGCAAACGGCAAGCCGAAACGAGTATGAGGGCGTCCTGCGCGATATGAGCCTGTCTTCCGAGCGGCTCGAGAAACTCGCGGCTGAGATCGCCAGTGTGAAGAAGGATCATGCAACAATAACGGCGGCACTTATCCAGGCGGCCAAGACTGAGAAGAAGCTAGGTCAGGACATCGAGGCCATAAGCGACCGGCTCGCGGATCTGAAGACGCAGCAAGAAAGCATCCGCGGGTCGCTCAACGCGCGGCGCGGCGTTCTTGCCGAAGTATTGGGCGCGCTGCAGCGCATGGGGCTCAATCCGCAGCCTGCGCTTCTGATCAAGCCGGAGGATGCTCTCTCTTCCGTGCGCAGCGCCATTCTGTTGGGGGCTGTGGTACCCGAGCTCAGGGCCGAGACCGAGAACCTGCTCGCCGATCTCAACGAACTCAACCGCGTGACGGCTTCCATTGAGGCGGAGCGACAGCGCCTTGCGGCCACCGTCGCGGAGCAACTCAGTGAAAAGCGGAGGCTGGGTCTGCTCCTTGCAGAAAAAAGCAGGCTGCAAGGCGAATCCGAAGCCGCGCTTGTCAGCGAGAAAGAGCGATCGGCCGAGCTTGCAGCCAAGGCCGGCAGCCTGAAGGATCTCATCGCATCTCTCGAGAAAGACATTGTCGGGGCGCGTTCTGCTGAGGAAAAGGCGCGCCGCGAGGAAGAGGAACGCGCCAAGCGGGAAGCAGCTTTGGCTGCGATGCCGGTGCCGGAAGGTAATCGACTGGTCGAGACACCTCCGTTTTCGCGAATGCAAGGTCAGGTAATACTGCCGGTGGCCGGTCGGGTCACCCGCCGCTTTGGTCAAGATGACAGTAACGGCGGTGTGATGCTTGGCGACATGGTTGCGACACAATCAGAAGCCATCGTTACTGCGCCTGCCGACGGAAGTGTACTCTATGCGGGGCCGTTCAGGTCTTACGGGCAACTCTTGATCCTGAATGCTGGCGACGGCTATCATGTCGTGTTGGCAGGAATGGGTCGAATCAGTGTGACGACCGGGCAGTCTGTCTTGGCAGGTGAGCCGGTCGGCGCGATGGGGGAAGCCAGGGTGGCAGGCACCTCCGCGATTGGGATTGGAAATGCCGGGCCGGAACTCTATGTTGAGTTTCGAAAAGACGGTAAGCCCGTCGATCCCACTCCATGGTGGGCGGCGCGTTTTTCTGGAAGGACTGGAAATGGTACGTAAAGTGTCGCTTCTGTTTGCTGGTGCGCTGATGGGCGCATCCGCGATGAGCTTGGTCTATGGCGCGCCGAGTTCAACGGCAAACGCGGCAGGATCAGAAACATATCGTCAGCTGGCGATCTTCGGTGACATCTTCGAGCGCGTGCGTGGCCAGTATGTAACGCCGCCCGACGAAAAGGCGCTGGTGGAAAGCGCCATCAACGGCATGCTGACGTCTCTCGATCCGCATTCCTCCTATCTGGATCCGGAAGCGGCGAAGGATATGCGTGTCCAGACCAAGGGCGAGTTTGGCGGCCTGGGCATCGAAGTGACGATGGAGAACGAGCTGGTCAAGGTCATCACCCCGATCGATGACACGCCGGCGGCCCGCGCGGGTGTCCGTGCCGGCGATTTCATCTCCGAGATCGATGGCGAGGAAGTGCGCGGACTGACGCTCAATGACGCTGTCGAAAAAATGCGCGGTCTGGTGAATACCCCGATCGAACTGACGATCTTGCGTGAGGGTGCCGACAAGCCGATCAAGCTCACGATCGTGCGCGATATCATCAAGGTGAAGGCGGTGAAGTACCGGGTCGAGAACGATGTCGGCTACATGAAGATCACCTCTTTCACCGAGAAGACTTTCGATGATCTCGAGGCGGCGATCGACGACATCAAGTCCAAGGTGCCGAACGACAAGCTGAAGGGCTACGTGCTGGACCTCCGGCTCAATCCTGGCGGTCTGCTGGATCAGGCGGTTAGCGTTTCGGATAGCTTCCTTGACCGCGGCGAGATCGTCTCGACCCGCGGGCGCGACCCGAAGGATATCTCGCGCTTCGATTCACGTCCCGGCGACTTGATCGACGGCAAACCACTGATCGTCCTGGTCAATGGGGGCTCGGCGAGCGCCTCCGAGATTGTCGCGGGTGCGCTGCAGGACCATCGACGGGCGACCGTTGTTGGTACGCAGTCATTTGGCAAGGGCTCTGTGCAGACGATCATTCCCCTGGCGGAGAATGGCGCATTGCGGCTTACCACGGCGCTCTATTACACGCCTGCGGGCAAGTCGATCCAGGGCAAGGGCATCACACCTGACATCAAGGTGGAGCAGCCGCTGCCGGAGGACTTGCAGGGCCGTGATGTAACGCGTGGCGAGTCCGACCTGAAGGGTCACATCAAGGGCGCGGAAGAGGGCGATCAAGGCTCCGGTTCGGCTGCTTACGTCCCGCCGGAACCCAAGGACGACATTCAGTTGAACTATGCGTTGGACCTGTTGCGCGGCGTAAAGACCGATCCGGCCTTCCCGCCGAATCCGCAGAAGGCCGTGTTGAACCAGCAGTAAGCGTTTTCGCGGCCGGGCAAACGGGGGCCGGCCGTTGCGTAGGCAGTTTAGGGTCTGTTGGGATTCAGGTCAGGCCGCGCCGAAAATGGTGGATTTCGAGACCCGGAACGGAGCGTACCTTGATGTACGTGAGACCCGGCGAGCGCAGAAAACCGCCATTTGCAGGCCGGCATCACCGGAGTCCAAACAGACCCTAGCCGCCGGAATCGGGTCCGATTCCGGCGGCTAATGCCAGAGCCGCCCGCCATTCGGGGGAATGCTTGCCGCCACCTTTCAAGGAAATCGACCGCCCGCTCGGCCAGGCCAAGTCGCGGG